>NZ_CEWOCJ010000007.1:0-156855 GCF_982512915.1 Flaviramulus sp. | reverse complement strand
TGATACTAACTTTGTATATGGACCAATTTTTGGAAGTATGTATTACGCTGGATTCAGATTTAAAATAAATTAAAACAAATTAAAATAGACAATATGAAAAAAATAATAATTATAGCTATGCTATTTACGGGAATGACACTTTTTGCTCAAAACAAAAATGCAAAAGCTTCTTTGGAAGTAGATGGCGTTTGTATGATGTGTAAATCTAGAATAGAAAAAGCATGTTTAGCAACTAAAGGAGTAAAAAGTGCTAGTTGGGATGTTAAAACGCATGAATTGAAATTGTTTTTCGATGAAAACAAAACCAATTTAAAAGCTATTGAAAAAAATATAGCGGCAGTTGGACATGATACTAAGCAAATAAAAGCAACTGATGAAGCTTATGCTTTGGTACATCCTTGTTGTAAATATAGAGACGAACAAATCGTTGGAGATCATAAAGAATAATTTTATTCTTATTTCTATAATTAAATTTACAAAAAAAACGCTTCAAATTATTTTGAAGCGTTTTAGTTTATATTAATTGAAAACTTTCAATTTACATCATTCCTGGCATGCCGCCACCCATTGGAGGATGACCTGCAGATTCTTCCTTAATATCTATTAAAGCACACTCTGTTGTAAGAATCATTCCAGCAACTGAAGCTGCATTTTCTAAAGCTATACGAGTAACTTTCTTGGGATCAATAATTCCAACCTTCAACATATCTACATAAGTTTCAGATTTAGCATCGTAACCAAATGAGCCTTTGCCTTCCATAACTTTAGAAACTACAACGCTTCCTTCGCCACCAGCATTTTCAACAATAGTACGTAATGGAGATTCGATAGCACGTGCTACAATTTGAACACCAGTTGTTTCGTCTAAATTATCAGTAGTAAGTTTTTCTAAAACTGATTTTGCTCTTACTAATGCAACACCACCACCTGCAACAATACCTTCTTCAACGGCAGCTCTTGTGGCATGTAAAGCATCATCAACACGGTCTTTTTTCTCTTTCATTTCAACTTCACTTGCAGCGCCAACATATAAAACTGCAACACCACCAGCTAATTTAGCTAAACGCTCTTGTAATTTTTCTTTGTCGTAATCACTAGTGGTAGTTTCAATTTGTGCTTTAATTTGATTTACTCTAGCTTTAATGTCTTTTGCATCACCAGAACCATTTACAATAGTAGTATTGTCTTTATCAATAGTTACGGTTTCTGCAGTACCTAACATACTTAAATCAGCATTTTCTAACGTAAACCCTCGCTCTTCAGAAATTACAGTTCCGCCAGTTAATATAGCTATATCTTCTAACATGGCTTTACGTCTGTCTCCAAAACCAGGTGCTTTTACAGCAGCAATTTTAAGTCCGCCACGTAATTTGTTTACAACCAATGTGGCTAACGCTTGTCCGTCTACATCTTCAGCAATAATTAATAATGGACGACCAGATTGTGCAACAGGTTCTAATATTGGAAGAATTTCTTGTAAGTTAGAAATCTTTTTATCAAATAATAAAATATATGGATTTTCTAAATCAGCAATCATTTTATCTGCATCTGTTACAAAGTAAGGAGATAAGTAACCTCTATCAAATTGCATACCTTCAACAACATCAACATAAGTATCCATGCCTTTAGCTTCTTCAACGGTAATAACACCTTCTTTCCCAACTTTACTAAAGGCTTTAGCAATTAGATCACCAATGGTATCATCATTGTTAGCAGAAATAGATGCTACTTGTTTGATCATTTCTGATGAATTACCAACTTTTTTAGCTTGCTTTTCAAGGTCTTTAACAATAGCTTCTACTGCTTTGTCAATCCCACGCTTTAAATCCATTGGATTAGCGCCTGCAGCCACATTTTTCAAACCTTCTTTTACAATAGCTTGTGCTAAAACGGTAGCTGTAGTTGTGCCATCTCCTGCTAAATCATTAGTTTTTGAGGCAACTTCTTTAACCATTTGAGCACCCATGTTTTCAAGTGGATTCTCTAATTCTATTTCTTTAGCTACAGAAACACCATCTTTAGTTACCTGAGGAGCACCAAAGCTTTTACTAATAATGACGTTACGTCCTTTAGGTCCTAATGTTACTTTTACTGCATTAGCCAATGCATCAACGCCACGTTTTAAACCGTCGCGTGCTTCAATATCAAATTTTATATCTTTTGCCATTTTTTTAAATTTTACTTTAATTAAACAATTGCAAGAATATCACTCTCACGCATTATTAAATAATCTTTACCTTCTAGTTTAAGCTCTGTTCCAGCATATTTGCCATATAAAACAGTATCGCCAACTTTTACGGTAATAGGATCGTCTTTAGTGCCTGGTCCGGCAGCTACAACAGTTCCTTTTTGTGGTTTTTCTTTAGCGTTATCTGGAATGATAATTCCAGATGCTGTTTTAGTTTCAGCAGCAGCAGGTTCAATAAGAACGCGGTCTGCTAATGGTTTAATGTTTAAGCTCATTGTTATATTACTTTTAATTAAATTATTATTTGTTTTTATTATCAAGCTAAAAATGTGCCAATAGATCATTACTGACAAACTTGCAGAAATAAAAAATGCCAACTGTATAAGTTGGCATTTTTTTTATTTTTTTGGTATTACCTATTCTTCTGTTGAATCTGCTGGTGTAGTAGTATCATTAGTTGTATCAGCAGGAATTGCTGGTAAGGGTTGTGTTGTTGTAGCATCTAAATCTAATGCTTTAGAATCTAAAGTTTCTGAACCTTTATTGATGGCTACATTAGAAAGTAAAATTAATACTAATAAAAGTGTAGCTAAAGTCCATGTGCTTTTATCTAAAAAGTCAGTTGTCTTTTTCACACCACCTAATTGTTGTGTGCCACCGCCACCAAAAGATGAAGATAATCCACCACCCTTAGGGTTTTGCACCATAATTACAACGATTAGTAAAAAGGCTACTACAACTATTAATGCTAAAAATATTGTAAACGTACTCATTATTCTTTATTGTTTTGTTCTTGTAATTGTTCTACTGCTTTGATTTGGTTTGCAAAGAAACTACTTTTTTCTGGATATTTCAAACTTAAAATTTTATAAGATTGAATTGCTTTTTTGAAGTTTTTTTGCTCGACATAAATCCTAGCTAAAGTCTCTGTCATTAATGATTCTGGCTGAATCATTTGGGCTTTAGCTAAATTCCCTTTTTGGGTTACTGCTTTGGTAGGATTGATTTTTGGGTTTTGAGATATAAATTTATCAATAAGCTGAAACTTTTTTTCTTTTTCTTGAGCTTCAGATGTTAGACCTAGAGGTTCATTTTTTAGCTCTCTTTTAATAGGTTTAAATTGTGTTAGCTTAAGCCATTCGTTAAAGGAGTGCGTTTCTCTTTTATCAAACTGTAGAGGTTTTCCTAAATTTAAAATTTCATCAGGTGTAGCTTCAGTGGCTATGACTTCTTCGGTGATATTCTCAATAGATTCTGTTTCATCTAAAATAAAAATTTTTTTTGGGCGTGATTCTTTTGGTTCAAATAAATTAGGGTCTAAAACACCTTCAGTATCAATTATTTGTTGTTTTAAAGTATGGTCAATTTTAACACTTTTATTAACTGAAAGATCTTCAACTATAACATCTAAATCTTTGAGATGAGCTATGTTTTGTTTAATAAATTGAGAAATTTCATTTTGAACGAAAGCTTCAGAAGTAATGTAATCAAATAAAATACTTCTGTCAAAAGTGTAAGCGGCTGTTGTTTTAAGTTCTTGGTTATATTTAAAACTACTTTGTTTTTTTAATGCTTTAAGATAGATAGCTCTTGCAGATTGAAAATAAGGAAATTCATCAATGATAGATTTTATAGCTTCGGTTTCCTCATGTGTTATTTTTTGAGGGTTTTGGAGTAAGTTTGTAAAATCTGTATGATTCATTACCATTTTGCTAAAGTAGCGTTGAAAATATCTTGAGTTATACGCTCAAAAATCTCTTCATGCGCTGTTGTTTTTTGCGACCCAATTAGTTGTTCACTTCCAGGGTAATCATAAAAAAAAGAAAAAGTTTGTTCTAAATCATCTTCTTCATCTTTTTTATTAAAAAAACGCAGTTTTACACTAATAGTTAGTCTGTTTTGTGCAGCTGTGTTTTGTGAGGTTGCT
Organism: Flaviramulus sp.; assembly: GCF_982512915.1. Lineage (NCBI taxonomy): Bacteria > Pseudomonadati > Bacteroidota > Flavobacteriia > Flavobacteriales > Flavobacteriaceae > Flaviramulus > Flaviramulus sp. The sequence continues at coordinate 152,740 of NZ_CEWOCJ010000007.1, read as the reverse complement.
GTTGTTGGTGAAATTCGGTATTCTGAGATTTCTCCTTCATAAACTAAATCGCCATTTGAAGGAACTAAAGTTAAGTTTGTTTGGTTTTGAATTAAATCTTCAAGTACAATTTTAAAATCACGTTCTAAACCTGGCTCTATTAAAAGCGAATTGTTTTCAAAATAATTAACTTGATAAGTTTCAGTACCTGATGGGATGGAAGCACCTGTAAATGAGTAGATGCCACAACCTGAAAGCGAAACGCTAAATGCTAAAAGTAAAAAGTATAAAAAGTGCTTTTTCATGTATATTATAGCGATTGAATTATAAATCGTATTGTTTAATTTTTCTGTAAAGCGTACGTTCGCTTATTCCCAATTCGTTAGCTGCTAATTTACGTTTTCCGCTGTGACGCTCAAGGGATTTTTTTATTAATTCTAATTCTTTATCTTGTAGCGACAAGGTTTCTTCTTCTTCAATTTCTTCAGCAAAATGATATTTATCGTGTATTGTTAATGTGTCATCTGTATTTGATGTATGTTCTGGGATTGAAATTACTTCCGTGTTTTCAATAGAATCTTCATAATCGGCATCTTCATCATTATCATTTCCATAGATTTTTTGAATCAGACTTTCGTTGTTTTTTTCAACATCTTTAACGTTACCTGTTTTCATTAATTCCATAGTCAATTTTTTCAAATCGTTAAGATCGCTTTTCATATCGAAAAGCACTTTGTATAGAATTTCACGTTCACTACTAAAGTCGCTATCGGATTTAGATGTTTTTATAACTGCGGGCAAATTAGTTCCTGAAATAGGTAGATAGCTTTTTAAGGTTTCGGCTGAAATTGTTCTGTTTTGCTCTAAAACGGATAGTTGTTCAGCGATGTTTCTTAACTGTCGAATATTACCACTCCATCTGTGTTTTAGTAATATTTGAGTGGCATTATCTGTAAGTTTGATGGTTGGCATTTTATATTTTAAAGCAAAATCACTTGCAAACTTTCTAAACAGTAAATGAATGTCTTCCTGACGCTCTCTAAGTGGCGGTAAATGAATATCTACGGTGCTTAAGCGGTAAAATAAATCTTCACGAAATTTTTCTTTTTGTATGGCTTCATACATGTTTACGTTGGTAGCAGCAACAATACGCACATTTGTTTTTTGCACTTTACTGGAGCCTACTTTTAAAAACTCACCATTTTCAAGAACACGTAATAAACGTACTTGAGTTGTAAGTGGTAATTCTCCAACTTCATCTAGGAAAATAGTACCGCCGTCTGCGACTTCAAAATAACCTTCGCGGGTTTGAGTTGCACCTGTAAATGAGCCTTTCTCATGTCCAAAAAGTTCACTGTCAATGGTGCCTTCCGGAATGGCGCCACAGTTTACAGCGATGTATTTATTGTGTTTTCTGTGAGATAATTGGTGGATGATTTTCGGAATACTTTCTTTACCAACGCCACTTTCGCCGGTAACTAAAACAGAAATATCAGTTGGTGCTACCTGAATCGCTTTTTCAATAGCTCGGTTAAGAGATGCTGAATTTCCAATGATACCGAAACGTTGTTTTATAGCTTGAACTGACTCCATTTTAATTATTTTCTGAGTATCCAATTGCTTCACCAATAAGTGTAGCGCTTGTACAATCTATAACTTTTACATTTACAAAATCTCCAATTTTATAGTTTCCTTTAGGGAAAACCGTAACGAGGCTTTGTGGTGTGCGACCAGACCAGTGTTTTTCTGATTTTTTAGATTCTTTTTCTATTAAAACTTCAACCACTGAGTTTAGATTTTCTCTTGTTCTAAAACCACTATGTACTTGTTGGAGTTCTACAATTTCTGCTAATCTTCTTTTTTTATCAGCTTGTGGAACATCATCATCCATTTTGCGTTCTGCTAAAGTTCCAGGGCGTTCAGAATAAGTAAACATATATCCAAAATCATATTTTACATACTCCATTAATGATACTGTGTCCTGAAAATCTTCTTCGGTTTCAGTAGGAAAGCCAACTATCATATCTTGGCTAATAGCACAGTTTGGTATGATTTTTTTAATATTATAAATAAGTTGCATATATTCTTCTCTTGTGTGTAAACGATTCATTTCTTTTAGAATGCGATTACTACCACTTTGAACTGGCAAGTGAATATGGTTACAAATATTTTGATATTTTGCCATGGTTTCAATCACATCGATTGTAAAATCTTGTGGATTTGAGGTTGAAAAACGAATACGCATTTTAGGCTGTGCTTTGGCGCAAAGCTCTAATAATTTAGAAAAGTTAACAGAGGTTGCTTTTTGCATAACGTTAGCTTTTTCAAAGTCTTTTTTCAAACCACCACCATACCACAAGTAACTATCAACATTTTGCCCAAGTAGGGTTACTTCTTTAAAACCCTTGCTCCTTAAATCGTTAATTTCTTCAATAATACTTTGTGGATCTCTACTGCGTTCTCTTCCTCTAGTAAATGGTACTACACAAAATGTACACATATTATCGCAACCTCTTGTTATTGAAACAAAAGCAGTAACACCATTTGTGTTTAATCTCACAGGTGAAATATCGCCATAAGTTTCATCTTTTGATAAAATAACGTTGATGGCATCTCTACCTTCTTCAACTTCTGCTATTAAATTAGGTAAATCTTTGTAGGCATCAGGTCCAACAACAAGGTCAATAATTTTTTCTTCTTCTAAAAATTTAGTTTTTAAACGCTCTGCCATACAGCCTAAAACGCCAACTTTCATTTTTGGGTTATGGTCTCGTTTTACGGCGTTATATTTTTCTAAACGTTTTCGAACAGTTTGTTCTGCTTTATCTCTAATAGAGCAGGTATTTACTAGAACTAAATCAGCTTCCTCAAGTTTTTGAGTGGTATTAAAACCTTGTTCTGATAAAATAGAAGCTACTATTTCGCTATCGCTAAAATTCATAGCACATCCATAACTTTCAATAAAAAGTTTACGTTTATTAGTGTCTTTTTGTTCTAAAACTAAAGATTCACCTTGTTTATTTTCGTCTATAATTTTTTCCATAATTTCTTGAAATCCTACTCTTCCAATAAGCATGCAAAGATACAATTAATTTATGTTTTATGACAAAGTGTCAGTTTAAATTTTTGATAATTTTATTTTAAAGGTTAGTTTTGACTTTTTAATCAATTAGTTTAAGTTTTAAAAATAATTTACATTTAAACATTCAATAACATACAAGCAATAATGAATACGATTACAAAATTATCAGAAAAAATAAATCAAGCACAAGCTTTAGATTTTGGAACCATTTTTAGTGAATCTATTGAGTTGTTTAAGAAAACCATATTACAAGGTTTTTTAATGCAAGTTTTTATTTTAATAATCATGATACCTTTAATTATTGTTTTTTATGTACCTTTTTTTGGGCTCATAATAGCACAACAAGAGACTGGATATAATGATACGGAACTGTTTGATAATTTTTTTGCAAGTATGTCTGTTTTATATATTCTAATTGTTATTGTTGGCGTTTTTGTTTTAAGTGCTATATCTTTAGCGTTAAATGCTGGTTTTTACAGAATAATGAAAAAGCTCGATTATAACGAGCAAGTAACCACCTCAGATTTCTTTTATTTCTTTAAAGGGAAGTATTTAATTAAAACGTTTTTATTAATGGTAGTAACAATTATAATTGCTATTCCTGCAGCCTTATTGTGTTACATTCCTTTAATATATGCCATTGTACCGTTATCATATTTTGTTTTAATTTTTGCCTTTAATCCAGAATTAAGTGTTGGAGATATTGTGAATGTAAGTTTTAAATTAGGAAACAAAAAATGGTTACTCTCTTTTGGATTGTTTGTAGTTGCTTATTTGTGTGTAATAGTTTTAACTCTCGTTACATGTGGTTTGGGTTCACTGTTTTTATCGCCATTTATGTATCATCCTATGTATTTAATATATAAAAACGTTGTTGGTTTTAATGAAAACAATGTTATTGAAAATTTTGAAAAACATGTAGAATAAATTTTAAAAATACAATGAAAAAAGCCTGTGTTCATAACTCAAAACACAGGCTTTTTTCATTTAAAAATAAAATAGAAAATTTATAAAATTAGGAAGTTAAACTTTTTTTCATATACATTTGTACACACAAAAAACGTAGTATGGCGAAGAATTTAGTGATAGTTGAGTCACCTGCTAAGGCAAAAACCATTGAAAAATTTCTTGGAAAAGATTTTAAAGTAGAATCTAGTTTTGGACATATTTCAGATTTGCCTTCAAAGGAATTAGGAGTAGATGTTGAAGGTGATTTCAAACCCAAATATGAAGTTTCAAAAGATAAAACAGCCGTTGTAAAGAAACTTAAAGACTTAGCTAAAAAAGCAGAAATGGTTTGGTTAGCAAGTGATGAAGATAGAGAAGGAGAGGCTATTGCGTGGCATTTGGCAGAAACGTTGCAGTTGGATAAAAACAAAACTAAGCGTATTGTTTTTCATGAAATTACAAAATCAGCCATTTTAAAAGCTATTGAAAATCCAAGAGGTATAGATTATGATTTAGTAGATGCACAACAAGCACGTCGTGTTTTAGATAGAATTGTTGGTTATGAGTTATCTCCTGTTTTATGGAGAAAAGTAAAAGGTGGTTTATCGGCAGGTCGCGTTCAATCGGTTTCGGTACGTTTAATTGTTGAGAAAGAAAGAGAGATTCAAGAGTTTACGCCTGTGGGATCTTACAGAGTTGATGCGGAATTTTCAAATGAAGACGGACAAACTTTTAAAGCGAAGCTACCTAAGAATTTTTCAACAAAAGCTGAAGCACAAAAATTCTTAGAAAATAACACAGCCGCATCTTTTAAAGTAGCCGATTTAGAAAAAAAACCTGCTAAAAAAGCACCAGCAGCGCCGTTTACAACATCAACCTTACAACAAGAAGCATCACGTAAGTTATATTTTTCAGTAAGTAAAACCATGAATATGGCACAACGCCTTTATGAAGCTGGTTTGATTACATATATGAGAACTGATAGTGTAAATTTATCTGATGAAGCTAGAAAAGGCGCAGAGGCAGAAATAAAAAGTGCTTACGGTTCAAAATATAGTAATCCAAGAAATTATAAAGGAAAATCAAAAGGCGCACAAGAGGCGCATGAGGCTATTCGCCCAACAGATTTTTCTCTGCATTCAGTAGATATCGATAGAGATCAAGCTAGATTATATGATTTAATTTGGAAACGATCTATTGCATCACAAATGAGTGAGGCAGAATTAGAGCGAACTAATGTTAAAATTAGTGCATCAACCCATAATGAAGCCTTTACGGCTAATGGTGAGGTTATCACTTTTGATGGTTTTTTAAAAGTATATTTAGAAGGAACTGATGATGAAGATATTGAACAAGAAGGCATGCTTCCAGCTATGAGAACTAATGAGACTTTGCTTAATAATTATATTACTGCTACAGAGCGTTATACGCGTCCACCAGCAAGATATACTGAAGCATCGTTGGTTAAAAAACTAGAAGAATTAGGTATTGGTCGTCCATCTACTTATGCACCAACTATTTCTACAATTCAAAATAGAAATTATGTAGAAAAAGGTACAGTTGATGGTGAGGAGCGAAGTTATACTCAACTTACTTTAAAAAATGGTACTGTAAAAGATAAATTACTGAGAGAAAAAGTTGGATCAGATAAAGGGAAATTAGTACCTACTGATATAGGTATGATTGTTACAGATTTTTTAGTAAATCATTTCGAACACATTTTAGATTATAATTTTACAGCAAAGGTAGAAGCTGATTTTGATGAAATTGCTGAAGGCAATGAAGATTGGACTAAAGTGATGAAATCATTCTATAAAGATTTCCATCCGGTTGTTATTGATGTTCAAGAAAATGCAGATAGAGAATCTGGTGAGCGAATATTAGGTACAGATCCTAAATCTGGAAAACAAGTGAGTGTGCGTTTAGGGAAATTTGGACCCATGGTTCAAATAGGTACTGTTGATGATGAAGAAAAACCGCAGTTTGCAAGTTTAAGTCCAGAACAACAATTAAATACCATTACTTATCAAGAAGCAATGGATTTATTTCAATTACCAAAAAATTTAGGTCAATACAAAGGAGAAAAGGTTGAGGTTAATAATGGTCGTTTTGGTCCTTATGTGAAATTTGGTGATTCTTTTGTGTCCCTTTCAAAAGGAGTTGATGCCTTAAGCGTAGAGCTTGATGATGCTATTGTTTTAATTAATGAAAAGCAAAAAGCAGATGCTCCTATATATATGTATCAAAATTTACCAGTACAAAAAGGTAAAGGGCGTTTTGGTCCGTTTATTAAATGGAACGATATGTTTATAAATGTCAATAAAAAATACGATTGGAACGATTTATCAAATAATGATATTATTGAGTTAATTGAAGATAAGATTCAAAAAGAGAAAGATAAAGTTATTCATAATTGGGAACAAGATGGTATTAGTGTTGAAAAAGCGCGTTGGGGAAGACATAATATTCTTAAAGGAAAAATAAAAGTTGAGTTAGCTAAAACTGTTGATGTTTCTAAAATGACTTTAGATAAGGCTAAAGAATTAATTGAAGCTAAAATGCCAAAGAAAAAAGCGCCTGTTAAAAAATCAGCTTCCAAGAAAAAATAATTAGTGTTAATTATTTTTTAAAATAAAAATTAATAACTCAAAAAGAATTAATTAAAATTGGTGATTCATCGATTATTTTAACATTTAGGTGATAAAAAACTCATTTATTCTATTGATATTTGTGTGAAATTAAAATTTCAATTTACCAACATCAATTTTCGTTTTTATAAATGAACTTTAGTTTTTTATCACCTGTTTCAGATTTAGTTCTTGCTCACAATGAGTTGTTATCCCAACAAGCTATAGGCAGAAAGCTTAAAATTCACACAATTCACAATGGAATTCCAGATTTAGAAGGTGTTAAAATAGCTATTATTGGTGTTTTAGAAAACAGAAATGATATTAACTATATTGGAGAAACTATATATTTAGATGAAATAAGAAAAGCATTTTATAGTCTATTCCCCGGAAGCTGGAATGTAAATATTGCTGATTTAGGTGATATAAGTAAAGGTGAAAGTGTGGAGGATACTTATTTTGCACTAAAAGAAACTATCAATATATTATTAAAAGAAAATATTATACCTATTATCTTAGGTGGTTCTCAAGATCTTACTTACCCTAATTACAGAGCTTATGATGGTTTAATACCAATGGTAAACATAGTAAATGTTGATGCAAAATTCGATTTAGGAGATTCAACAAAGCCCATAAAAAATAATAGTTTTATTGGAAAAATAATTTTAAACGAGCCTTATAATCTTTTTAACTATGCAACTGTGGGTTATCAAACTTACTTCAATTCTCAAGAAGAAATTGATTTAATGGATAATCTGTATTTTGAATCCTATAGATTAGGTGAGGTTTCAAAGAATATTAAGATTGTAGAACCTGTAATGCGTGATGCTAATATTGTAACTATAGATTTAACATCTGTAAAAGGTGCAGAGGTAAGTTTAAAACAAAAATATTCTCCAAATGGTTTAGATGGTAAGGAGATTTGTGCTATTTCCCGTTATGCTGGTATTAGTAATAAAGTAACTTCATTTGGAATTTATGAATATAAACCTTCAAAAGATGATGAATTAACATCTATGTTAGTATCACAAATGATTTGGTACTTTATTGAGGGAGTAAATTTTAGAGTAAAAGATGATGATTTTTCAGATGATATGAATTATCAAAAATTTATAACCTTAGTCGAGTCTGAAGAATTAGTGTTTTATAAAAGTAATAAAACTGGTAGATGGTGGATTGAGATTCCTTTTTTATCAGAAATTAATAATAAATTAAAAAGACATACGTTATTACCTTGCATGCATCAAGATTACCTGGATGCATGTAATGATAAGTTGCCAGACCGTTGGTATAAAGCAATTCAAAAGAATTGTGTTTAATAGACAAAGTATGGTTAAAGAGTCAATTTCATCGGTAAAATGTGTTTTTTTTACGATGAAATGTAAATTTTTTAGATAAAAAGTTGTTTTTTAATAAATATATAAATATGTTTACGCTCTCAAATGAAGCTTAAAATAATTAACCTCGAGTTTTCTATGGATATGAAGAAGTTTATATTATCAATTACAGTAATGGCAATACTAATTAGTTGTGGCTCTAAAGACAAGGGCGAACTAGTAGGTGTTCAAGGAAAAAAATGGCATCCAGAAAAGCCTTATGGCATGGAACTTATCCCCGGCGGTGCATTTATAATGGGTAAAGCAGATGACGATCTTGCAGGCGTAAATGACGCACCTTCAAAAACAGTTACAGTGAGAGCCTTTTATATGGATGCAACAGAAATCACTAATAGTGAATACCGTCAATTTGTAAACTGGGTAAGAGATTCTATTGTAAGAATGAAATTAGCTGTTTTAGCTGATGAAGTTGGTAAAGTGCCAGATGACGGGGGTATCGGTGAATTTGCATTTAAAGATGCAGATACCGCAAATATGTCTGTTTACGAAAAGTATATGTTCGAAAACTATACAGGTTTAGGACCTACAGGATATGAAGGTAGAAAGTTAAATAAAGATATTGATTTAATTTTTGACACTTCAGATTATCCAGATGAGTATTATACAGAAGTCATGGATACTATGTATTTACCTTTAGAAGAATCTTATAACGGACAACGTACTTGGGACGTTAAAAAGTTTAAATTCCAATATAGTTATATGGACATTCAAGAAGCTGCAAGAGCTAAAGGAATTAAGCGTAAAGATGTTATCAAAAAAGAAGAAATTGAAGTCTATCCAGATACAACGGTTTGGATTAGGGATTTTGCTTACTCATACAATGAGCCAATGCATAACGATTATTTTTGGCATGATGCTTACAGTGATTATCCGGTAGTAGGTATTACCTGGAAACAAGCAAAAGCATTTTGTGAGTGGAGGACTATTAACAAAAATACTTATCAAAAATCTAGAAAAGGTGCCGCATTTGTAAATTCTTTTAGATTACCATCTGAAGCAGAATGGGAATATGCAGCAAGAGGCGGCTTACAAGCAGCTACTTACCCTTGGGGTGGACCTTACACTAAAAGTGATAGAGGCTGTTTTATGGCAAACTTTAAACCAGTAAGAGGTGATTATGCAGCCGATGACGCATTATATACGGTAGAAGCAAAGTCTTACGAGCCAAATGATTATAATTTATATAATATGCCAGGAAATGTATCTGAATGGGTAAATGCATCTTATGATCCATCTGCTTATGAGTTTACATCAACAATTAACCCTAGTGTAAACGATAAAAATAATCAAAGAAAAATTGTTAGAGGTGGTTCATGGAAAGATGTTGCATACTTCTTACAAGTAAGTTCTAGAGATTATGAATATGCAGATTCTGCAAGAAGTTACATAGGTTTCAGAACCGTTCAAGATTATATGGGGACACAAGTAACAAAAAACGGTAACTAAGAATTTTAATCAAAACAATATAACTATTAATTAACCTACTTAAGTAAAACCTACTTAAAATTTAAAAATCGAAAATTATGGCAAAGTCAAAAGCAAGTAAAAAGTTCATGAATATGGCTTATGGATTAGGAGCAGCAATTGTAATCGTTGGAGCTCTATTCAAAATTATTCACTTTGAAATAGGACCACTTACAGGTAACGTGATGTTAACTATTGGACTTGTAACCGAAGCAATTATATTTGCATTATCAGCATTCGAACCAGTTGATGATGAATTAGATTGGTCATTAGTATATCCAGAATTAGCTGGAGGACAATCAAGTAAAAAGGAAGGAAAAGAAGACGCACAAGGTTTATTGTCTAAAAAATTAGACGACTTATTAAAAGAAGCTAAAATTGATGGTGAATTAATCTCTAGTTTAGGAGAAAGCATCAGAGGATTTGAAGGTGCTGCTAAAAATATGTCTTCAACTGTTGATTCAATAGAAGCAAGTAAGAAATATGGTGAAGAACTATCATTAGCTGCAGCTCAAATGGAATCTTTAAACAGTCTTTATAAAGTACAATTAGAAAGTGCTAATAAACAAGCAACTATTAATGAAGAGTCTGTAGAAAATGCAGCTAAATTAAAAGAGCAAATGCAATCTTTAGCTTCTAACTTATCATCATTAAATGGTGTTTATGGAGGTATGCTTTCTGCAATGAATAAAAACTAATTAGGAGAGTTATTAATTCCCAAATTTATTATTAATTAACCAAAAAAACCTAATTAAACATGGCAGGAGGAAATCTAACACCAAGACAGAAAATGATTAATCTGATGTATTTAATATTTATAGCAATGCTAGCTTTAAATATGTCTAAGGAAGTGCTTTCAGCCTTCGGATTAATGAATGAAAAGCTTACGGAATCTAACGAAGCTACTGAAGCTAGAAATAATAGCTTTGTAGCAAGTCTAGAAGTAAAAGCTAACGAGCAAAAAGAAAAATTCGAACCTTTAAAAGCTAAAGCTGATCAAATAGATGATTTAGCTCATAATTTTAGTGCTTATTTAGAAGATTTAAAAACTAAAATGACTGCTAAAATCGATGATCCAACAGATTATGAGATTATGGACAAAGGTGATTATCTTGATGAACATTTTTTTAAAGGGGACAAAATAAAAGAAGATGGTCAAGCATTTTTAGGTCAAATGAAAGCTTTTCGAGAAGGCGTTGCTAAAATTTTAGCAGACGAGAAAGGTATGGAAACTGTTATAAAAGAAGTTAATGACAAATTTAGTACTAATGAAGTTGTTAATAGAGATGGTGTAAAAGTAGAATGGTTAGATTATCACTACAAAGGGTACCCTTTAGTAGCGTCTTTAACTAAATTAACGTCTTTACAATCTGATATTAAAACTACTGAGTCTCAAGTTTTGTCTAATATGTTAGCTGGTACACTTTCTAGTGAGGTGTCTATGACAAACTATACAACTTTGATGGAAACATCTAAATCCGCTTATTTTAATGGCGAGCAGTTTGATGGACAAATCGTTTTAGGACGTAAAGATGCTTCTACAAAACCTAGTAGAGTAGAATTAACTCTAGATGGTAGAAAGCTTAATGCTGATCAATATTCAATTGAAGATGGTAAAGTTAAGTTGAAAATTGGGACTGGTGGTGTTGGTGAACACAAAATTGAAGGAAAATTAATTTTTGCTCAAGATGGAGAAGAAATTGAAGTTCCTGTAAAATCATCATTTGCAACAGTAGCAAAGCCTAATGCAGCAACAATTTCTGCGGATAAAATGAATGTTGTATACCGTGGTGTTAAAAACCCAATGACTATATCATTTGCTGGTATTCCTGATAATAAAGTAGCTGCTAGTGCTCAAGGATTATCTAGAGGCGCTGGAAGTAGTTATATTATGGATGCAACTTTAATTAAAGGTAGAGAGGTAACTATTAATGTAACTGGGACTTTGCCAGATGGAGGTAAAGTGAGTGATAATGCTAAATTCAGAATTAAAGATTTACCAAAACCAACAGGAACAATTAGAGGTGAAGACGGTGCAATAAAAATGCAACGTGATGCACTTAAAATTTCAACAATTGGAGCTAAATTTGATGATTTCGATTTTGAATTAACACTAAATGTTACTGGATTTAAATTTAAAGTTGCTGGACAGCCAACAATAAATGTTAACGGAAATAAGTTAGATAGTAGAGCTCAGCAAGCATTAAGTAAAGCAAAACGTGGATCAGATGTTCAAATATTTGACATCGAAGCTAAAGCTAGTGGTGTTAGTGTCATACTTAAAAAAGTATCTCCAGTTTTTGTTGAGTTAACAAACTAAACTACTGGTTACGGCGTTTAGTTATTACCATATAAAAATGTATAATAAGATTAAGATGAAATATCATCTTTAAAGAACAATAAATATTAATCACATGAATTTAAAGAGTTTTTTATTAACCGTTACTACTGTTTTTACAGCATCAAGTATGTTTGCTCAAGCCAATATATTAAATGCTAAAAGCCCTGATGAAATAGGTGTGAGAACAGAAGCTCAAAAGGCAGTTGACAATGATAAACCATTAGAATATGGATATGTTGACGATAGAGACATATTGTTTTCTAAGATGGTTTGGGAAAAAGTAGTTCTTGATGAACGTTCAAATTTTCCACTTTACTATCCGATAGATACTAACAACATTGGTAGCGATAGAAGATCATTGTATGATGTTCTTATGAAGGCCGTTAAAGATGGTGAAATAAAAAACATCTATGACGATTCTTATTTTACAACAAAGAGAACTTTAAAAGATATTGAAGCTGCTTTAGTTAAAATTGACACTACAGAATTAGGTATCGAGCAATTAAATGCCGGTGAAGAATTATCTGCAGAATACATTAATAAAAGAGCTATTACTTCAGCTGATATTAAGCAGTATCATATCAAAGGACTTTGGTATTTTGATAAGCGTCAAGCAGAAATGAAATACAGATTACTAGGTATTGCTCCCGTTGCGCCGGATGTTAATTTTATTGATGAAGAAGAACCAGATTTAGTACCATTATTTTGGATATTTTTCCCAGATGCCAGAGAGGTATTACACGCGGCTAAATCTTTTAACAATGAAAATAGTTCTATGCCATTTTCTTTTGATCATATGCTAAACGCAAGACGTTTTCATGGTTATATTTTTAGAGAAGAAAATGTACAAGGCGATAGAGCAGTAAGCGAGTATGTATCTCAAAATGCTTTAATGCAATTATTAGAATCTGAAAGGATTAAAGATAAAATTAGAGATTTTGAATTAGATATGTGGACATATTAAAATTCAAAAATTTATAAAAAAACGCTCACTATTTAGTGAGCGTTTTTTTTTGTTCAACAATATAAATAAAGCGTAATTTTTCTGACTATCTTCGCGCAGTCATGCATGTAGATTATATAATTGTTGGTATTGGAATTGCAGGAATTAGTTTTTGCGAACAATTAAAAGCTAATAATAAGTCTTTTATAGTATTTGATAATAATTCTCAATTATCATCAACAGTCGCTGGCGGTTTGTATAATCCAGTTGTTTTAAAACGATTTACATCCGTTTGGAAAAGTAAAGAACAATTGGAAACAGCTGTGACATTTTATTCGAAACTTGAAGAGAGACTAAACTTAAAGTTAGATTATAAAATTCCCGTTTATCGAAAATTCGCCTCTTTAGAAGAGCAAAATGATTGGTTTGCAGCTTCAGATAAACCATTACTTTCAGATTATTTATCAACTAAAATAATACGAAATAGTAATAAAAACATTGATGCTCCCTTTGGGTTTGGTGAAGTTTTTGAAACTGGTAGAGTAGATGTTAAAGTGATGCTTGATGCATTTAAAATGGAATTATCTCATAATAATTCATTGTATGAAAGTATCTTTAAGTACAATCAATTAATTCTTGAAAACAACAGTATTAAATATCAAAATATAATTGCAAAAAATATGGTATTTGCAGAAGGTTTTGGGATAAGAGAAAACCCATATTTTAATTATTTACCATTAGTGCCAGCTAAAGGAGAGTTAATAACGATACATGCACCAGATTTAAATATTGATTATGTTTTAAAAGCAGCTGTTTTTATAATCCCCTTAGGAAATGATTTATATATAGTAGGAGCCACTTATGAGTGGAAAGATTTAAGTAATAAGGTTACAGAGACTGCTAAAGATGAATTGCTAAATAAACTAGAAAAAATTATTAATTGCTCTTTTAAAATTGTAAACCAAGTAGCTGGTGTAAGGCCAACAGTTAAAGATAGAAGGCCTTTAGTAGGGCAACATCCTAAATTTAAAAATTTATATGTTTTAAATGGTTTGGGAACTCGTGGTGTTATGATAGGACCCTATGTTGCCAATAAACTTTACAATTTTATAGAAAATGATGCAGTTTTAGATAATGATATTGATATTAAAAGGTTTGAATAATTACTTTTTAGCCAACGATTTATCGTAATGGATAAAAAGATTAATCCATATATTTCTTGATAAACGCAAAATAACTGGCATAAAAACAACTAATGTTCCTATAATTGAAATAAAAACTTTATCGATATCAGCCTCAAAGATAAAATGCGAAATCACAAATGCTGCAACAGCAAAAGCAATCCCTACACCATAGCTAACATACATAGAGCCGTAAAAAAATGAAGGCTCAATTTTATAACGTGTATTACAGTTAGAACAATGTTCGTGCATACTTAAAGCCTCAGAGAGCTTGTAAGGATTTTGGTTTTTAAACATGGATTCTTGATGGCATTTAGGGCAAGTTCCAGTTAAAATACTATATAATTTAGTTCCTTTTTTAAACATAATAATTATGTATTTTTGCAAATGCAAATAATGCTGTAAAAATACATTTTTAATAAAGAAGCTTTTGTAATAAAAGTTACATTTCTATGATGAACATCCATAATTTATCAATTTCATTTCAAGGAGAATACCTTTTTGAAGATATAACTTTTAAACTAGGAAATGGCGACAGAATTGGGCTTATCGGTAAAAATGGTGCTGGTAAATCTACTATGCTTAAAATTTTATCTAGGGAAATGGAACCAGATACTGGTCAAATAGCAACTGATAAAGAACTTAAAATAGGATTCTTAAAACAAGATATTGATTTTGTTTTAGGAAGAACAGTTCTTGAGGAATCTTATGAAGCTTTTACAGAAATTAAGGATTTAGAGGCTAAAATGGAATCTGTTAATACTCAAATGGTAGAACGTACAGATTATGAAAGTGAAGTATATCATCAATTAATGGTTGACATTAATGAGTTACAACATCAATACGAAATTTTAGGGGGTTATAATTATCAGGGTGATACCGAAAAAATTCTTCAAGGTTTAGGATTTAAACGTCAAGATTTTGATAAACTTACCGATACATTTTCTGGTGGATGGCGCATGCGTATTGAATTGGCTAAGTTATTACTTCAAAACAATGACATCTTACTTTTGGATGAACCAACAAATCATTTAGATATTGAGTCTATTATCTGGTTAGAAGGTTTTTTGAAAAATTATGTAGGAGCCGTGGTTATTGTATCTCACGATAAAATGTTCTTAGATAATGTAACTAACAGAACAATTGAAATTTCTTTAGGACGTATTTATGATTATCCGAAGCCATATACTAAATATTTAGTTTTACGTGAAGAGCTAAGAACCCAACAATTAGCTTCACAAAAAAACCAGCAAAAGCAAATAGAACAAACAGAGAAGCTTATTGAAAAGTTTCGTGCTAAAGCCTCAAAAGCAACTATGGCACAATCGCTTATAAAAAGGCTTGATAAAATTGATAGAATTGAGGTTGATGAAGATGATAATAGTGTGATGACTCTGAATTTTCCAGTATCTATAACACCTGGAAAAGTGGTGGTTGAAACTGAAAAAATCTCAAAAAATTATGGAGATAACCAAGTTTTAAAAAATATAGATTTATTAATAGAGCGCGATAGCAAAACCGCTTTTGTTGGGCAAAACGGTCAAGGTAAATCTACACTCGCAAAAATTATAGTTGGCGATATAAAGTACAATGGGCATTTAAAGCTAGGACACAATGTTCAAATAGGTTATTTTGCTCAAAACCAAGCAGAGTATTTAGATGGTAGTAAAACCGTTTTGAATACTATGATTGATGCTGCTAATGAAACCAATAGAAGTAAAGTTCGAGATATTTTAGGATCGTTTTTATTTAGAGGCGATGAGGTCGATAAATATGTGCGTGTTCTTTCTGGTGGAGAACGTAATCGTTTAGCCTTAGCCAAATTAATGTTGCAACCATTTAATGTTTTAATAATGGATGAGCCAACAAATCACCTCGATATAAAATCTAAAAACGTATTAAAAGAAGCTTTAAAACGGTTTGCAGGTACTTTAATTTTAGTATCTCACGATCGTGATTTTCTTCAAGGATTAACCAACATCGTTTATGAGTTTAAAGACCATGAATTAAGAGAATATTTAGGCGATATAGATTTTTACTTAGAACAACGTAAAGTTGATAGTTTAAGAGAAGTTGAAAAACGTACGGTTATAAAAGAGACTCCGAAAGAAAAAAATCAGCAATCTTATGAAGATCAGAAAAAGTTAAAATCTCTAAATAATAAGTTAAGTAACCTAGAGTCTAAAATTGGACAGTTAGAACGGGAAATTAAAGCGATTGATTTAGAATTAGAAATTAATTATGCTGAAGTTACTTCAAAATCCAACTTCTTTGATAATTATCAAAAAATGAAATCTGAGTTACATAGTTGTATGGATAAATGGGAACAAATTCAATTCGAAATTGAAGCTTTCGAAGGTTAGTATTTTTTTAAGTTTTTTTTAACTATTCGATGGGTCATAATGGGTAATTTTGTATCCTCACCATCAAACACAAATAATGCGTAAAATAATACTCCTTGGTATTGGTATTGTAATTTTAGGAATGTCTTTTATTGGAGCCTATTACATTATTAAAAGTAATGTTAAAGTAAAGCCTAAAGCTGAAAAAGTTATAAAAACTGTTTTTGTAGAGACTGTAGAGAATAGAAGTGTTCCTATAGTCATTCCTGCCAACGGTAATTTGACAGCGAAAAATCGCTTTGAATTGTATTCAGAAGTTCAAGGTATTTTTGAAAGTACAGCACACGATTTTAAACCTGGGCAGTCATACAAAAAAGGAGAAACTTTAATTAGGATTAATTCAAATGAGTATTTTGCATCGGTTCAAGTTGCAAAAAGTAATCTTTACAATTTAATAACGTCAATTATACCTGATTTAAGATTAGATTTTCCTAACTATTTTAATATTTGGGATGGATATATAAGAAGTTTTGATTTAAATAAAACAACGCCACATTTGCCTAAAATAAACGACGAAAAACTTAATTATTTTATCACTGGAAGAGGTATTGTCTCTAGCTATTATAATGTTAAAAATTTAGAGCAACGTTTAGTGAAATACAAACTTGTTGCACCTTTTAGTGGGGTACTTACTGAGGCTTTGGTTACCAAAGGAACCTTAATTAGATCTAGTCAAAAATTAGGTGAGTTTATAGATACATCTATTTACGAAATTGAACTTTCAATTGGTAAAACGTACAGTGATTTGCTAAAAATTGGCGAGTCTGTTGATTTGAAAACTTTAGACGGAAAAAATGCTTATGTAGGTAAAGTTACCAGAATCAATAGTAGAATTGATCAAACCACACAAACAATAAAAGTTTTTGTAGAAGTTAAAGGAGATGATTTAAAAGAAGGCATGTATTTAGAAGCACAATTAGAAGCTGCTGATGAGCCAAATGCTATTAAAATTTCAAGAAAACTATTAGTTAATAATTCTGAAATATTTATCTTAAAAGATAGTGTTTTAGATATTTTAAAAATCGAGCCAGTTTTTTTCTCTCCTAATGACGTCGTTGTTAAAGGTGTTCCAGATGGAACTAAAATGCTTTCAAAACCATTAGCAGGCGCATTTGCTGGTATGTTGGTTAAAGTAGCAGATGACAATAATGATTCAAAAGAACAAACCAAATCAGTAAAAAACTAATATGAAAAAAATCATTTCATATTTTATTAAATATAGTGTTGCAGTTAATGTAGTACTTATAGGCTTTGTTTTATTTGGAGTTTTTGGAATATTACAATTAAAATCTTCTTATTTACCATTACAAGACGCCAAAAACATTAATATTAATATTACTTATCCTGGTGCCGCACCTGAAGAGATTGAGGAAGGTATTATATTAAAAATTGAAGATAATTTAAAAGGATTAAAAGGTATTGATAGAACCACTTCAACAGCCAGAGAAAATGGCGGAAGTATTGCTATTGAAGTAGTACGTGGTGAAGATATTGATATCATGTTAGCTGAAATTAAAAATGCTGTTGATAGAGTATCAAATTATCCAGTTGGTATGGAGCCTTTAGTGGTTTCTAAGCAAGAAAGTTATAGACAAACCATTGTTTTTGCAATTAATGGTCAAAATGTTGATTTAAAAACACTAAAAATAATTGGTAGGCAAGTTGAAAATGATTTGCGAGCTATCCAGGGTATCTCTCAAATTAATGTTTCTGGTTACCCGGAAGAAGAAATAGAAATAGCAGTTCGTGAAAATGATTTATTAGCTTATAATCTTACCTTCTCAGAAGTTGCAGTAGCAGTATCTCAAGCAAATATACTCACAACAGGAGGGAATATTAAAACCGAAGCTGAAGATTATTTAATTAGAGCTAATAATCGTTCCTACTACGGCATCGAATTAAACAATCTCATTGTTAGAGCAAAAGAAGATGGAACTGTGGTGCTTCTTCAAGATGTTGCAACTATCAGAGATCGATTTTCTGAGACACCAAACGCTTCTTATTTTAACGGTAATCCGTCTGTAAATATTGAAATTACAAACACAAATAATGAAGACTTATTAGTTTCTGCTGCTAATGTTAATAATTACATAGAAGAATTCAATCAGAAAAATACAGGTGTAAGAATTGATGTTGTGAGGGATAGTTCTATCAATTTAAGAGATAGAACACGCTTATTACTTGAAAATGGTGCCATGGGTATTCTATTGGTACTCATATTTCTGTCTTTATTTTTAAACACTCGTTTAGCATTCTGGGTTGCATTGGGCTTACCAGTTTCATTTTTAGGAATGTTTATTTTCGCTTCATATTTCGGGATTACTATAAATTTAGTATCTTTATTTGGGATGATTATTGTTGTAGGTATTTTAGTTGATGACGGCATTGTGATATCAGAAAATATCTACCAACATTACGAGAAAGGAAAGCCTAGAATACAAGCAGCCATAGATGGTACTATAGAGGTTTTACCACCTATTATTTCTGCTATATTAACAACTGTTTTAGCATTTTCTACTTTCTTGTTTTTGGACGGACGAATTGGCGATACTTTTAGTGAAGTATCTTTAATAGTAATTTTAACATTAGTAGTGTCTTTATTTGAGGCTTTGGTAATTTTGCCTGCTCATATTGCACATTCTAAGGCATTAAATGCATTAACACCAAAGGAAGAAAAAAAGCAACGTGGTATTGATAAAATCT
This sequence comes from Flaviramulus sp., assembly GCF_982512915.1. Taxonomy (NCBI): domain Bacteria; kingdom Pseudomonadati; phylum Bacteroidota; class Flavobacteriia; order Flavobacteriales; family Flavobacteriaceae; genus Flaviramulus; species Flaviramulus sp. The sequence continues at coordinate 133,673 of NZ_CEWOCJ010000007.1, read as the reverse complement.
TTTTAAAACTAAGGAAGTTTAATGAGTATGGAGATAATTTGATGAGGTATCTTCGAGACAAACTTTACAGTCCTGTTTTAAAATTTGCCTTAAGGCAACGATTTTTTACGTTTTCGGTTTTTCTAGGAATTATGATTTTAACAGTTGGTGCCTACAAAGGAGGTGTTATAAAAAGTGCCTTTTTCCCCAATTTAGATAGTGATAGTGTAAGCGTTAATTTATTAATGCCAGAAGGTACTAATCCAAAAATCACAGATTCTCTTATTTCTATGATTGAAGACGCTTCATGGAGAATTAACAAGATTTTTACTGAAAAACAAACCGACAACAAACAGGTTGTACAAAATGTTGTTAAAAATGTAGGACCTGGAAATAATAAAGCAAGTTTAACGGTTAACTTGTTGAGAGGTGAGGAACGAGATTTCCCAGCTCAAGATATTACCAATGCAATTCGTAAAGAAGTTGGTGAGGTTTATGGTGTGGAATTGTTAACATTTGGCTCTGGGAGAAATTTTGGAGGTACTCCAGTTTCAGTATCACTTTTAGGTTACAATACGGATGAGTTAAAAGCCGCTACTGAAGAATTAAGATCGAAGTTAGAAAGTAATTCACAACTAACAGATATTACTGATACAGATCCAGAAGGTATTAAAGAAATTAATATTGAGTTAAAAGAATCAGCTTACGCTTTAGGATTAAATCTTAGAGATGTGATGTCTCAAGTGCGTTCAGGATTTTTTGGTCTACAAGCACAACGTTTTCAGCGCGGACAAGATGAAATAAGAGTTTGGGTTCGTTATGATCGCTCAAATAGAGAATCAATCAACGATTTAGATGATATGAGAATTATTACACCTACGGGAGAGCGCATTCCTTTTGGTGAAATTGCAACTTACGAAATTAAAAGAGGCGAGGAGAGTATCAGGCATTTGGATGGTAGACGAGAAATTCAAGTGAATGCAGATCTTTCAGATTCAAAAGGAAGCCCTACCGAAATTCTTACAGATATTAAAGAGAATGTTATGCCTGATATTTTATCAAAATACCCAACAATATCGGTGTCTTACGAAGGTCAAAATCGTGAAGCTAATAAACTTTCAAATTCTGCTAAAACCACTATACCAGTCGTAATATTTTTGATCTATGTAGTAATTGCTTTTACCTTTAGAAGTTACAGCCAACCCTTTTTATTAATATTAATGATTCCTTTAAGTTTCATAGCTGTTGGATGGGGACATTATTTACATAATTTCCCTATAAACATATCTTCTATGTTAGGTATCATTGCTTTAGTTGGTATTATGGTTAATGATGGATTAGTTTTGATAGGGAAATTCAATTCATTTTTAACAGAAGGTATGTCTTTTGATAAAGCTATATTTGAGGCTGGAAAAAACAGATTTAGAGCTATCTTTTTAACATCTTTAACAACAATAGCTGGTATTGCACCGCTTTTATTAGAAAAGAGTAGAGCAGCTCAGTTTTTACAACCCATGGCTATTTCAATTGCTTATGGTATTGGTATGGCTACCATACTTACACTTATAGTTTTACCAATTTTATTATCTGCTACAAACAGCGCAAAAGTTACTATAAAGTGGTTGATAACTGGTAATCATGTTACCAAAGAAGAAGTAGAAAGAGCTATTAAAGAACAAAAAGAAGCGCATGAAGATTAAATTAATTTTTTTTAGTGTTTTATTGGTTTCTACTGTAAATGTTTTTTCGCAAGAGGTAGTTACTCCTGAAAAAGCAGTTTCGTTAGCTTTAGAAAATAACTATGGCATTAAATTCGCAAATACTCAGGTAGAAGTTGCAAAAAACAATGCAAGTATTTTAAATTCTGGTTATTTACCAACACTAACTGGAAATGCAGGTGCAACAATTGATAAGCAAAATACGGAAGGACAACTTGCTAATGGTGACGTTCGAATTGCTGAAGGCGCTGAAACTAGACGTTATAATGCATCAATAAATCTAAACTACACTTTGTTTGATGGTTTGGGGAGGCTTTATAATTATAAACAATTTAAAGAGCGTTATCAGCTAACTGAGCTGCAAGCAAGAGAAACCATTGAAAACACTGTATTTCAATTGTTTACCGTTTATTATAATGTTGCACAATTAAGAGAAAATAATAGTGCATTGGAGCAAACACTCAATATATCTAACGATAGATTACTAAGGGCTAAATATCAGTTTGATTATGGGCAAAGTACTAAATTAGAGTTATTGAATGCTGAAGTTGATATAAATAATGATAGTATTAATTTAATGAATGCTAAACAACAACTTATTAACTCTAAGAGAGATTTAAATGTTGTTTTAGGGAATACTATCCATAATGATTTTGAAGTTGATTCCAATATAAGCTTTGAAAGTTTACTTATTAAAGATCAACTTTTTGAAAAAGCCAAACTCAGAAACGTTACTTTAATGCAAATAGACAAAAATATTTTAATTAATAATTATGGTATAAGGTCAAGTAAAACTAGTTATCTACCAACTATTGGTTTAACAGGTTCTTATGGTTGGAACGAATCTACAAATAATAGTCCCTTAGCGTTTGTTCTTCAAAATACATCAACAGGATTATCAGCTGGTTTAAATTTATCATGGAATTTATTTGATGGAGGAACTACCATAACTAGAGTTAAAAATGCACAAAAAAATCTTGAAGCTCAAGAAATTCAGAAAGAAGAATATTTAATAACCCTAGAGCGGGATTTTAATAATGCTTGGGATGATTATCAAAATAAATTAAGAATTTTTAGACTTCAAGAGGATAATATTAAAACGTCTCAAAATAATTTTGATAGAACTCAAGAAAAATTTAAAATTGGTCAATTAAATTCTATTGAATTCAGACAAGCTCAAATTAATCTTTTAAATGCTGAATTATTAAGGAATCAGGCAAAATATTCAGCTAAACTAGCAGAACTATTATTATTGAATATTAGTGGAGAGATTTTAAATATTGAGTTTTAGTTAGAACTTATGTATTTTATTTAAAGCTAAAAATTATTTAGAGTGCATTTCGTCTAGTAACATTTGTTAAATTTTTATGCTTTTCATCGAATAAATTGGTATTTTATCTATATCCTGTGTACTTTCGTATAAGTTAATCCCGAATTTAACCAAAATATGAAAACCACAAAGCTCACTTTAGCCCTATTATTTACAGTATTTTTCTCATTTGCTAATACTTCCTCTTCTGAAAAAGAAGCATTAATTGCTATTTATAATGCAACTAACGGATCAGAATGGCATTCTACATGGGATTTAAACACGCCAGTTGAATCTTGGTATGGAGTAAAAATTGAAAACGATAAAATTATTGAAATTAATTTGCAGTTTAATAATTTAGAAGGTTTTCTTCCTCAAGAGCTTGGTGATTTGGTTCATTTAAGAAAAATAAACTTTGGATTTAATAAATTATCAGGAACACTTCCAACATCAATGAAAAATCTTAAAGATTTAATTTCTTTAGAATTATTTATGAATGGTTTAGAAGGTCATATTCCAACTGAACTCGGAGAGTTAAAAAAATTAGAATATTTAAAGCTTTATAGTAATAAATTCTCCGGAGAAATACCAAGTTCAATAATGGGTTTGACGAACTTAAGAGAACTTTTATTAGGAAGTAATTTTTTAACAGGTCATATTCCAAATGAAATTTACGCTTTATCTAAATTGCAAAAGTTAAGTTTGATGGATAATAAAATGGATGGAAATATCCCTTCTGAAATAGCACAATTAAAAAACTTAGAAGAGTTATTATTATCAACTAATGAGTTTACTGGAGATTTACCTTTAAGTATTATTAATTTAACAAAATTATCGACTGTAATGGTTAGTGATAATAAGCTTAACCAAGACTATATTTCAGTGTCTGGTAAAAATCCTCCAACATTAGGGATTTTAGAGATGCAAAGTTCTACTGCTGTAATGGATATTGAAAAAGAATAAAATAAATTTTATAAATATTGTATCAAATAGCCGTCAAAATGATGGCTATTTTTTTATTTCTATGTGACTATGATAGAACATTTTTTTACATGCCCATATTGTTGGGAAAACATATCTATGTTAATAGATAATTCTACATCAAATCAATCTTATATTGAAGATTGTGAGGTGTGTTGCAATCCAATACAAATTTCTGTTCAGTTTTCAAGCTCAGAAATGATTGGTTTTCAAGCTGATAATTTAGAATAATAATATTTTCTAATTTATTCTTGTAGAAATTAAAAAGGGTTGTATATTTGCAATCCAAAACAATTATGTCGGCATTATGAACCGAAAGTTAAAAGCTAAGAAAATTGTTTTAGTAATATATCGCGGGATAGAGCAGTAGGTAGCTCGTCGGGCTCATAACCCGAAGGTCACTGGTTCGAGTCCAGTTCCCGCTACAAAGTAGAACCTTCAACATTTTGGTTGGAGGTTTTTTATTTTTTAAATATTGAGTTAAATATTTATGGAATTAAATTTCTCTAATTCTTTAATAAGTAGGTTAGACATTTTTTCTGTTCGCTCTACTATAAAAAAGTAAAACCTCTTGATAAATCAAGAGGTTTTTTTAATTGATTACTTCAATTAAGTTGTATTATTAAACAATAATCTCCAAAAATCTTTTCTTTTCTAGTGAATATAAATTTATTACTTTTACCAAAACTATAAAATAAAATAATAAAAAAATGAAAATAATGAAATTGTTAAGTCTAGTAACAATGGTATTACTACTTGTGTCTTGTGATAAAAATGGCCCATCAAATAAACCTTTAAAAACAGAATTAGATTCTGTAAGTTATGCAGTTGGTATGGATGTAGCTAAAAATGTAAAAGCTAGTTTTAAGGAGTTTGATAATGATTTATTTGTTCAAGGTTATATTAACGCTATAGATTCTTTAAAAGTAATGATTGATGACGTTAAAGCTCAAGAATTAGTTAGAAACTATTTCCAAAAAAAGCAACAAGAGGAAATGGTTAAGAGACAAGAAGATGCTCAAAAAACTAAAGAGGAAGGTGAAAAGTTTTTGGCAGAAAATAAAACAAAAAGTGGCATAGTAACTACAGAGAGTGGTTTACAATATCTTGTTTTAAAAGAAGGTACTGGAGCAAAACCATTAGCTACTGATAAAGTGAAGCTACACTATCATGGAACTTTAATTGATGGAACTGTTTTTGACAGTTCAGTAGATAGAGGTACACCAATTGAAATGACAGTGAATCAATTTGTAAAAGGATTTTCGGAAGGTTTAACACTTATGCCTGTAGGATCTAAATATAAACTGTTTATCCCTAGTGATTTAGGATATGGTGCTAACCCAAGACCAGGTGGAGTTATTAAACCAAATGCAGCATTGATTTTTGATTTAGAATTATTAGAAATAATGAACTAATTAATATATAACATTAAATAAACAAAAAAACAGGAAGGTTCTTCCTGTTTTTTTGTTTATTAAGTTTTTTGTAAAAGAAACCTATCAAGGTTGTAACTTTGCATCGTATTAAAAAATAAAAAATGAGCCATAAAGCAGGTTTTGTAAATATTATTGGTAATCCTAATGTTGGGAAATCCACATTAATGAATGCCTTTGTTGGTGAGAAGTTGTCTATTATAACTTCTAAAGCTCAAACAACAAGACATAGAATTTTGGGTATTGTAAATGGAGATGATTTTCAGGTGGTTTTAAGTGATACACCTGGGATTATAAAGCCAGCTTACGAGCTTCAAGAATCAATGATGGGCTTTGTTAAATCAGCTTTTGAGGATGCTGATGTACTGATTTACATGGTTGAAATTGGTGAACAAGAATTAAAAGATGAAACTTTCTTCAACAAAATAACAAATTCAAAAATCCCTGTTTTATTATTGCTTAATAAAATTGATAAATCAGACCAAGAGCAGCTAGAGACACAAGTGCAGCTTTGGGCTTCGAAAGTACCAAATGCTGAAATTATTCCAATTTCTGCTTTAGAGGGTTTTCAAGTTAAAAATGTATTTGATAGAATTATTGAATTACTTCCAGATTCGCCCCCATTTTATCCAAAAGATCAATTAACTGATAAGCCAGAGCGTTTTTTTATTAATGAAACAATACGTGAAAAAATTCTAATTCATTACAAAAAAGAAATTCCTTATGCTGTTGAGGTTGATACCGAAGAGTTTTTTGAGGAAGAAAATATCATTAGAGTGCGTTCCGTTATTATGGTTGAGCGAGAAACACAAAAGGGAATTATTATTGGTCATAAAGGTACTGCTTTAAAGCGTGTTGGTGTAGAAGCTAGAAAAGATTTAGAGAAATTCTTTGGTAAACAAATACATATAGAATTGTATGTAAAAGTGAATAAAAATTGGAGAAGTAATCAAAATCAGTTAAAGCGTTTTGGCTATAACAATTAAAAGTAATAGAAACTTTTTGATAGGGTAACAATTAGTTAATATAACAATCAGATATTTACACACATCAAATTGCTATTTGATTTATATTTGAGTTAGTTAGTTTTTAAAAAGCTTTGGTTGTTCATTTTCAGTCGGGGCTTTTTCTATTTTTAATATTTCGTTCATAAAATTATTTAATAGTCTTATATCGTTTATACTTGTAGCTTTTCCATAGCTGCCAGCAAAGTATAAAGACACCCAAACTAACATCATAAAAATAGCTAAACTGGCGGGAATTGTAAAGTTTTGCTCTAATGTCCAATCGGTGTAAGTCCAAATTCCAAAAGCAATAAATAAACAGGCAACTAAGAAATGCAAAAACATAAACATAGTCCAAACAGTTGGGTTTGGGCCAAATAAACCTCTAATTTCAGAAGAATAATCATCAATTGGTTCCACTTGAAGATGTAATTGAGGTGACCAAAAATTTTGTTTGTCTTTAGGAAATCGGATAAAAACATGTTCGTCAACCTGTGAAACTATAAAATCAGATTGTATTGTTTTTGCATTTTGAAAATCACTTAAAATGGACTCACTATGGTGAGGTATTTTAAGCTTAAATCGCGGTCGTAAAACAACATCATTACCAAGTACCATTATTATTTAGTTTAAGTACAGTAAATTACTAATTTTTAGTTTAATGATAAATACTTTCAATCTTTAACAAAAAACAACTTTGCGTCAAGTAGATTTCCTATTTTTGCAAAATATTTCTAAAGAGAAATATCATTTATCAGCTTCAAGCTGTTTTACAAAATAAAATTATGAGTAATATAGTAGCCATAGTAGGAAGACCCAATGTAGGGAAATCAACATTTTTCAATCGTTTAATACAACGTAGAGAAGCTATTGTTGATGCAGTTAGTGGGGTTACCAGAGACCGTCATTATGGAAAAAGTGATTGGAATGGAAAAGAGTTTTCTCTAATTGATACAGGAGGTTATGTATTAGGAAGTGATGATGTTTTTGAGGCAGAAATTGATAAACAAGTTGAGTTAGCTATTGATGAAGCAGATGCTATTATTTTTATAGTAGATGTTGAAAGTGGTGTTACAGGCATGGATGAAGATGTGGCAAAGTTGCTTAGAAAAGTAAATAAACCTGTTTTTTTAGCTGTAAATAAAGTTGATAATGCAAAACGTGCTGAGGATGCTGTAGAATTTTATGCTTTAGGATTAGGAGAATATTATACTATTGCTAGTATAAATGGTAGTGGAACAGGAGAATTATTAGATGCATTAGTTGAAGCCTTGCCAGAAAAAGAGGAAGTAGTTGAAGTAGAATTACCTCGTTTTGCAGTTGTAGGTCGCCCTAATGCTGGAAAATCATCTTTTATAAATGCCTTAATAGGCGAAGATAGATATATTGTTACCGATATAGCTGGAACTACCCGTGATGCCATTGATACTAAATATAATCGTTTTGGGTTTGAATTTAATTTAGTTGATACTGCTGGAATTAGAAGAAAAGCTAAGGTAAAAGAAGATTTAGAATTCTATTCTGTAATGCGAAGTGTCAGAGCTATTGAGCATTGTGATGTTTGTTTAGTGGTTTTAGATGCAACTAGAGGTTTTGATGGACAAGTGCAAAATATATTTTGGTTAGCAGAACGAAACAGAAAAGGGATTGTTATTTTGGTGAATAAATGGGATTTAGTTGAGAAAGATCATAAGTCGGTTAAGGAGTATGAGAAAGCTATACGTCAACAAATGGAACCTTTTACAGATGTACCCATTATATTTATTTCTGCTTTAACTAAGCAACGTATCTTTAAAGCAATTGAAACGGCTGTTGAGGTTTACCAAAACAGAACTAAAAAAATAAAAACAAGCAAGCTTAACGAAATTTTACTGCCAATTATAGAAAACTATCCACCACCGGCTTATAAGGCAAAGTACGTTAAGATTAAGTATATCATGCAATTGCCTACGCCACAGCCACAGTTTGCTTTTTTCTGTAACTTACCTCAGTATGTAAAAGATCCGTACAAGCGTTTTTTAGAAAATAAACTTCGCGAGCATTTTGATTTTACTGGAGTTCCGGTAAGTGTTTATATGCGTAAGAAATAATGCTATTTAAGTATTTTTTTTGTGATGACGCTGTTCTTGTATTTTAATGAAATAATATAAAAACCACAAGTTAGTTTAGAAGTATTTATAGTTTTTGTAAAATCTTGTTGTAAAACACAATTACCTAAATTGTTATAAATTTTAATGCTTTCAACGTTGTCACTTAGCTGAATCACATTTTCAAATGGATTAGGATATAGTTTTATAACATCATTTTTTATAAAATTTGAAGTGTTTAAAATAGAATTATCTACAGTTAATTCCCTAATTTTAGCCTCTTGAATGGTAAAACTACCTGCTGTAATCTTTTCATTAGAAATATAAAGCGTGTCAATAAAACCATTAGTTTCGATAAAACAAATAGCTTCAACTTGATTTAAAGTTCCCAAAGAAATATCTAATTTAACAGTATTACTACTTGTAAACACATCCAGATTTGATGGTGTGTTAATATTTAAATTGTAAATTTCAATCAAAAAGGGGGTTAGGTCAGCTTCGGAATATCCAGACAAATATATTTTATTTAAACCAACTATATCTGCACCAGTTACTAGGCCTTCTGCATTGTAATTGCTAACTTTAATTGCACTATGTGAGCCAATAGTATTTGGTATGGCATAAACATCAACTTCATTATTTGCCCAGTTTTTAGAAAAAATCAAAATATAATTATCGTAAATCACAAAACCTTCAGAGTCCCAATCATTATTGTTAGGATTGGGAGTAAAATCAGTTTGATTTTCGTACGTGTAATTAATAACTTCAGCCGTAATATTGGTGTTTGTATCAAAATCGGTTTTTAAAATTCTATAAAATTTTAAATCGGTTCTGCTTCCATTATTATTTCCAATATCGCCAACGTATATATAAGTGTTATCTTGAGCAATATCCTCCCAATCAATATTACTTGCATTGGTAATATTAACGGTTCTGTTTATAGAACCATTAATGGTATTTATTTCATATAATTCTGCGGCATTGCCACTATCATTATGGGTAATTAGTTTGTTGTTGTAGTAAATTAAACCTGAAGTTTCTGCAACCGTTTGAGGTAAATTAAATTTATCTGAAGTAACAACGGATTGTGCTTTTATCTGAAAAATAGAAAACAAGCATAAGTAAAAAAGAAAATGAAACTTCATGATTTGTTAGAGTTTTTAAACATTGGAAGATAATAAAAAACCTTTAATAAATCTACCAACCACCTGATGCCCCTCCGCCTCCAAAGCCGCCACCGCCAAAGCCGCCTCCAAAACCGCCTCCGCCGCCAAAACTTCCATTATTGGAGCTTCCGCCCCAACCGCTAGAGCCACGGCGATAACTGCCACGTCCCATATTACTTAAAATAATAGCTTCTAAAATATCTGAACCTGTTGATCGATGACCTCTATTGTTACCACCGCCACCTTTGTTTTTTTTTGATATTGAAATCATTATAATTATAAATATAAAAAAAAGAACAAATATGAGTCCAACAGGGAATTCTGTATTGGTTGATTGTCTGGTTCCTTGATACTCACCTGTAAGTACTTCAAAAATAGCATCAGAGCCTCTATTTAAACCACCGTAATAATCATTTTGCTTAAAATAGGGAATAATGTCTCTTTCAATAATACGTTTAGACATAGCATCGGTTAGAACATGCTCAACACCATAACCAGTATTAATAGCAATTTTCCTGTCTTTGTATGCTAATAGGATAAAAACCCCATTATCACTTTCTTTACTACCGCCAATTCCCCAGGTTTGGCCCCAATTGGCTCCTAAAAAATTAATGTTTTCGCCTTCGGTGGAATTTATAATAGCAACAACAATTTGAGTAGAAGTAGTGTCTGCGTATCTAATTAATTTTTTCTCTAATTCATTTTTTTGAGAGGCTGAAAGTAAGTCAATATAGTCATATAAACTAGTTTCAAATTGAGGCTTCTCTGGAATTTCAAACTGAGCAATAACAGTATGGTTAATCCCAAAGATTAATAGAAATAATACGATAATATGTTTGAATTTAAACATTAACCTTTAGAGATTTCGTTTGAAAGTTCATTAATATCTAAGTCTGTATATGGGAAATATTTTTTTAGTTGTTCGCCAGATTTCAATATGCCGTCAACTAAACCTTGCTTAAAATTCCCTTGCTTGAAATGCACTTGCATAACATCTTTTGTACTATCCCAAAAATTATTGGCTACAACTTTATTGATGCCTACATCACCATAAATTACAAATGTCTTTTTTTCTACAGCAACATAAATTAATACAGCATTTTGAAGTTTAGTATTGTCCATTTTTAATAAATGAAAAACTTCTAAAGCACGATTTGAAGCATCGCTATCAGAAGTTTTTTCAATATGGACACGTATTTCTCCAGAAGTATTTAATTCTACTATTCTTATAGCTTCAATAATTTCTTCTTCTTCAGTTGCGCTTAAAAAGTCTTCAACTTTATTAGACATATCATTTTGTTTCTTGTAAAAGGTTAAAAGTTAATTATTTAAAATTGAAGTTAACGTCTGGCGCTTTTTCACTTCCAGCTTCAGCTTTAAAATAACTCATATCATCAAAATTTAACATCCCTGCCAATAGAGAGTTTGGAAATGTTTTAATGTGTTTGTTATAAGGCTCTACAGTTTCGTTAAAACGATCTCTTGCAACATTAATTCTGTTTTCTGTTCCTTCTAATTGGCTTTGTAGTTCTAAAAAGTTTTGATTAGCTTTTAAATCGGGGTAACGTTCAACAGTTACTAATAAACTTTTCAAAGCACCAGATAACCCACCTTGTACTTCATTAAATTTTGCTAGTTGTTCAGGTGTTATATTAGTTGGGTCTATAGTTACTGAAGTTGCTTTTGCTCTTGCTTCAATAACGGCTTGTAGCGTTCCTTTTTCAAAATCAGCAGCACCTTGTACGGTTTTTACTAAATTACCTATTAAGTCGTTCCTGCGTTGATAGCTACTTTCAACATTTGCCCATGTTTTTGTAGCAGTTTCTTTAAGGTTTACAGCAGTGTTATTAAAGCCTTTAGCCCAAGAATAAATTCCTAATACTAAAATAGCGACAATAATCCATGGTAAAAATTTCTTCATAATTGTTTGATTTTTTTATGGTTGTTGTTTAATTTGATAATAAGACATTGAACTTATATAAAAGTTACATTTTTCAGGTGTTTTTTAGAAAATTAAAGATGCTCTTTAATCTTTATAAGTTGATTTTTTATATCTTCTAGTTTACTTACAATCTCAAAGCTAGTAAGGGCTTGCTTTTTTTCTTCTTTTAAGTGCGTTTTAGCACCTTCTAAAGTAAATCCTCTTTCTTTAACTAAATGATAGATGAATTTAAGATTTTTTATATCCTCTGGTGTAAATTTACGGTTGCCCTTAGCATTTTTTTTAGGTTTAAGTACATCAAATTCCTTTTCCCAAAAGCGAATTAATGAGGTATTAACATCAAATGCTTTGGCCACTTCGCCAATTCCATAATATCGTTTTTCAGGTAAATTGATATGCATTAATCTAGAGATTGATTTTCTAATGAAGCACGCTCCAATAACTTGTTAAATTCTTCAGCAGTTAAACTACCGTAATAGAAGTTTATAGGGTTTATACGTTGTTCGTCTTTAAATATTTCATAGTGTAAATGTGGAGCTTCAGATCGACCGGTACTACCAACAAACCCTATTAAATCGCCACGTTTAACCTTTTGATTTTTTCTAACATTATATTTATATAAATGTGCATATAAACTCACATAACCATAACCGTGGTCTATTCTTATATGTTTTCCATATCCAGTTGCGCTAGCATCAGCCCTTACAACAATTCCATCACCCGATGCGTAAATAGGCGTACCTCTTGGTGCTGTAAAATCCATACCCCAATGCATTTTTCTTACTTTAGTAAAGGGGTCAGAACGCATCCCGTAGCCAGATGCCATACGGGTTAAATCTTCATTACTTACAGGTTGTATAGCAGGAATTGCAGCTAAAAGCTTTTCTTTTTCCTCAGCAAGTTTGGCTATTTCGTCTAACGATCTGGATTGAACTACTATTTGTTTTTGTAAAATATCAAAGCGTTTATTGCTTTCAATAATTAGTTTAGAATTATCAAAACCCTCTAAACTTTTGTATCTATTAATACCGCCAAAACCTGCTTTTCTTTGCTCTTCTGGAATAGGATTTGCTTCAAAATAAACCCGATAAATATTATTATCTCTGTCAGCAATATTGGATAAAACATTTTCAGCCTCAGCCATTTTTTTATTTAATAATTCGAACTGTAATTGAGCGTTTTGCAATTCTCGTTTTAAAGCACGTTCTTTTGGAGATTCAACATATTGGCTAGCAATAAAAACAAAAATAAAAGCAAAAAAAGTAGAGGCTAATAAAAATAAAAAAGCATACTTAATAGTATTACGTTTTTTACGTTCTATTTTCTTGTAAGAAAGCGACTCTGCATCGTAATAATATTTTACCTTACTCATTTCTTAATTTATACTATTTTTGCACTTCATGTAATAAGCAATTAATATTTTAAATTAACTAACTATAAACGAGTAAATATAAAAATTGTTTTGCAATTAATATAATTTAACAATACAGTAACGAATAGATTAATGAAGTCACAAGATATTAGATCTAAATTTTTAAGTTTTTTTGAAGGTAAAAAACATAGTATAGTAGCGTCTGCCCCCATGGTACTTAAGGATGATCCTACTCTGATGTTTGTAAATTCTGGAATGGCTCCTTTTAAAGAATATTTTTTAGGAAATGCGCAACCAAAAAACAATAGAATAGCTGATACTCAAAAATGCTTACGTGTTTCTGGTAAACACAATGATTTAGAAGAGGTTGGCTATGATACCTATCATCACACACTTTTTGAAATGTTAGGTAATTGGAGTTTTGGCGATTATTTTAAAAATGAAGCTATTGCTTGGGCATGGGAATTGTTAACAGAGGTTTACGGTATTGATAAAGATATATTGTATGTTACTGTTTTTGAAGGAAGTGATGATGCGGATAATCTGGAAATGGATACTGAGGCTTACTGTTTGTGGAAACAATTTATTTCTGAAGATCGTATTCTAAAAGGCAATAAAAAAGATAATTTCTGGGAAATGGGCGATCAAGGTCCGTGTGGGCCATGTAGTGAAATACATGTTGATATACGTTCTGCTGAAGAAAAAGCAAAAATTTCAGGAAAAGAATTAGTAAATAAAGACCATCCACAGGTTGTTGAAATTTGGAATTTAGTGTTCATGCAATACAACCGAAAAGCGAATGGAACTTTAGAAACTTTACCAAATAAACATATCGATACCGGAATGGGTTTTGAGCGTCTTTGTATGGTTTTACAGGGTGTACAATCAAATTATGATACTGATGTTTTTTTACCTATAATTAGGGAAATTGAAATCATTACAAATAAAAATTACGGACAAGAAGATAAAGTTGATGTTGCTATTCGAGTAATTTCAGATCACGTGCGTGCCGTAGCATTTTCAATTGCAGATGGTCAATTACCGAGTAATACAGGCGCAGGTTATGTAATTAGAAGAATATTACGACGCGCTATTAGGTATAGTTTTACTTTTTTAGATCAAAAAGAGCCCTTTATTTATAGATTGGTAGACGTTTTGAGTGAAAAAATGGGTACTGCTTTTCCAGAACTAAAAGCCCAAAAACAACTTATTAAAAATGTGATTAAAGAAGAAGAAGCCTCTTTTTTAAGAACGCTAGATCAGGGTTTAATTTTATTAAATAGGGTTGTAGATGAGACTGAAGGTGATACTGTTTCGGGTGATAAAGCCTTTGAGCTTTATGATACTTATGGATTCCCAATAGATTTAACTGCCTTAATTTTATCAGAAAAAGGATTAAAATTAGACGAAGCAGGTTTCAATATACAGCTTCAAAAACAAAAAAAACGTTCTCGTGCTGCAAGTGAAATGAGTACCGATGATTGGGTAATTTTAGTTGATGATGTAGAGCAAGAATTTGTTGGTTACGATACGTTAGAAGCTCAAGTTAAAATAACTAGATATAGAAAAGTGACTTCAAAGAAGGACGGAGAAATGTATCAGTTGGTTTTCAATATCACACCATTTTATCCTGAAGGTGGCGGGCAAGTTGGTGACAAGGGCTATTTAGAAGATACTCATGGCGATGTGGTTTACATAGTTGATACAAAAAAAGAGAATAACGTTATTATTCATTTTGTTAAAAATTTACCAAGTCATTTACATGAAACTTTTAACACTGTTGTTGATGAAAAACTACGTAGAAGAACAGAATCTAACCATACAGCAACACATCTATTACATCAAGCTTTAAGAGAAGTTTTAGGAGACCATGTAGAGCAAAAAGGTAGTGCTGTTCATTCAAAATACTTAAGATTTGATTTTTCACATTTTTCTAAACTTACAGTTGAGGAATTACGTGATGTTGAGCTTTTTGTAAATGCTAGAATTGATGGTAAATTACCTTTAATAGAAAAGCGAAATATGCCAAAAGATGCAGCTATTGCAGAAGGCGCTATGAGTTTGTTTGGTGAAAAATATGGTGATACCGTAAGGGCTATTCGTTTTGGGCAATCCATCGAGCTTTGTGGTGGTACACACGTAAAAAACACCGGAGATATCTGGTATTTTAAAATTGTTTCCGAAGGTGCTGTGGCAGCTGGTATTCGTCGTATTGAGGCAATTACTAATGATGCCGTTAAAGATTTTTACTTTGAAAATAATCGAGTTTTCTTTGAAATGAAGGATTTGCTAAACAACGCTATCGAGCCAGTAAAAGCGCTTCAAAATTTACAAGAAGAAAACAGTAATCTTAAAAAGCAAATAGAGACTTTATTAAATGATAAAGCTAAAAATATAAAGGGTGATTTAAAAAATGAATTAACAGAAATTAACGGTGTTCAATTTTTAGTTAAAAAATTAGATTTAGATGCCGCAGGAATTAAAGATGTAAGTTTTGATTTAGGAAGTCAATTTGATAATCTCTTTTTATTATTTGGTAGTGAAAATGATGGAAAAGCTTTATTATCATGCTATATATCTAAAGAACTCGTTGCTAGTAGAGGCTTAAATGCAGGGCAAATAGTTAGAGAACTAGGTAAGTATATTCAAGGTGGAGGTGGCGGACAACCATTTTTTGCGACTGCAGGTGGTAAAAATCCTGATGGTATATATGAGGCTTTAAATAGAGCAAAAGATTATATTTCATAATTATTTGAAACTTTTAACTGAAATACCATTAATATCACAACCACATAATCAAATAGATTATGACTCAAATATTTTATTATTTGGCTCTTGTTTTTCTGAAAATATTGGTAAGAAATTAGTTTACTTTAAGTTTCAAAATTATCAAAACCCATTTGGTATTTTGTTTCATCCAAAGGCTATTGAAACTTTAATAACTTATAGTATTAATCAAAAGGAATATTCAGAAGCTGATATTTTTTATAATAACGAACAATGGCATTGTTTTGATACACATTCAAAACTTAGTAACAATTCAAAAGAAGATTTATTAATTGATTTAAACAGTCAGCTTAAATCAACTAATAAACAAATTCACGATGCAACCCATATTATAATTACTCTAGGAACTGCTTGGGTTTACAGATTTATTGAAATTAACTCCATTGTTGCTAATTGCCATAAAGTTT
This sequence comes from Flaviramulus sp., assembly GCF_982512915.1. Lineage (NCBI taxonomy): Bacteria > Pseudomonadati > Bacteroidota > Flavobacteriia > Flavobacteriales > Flavobacteriaceae > Flaviramulus > Flaviramulus sp. Next base: position 117,488 of record NZ_CEWOCJ010000007.1, on the reverse strand, counting down.
CTCAAAAGCAGTTTAAAAAGGAATTACTTTCGGTTGATGATGTTACCCAATCTTTGAACACCATTATTAGCTTAATAAAGCGCGTAAATGAAAAAGCTTCTATTGTTTTTACGGTATCGCCTGTAAAACATTTAAAAGATGGTTTTGTTGAAAATACACTAAGTAAATCACATTTAATTACCGCTATACATCATGTTTTGTCACATCAAACACAGTCGAGATGCTTTTACTTCCCGTCCTACGAAATCATGATGGATGAACTGCGCGATTATCGTTTTTATGCAGAAGATATGGTGCATCCAAATCAATCAGCTATCCATTACATTTGGGAACGTTTTGTAAAGGTTTGGATCTCTCAACAATCCTTAAAAACTATGAATGTTATAGATTTTATTCAGAAAGGAATACTTCATAAACCTTTTAATCCAAAATCTGAAGCACATCTTAATTTTCTTCAACAATTAGAGACTAAAAAGAATCAAATTCAAAAAGAGTTTCCTGAAATCATTTTTTAAATATACGTAATTCATCGTATTGATTACTATTTCTTTCTGTTGCAATTTTGAACTGTTATTAACAATAAAAATCAACAATGAGAAAATTAAAACAAAAGGTATTACTATTATTAGGGATTTTAATAGTAAACAACATTATCGCCCAAAAAGCTGAAACTCCAGAAAACACTTATGATTTAGGAGCAAAAATTAATGAGATGACTTTAACAGTTGGTGGTATATTAGTTGCTGCTACCAACGATGGTTTAGTTGGGATTGATCCTAAACAAAGCAAACCTACATTTACTTTTAATAATTTTGGGAGGTTAACACCAGAAGAAACGGAGTTTATTCCAGAATCTCCTTACATAGTAGTTTCTCAGGGTGCTGGTTCTAAACTTGCAGGTTTAACTAAAACAAAACGAGCTGTAATTAATTACATAAATGGAAAAGTAATTTTTAACTCAGAAACTGATAATTGGAATCAAATTTATACCTGTAACATCGTGTTGCCACAGAATAAATTGATAGTGAGTGGCATACAAAAAAATGGCGATAAGTTTGAGAAAATAACTCCTAAAGTGGCAGTTTACGATTTAAGTTCACAAAAATTAGATTATAGTTTCTTTTTAGATAAACCAGGTAGAGTTGGGATTGCTAAAGATTTTAGTGTTACAGGTGTGCCATTATTACTTAAGGATTTTTTAATTATTCCTACAGCCCAAGGTTTGCTTGCAAAATCACATAAAGGAGAAGATTTGTGGGAATGTAAAATAAAGGGGGTTAACTGGATGGTTGCAGATATAACCGAAAAAGAAATTTATGGGTTTGAAACAACTGTTAATGGTAAAAATACTCGAATACATAAAATTGGAAGTAATGGTGCCGAACTCTGGAAGGATGATAGAAAAGTTCAAGGAAACGTTTCAAATTTTCAAATTTTACTTAAAGGGTTAGCGGTAGTAAGTGATAAAGTTGCGGCTGAAGAATCTGAAATTGCCTTTTTAAGCGCTTCAACTGGAGAAGATTTATGGGAAAAAGCTCCAAAAACTAAAGGTTTTGTTCAGCATTTCTATGTTCAAGACGATGGTATTTTGTTTGGAATTCAGCAAGGTGGTATCAACAAAATTTCGTTTGATGGTCAAACTTTATTCAAAAAACCATTAAAAACAGGAGAAAACATCATGATTATGGCAGAATCTCCACAGGGTTTAATTTACATAACAAGTGAAGATGCTAATATAGTCGATTTAAAAACTGGAGACCAAGTTTGGAATAAACCTTTAAAATATAAAAATACGGTGGCCGTAGCTTCAACTTATGATAGTTCTAAATATAGATATCTAATTGCTGCAGATGGTGAAATTTTTGCAATCGATGCAAATTCAGGTGATGTAAGCGAGTTTTCAAAAGTTAAGTTTGATGAAAAAGAAGTAGCAAATACTATGGAGATGCGAAATGGTAATATATTTTTGAGTTCTTCACAAAACGTAGCCATGTTGGGCAATGATGGGAGTCAACTATTTCATGAATATTTTAAATCACCATCTCAAAGTGGATTTGTAAAAGCGCTTGCTGGTATTATGGCTGTAGCTTCAACAGGTTTGGCAATGGCACACGCAGCTAAGGCTGGTATGAATAGAACTAGTCCTTATGGTAGCTCAAATGATCTAAGTAATTATAATGATTATGGAAAGGAAAATAAAAGAGCAGCAGATATGTTTGCAGCTATAGGTGATGCTTCTTTCCAAATGATGTCTAAGCGTTTTAAAGCAACTGCAGCAACTGAAAACGCTCAATTTATACTAACAAAACTTGATGATGGTGTAGGCTTAGTTAAAGTAAACAAAGATACTGGTAAAGTAGATAAAGAAATTGTTTTAAAAGATAAAAAACCGGAGTACCAAGTAGATGAAATTGCAGGGGTTTTATACTATAAAGCTAATGATGTTACGATCTATGCTTATAATTTACAAAACTAAATCTTGTTGTTGAGATTTGTTTGATTAGGCGTGATAATCAGATTATTGCGCTTAATCTTTTTTAATAACACTTAATCGAAAAATTGATTAAGGATTGAAAGTTTAATTTAATTTTAAAATGCTATTAATCAGTTCAAATCTAAAAAACATCAATTACTAAAGCCGATAAGTTGGTTTGTAATTGGTGTTTTTTTTGAACTAAATTAAAGTGTTTTATAACTAATCTGTTATTTATAATGCTTAATTTTTTTATTACCTACTTGCCATTTTTAATAGTTTTAATAGTTTCAGCTTTATGTTTATTACTTGTTTTAGACATAAATAAAATTAAAAATAATGGGTTATTAAGTTTAAATAAATTGAACTGTTTGATGAGTTCTCAGCTTTTAAAAAGTAAACAAATAACACAAAACATAATATTATTAGAGGATATTGAAAAAGTTCTTTTAAAAAGATTCATAATAATAAATACAGAAATCCTTTCCATTCAAAAAATTATTTTTGAATTGTAAACTTATAGATATGAAATGTAAATTTTTAATCCAAGTAATTTTATTTTCTAGTATCATCTCTTTTTCTCAAAACTCAGAACAAATTATTGATAGTTTGAAAATTGAGTTAAATAAACCTCAGAGTGACAATGTTAGAGCTAAAATATATGGAGATTTAACCTGGTATTATAGTTCAGTTTCTACAGACTCGGCTTTAGTTTATGGAGAAAGAGCGATGGTTTATGCAAAAAAAATAAAAGACTCGGCGCTACTTGCACAAACTATAAGTGACAACGGTGTTGTTTATTATTTAAGAGGTGATTATGATGTGTCAGAGCAACTTTATAGGAAATCACTTGAAATAAGAAAAGGTCTTAAAGATTCCGCAGGTATAGCATCACTAAATTACAAGTTAGGAAATATACTTTACAAGAAAGCTCTTCCTGATAGTTCAATGGTATACTTTCTAAAAGCCTTAGATTTCTATGAAAGTACTGGAGCAGATATGGTTGTAAATTCTACACAAAGTAACATAGCTGCAGTTTTAATGACACTAAAAAATTACGATAAAGCCTTGGTGTATTTTGATAAAAATATTGCTTTTTTCGAAAAAAATAATCAACAAGAAATGTTAGCCAACGTGCTAATTAATAAGGCGAGTGTTTTGTTGTATAAAACAGATACTATCCTAGCTATTTCTTACTTAAATAAAAGTATTAAATTAGCTAAAAAAGTAAAAGCATTTACAGCTTTAGGTTCTGCTTTTAATAATTTGGGCTCTATTTATAACGATAAAAAAGACTTTAAAAAAGCAAAAGAATTCATATTAAAATCTATTGAAATAAGAGAGAACGCTAGCTTAAATACTGAATTAGAAAGCTCTAAACTAACACTAGCAGGAATATATAATGCACTTGGGGAATTCGAAAAAGCAAAACCAATTTTATTAGATAATATAAAAGTATTTATTAATGAAGGCGTAAAAGAAAAGTTGCCTTTGGTTTATTTACAGCTTATTCCTGTTTATGCTTATCAATCAAAACCAGATAGTGTTGCTTTTTACACCAATAAGTATGTCAAAATTCAGGAGGAAATAGCTCAGGAGAATATGCAGAATATTACTAGTGAATTAGAAACTAAATACCAAACCGAAAAAAAGGAAAAAGAAATTTTAGAACAGCGTGCTGATATAGCTGAAAAAGAGTTAAATATCAATCAAAAAAACATCCAAATTATGGGTTTAGGTATTTTGGTCTTAGCTCTAACTTTATTGGGTTATTTATTGTACAAACAACAAAAACTTAAAAATCAACAATTACAAAAAGAAGGTGAGTTAAAAGAGGCTTTGGTTAAAATTGAAACTCAAAACAAATTACAAGAACAGCGCTTAACTATATCTAGAGATTTACATGATAATATTGGTGCACAACTAACCTTTATAATTTCATCAATTGATAATTTGCAGTATGGTTTTAAAATAACCAACGAAGAACTCACAAGTAAACTAAGTAGTATTAGCAACTTTACCAAAGAGACTATTTACGAGTTACGAGATACTATTTGGGCCATGAATAAAAGCGAAATTTCTTTAGAAGATTTACAAATACGCGTTACAAATTATATCGAAAAGGCTAATATGGCTTCAGCCAATACTATTTTTCAATTTAACGTAGATTCAGACTCCTCAAATGAGACTATTTTCTCTTCTGTTCAAGGTATGAATATTTATAGAATCATTCAAGAAGCTATTAATAATGCAATAAAATATGCGGAGGCTACTAGTATAAAAGTTAATTTTAAACATCTAAATAATCAATTTGAAATATCAATTTTAGATGATGGTAAAGGTTTTGATATTGCTAAAGTTGAATTTGGAAATGGATTAAATAATATAAGAAAAAGAGCAAAAGATATTGGAGCTACAATTGCTTTTAATAGTGATACTGATGGTACACATATTAACTTAATGGTTTAATCTTTGTTTATGAATATAAAAATAGCAATAGCAGATGATAATTCATTTTTAATAAGTGCGGTAAAAGAAAAGCTCTCTTTTTTTAATGAATTAGAATTGAAATTCACAGCTTTTAACGGATCTGAATTATTAACTAAATTAGATGAAAACCATAATATTGATATTATTTTGATGGATATTGAAATGCCAGTTTTAAATGGAATTGAGGCAACAGAAGTTGTTAAAAAAAGGCATCCCCAAATTAAAATCATTATGCTAACTGTTTTTGATAATGATGAAAATATTTTTAAAGCTATAAAAGCTGGAGCAGATGGTTATTTACTAAAAGAAGTTAATGCTAAAGATCTTTATGACGGGATAAAAGAAACTTTAAATGGAGGTGCTGCAATGAATCCTTCAATTGCTATGAAGACCTTAAAATTACTTAGAAACCCTTTGAATATTGATAAATCTCAAGATATTAATGATATTAAGTTAACGAATAGAGAGGTGGATGTTTTAGAACAACTTAGTAAAGGTTTAAGCTATAATTTGATTGCTGATAATTTTTTTCTTTCAATTGGTACAGTAAGAAAACATATTGAAAATATTTATAAAAAATTACAGGTTCATAATAAACTTGAGGCGGTTCAAAAAGCAAAAAAGAATAACTTAATTTGAAGCTAGTATTTCTTAAGGATTTTTGGATTATAAAATAATAATTAATAGGATAATTACATTAATTGTATAATATGTATCTTGAAGCCTTCAAGTAAATTGTTTTTTAAACTATGGAACACGCTTACGTTACTTTAAAACAAGAAAATAGAGTTGGCTATATTGAGTTTTTTCATCCTGATAAAAATTCTATGCCTTCAGATCTGTTAATTGAATTAGAACAAATCATCATTCAAGCAGGTTTAAATAATAATATTCATGTTATTGTTTTAAAAAGCGGTGGAGATAGAACTTTTTGTGCTGGTGCAAGTTTAAATGAATTAATAAACATTGAAAATGAGGAAACCGGAGAACAATTTTTCGGTGGGTTTGCCAATGTTATTAATGCTATGCGAAAATCTCCTAAACTTATTATCGGTTGTGTTCAGGGTAAAGCTGTAGGTGGAGGTGTAGGTTTAGCTGCTGCAACTGATTATTGTATGGCGACCAAACATGCATCGATAAAATTAAGCGAATTAACTATAGGTATTGGGCCTTTTGTTATAGAGCCTGCTGTTTCAAGAAAAATAGGGAAAACAGCGATGTCACAATTAACAATTAATGCACAAGAATTTTACTCGGCAGAATATGCTAAAGAAAAAGGTTTGTATTCTGAAGTTTTTGATAGTTTGGAAGCTTTAGATAAAGCCGTTAAAACACTAGCTGAAACATTAAGTGGCTATAATACTGAGACTTTAAAGCAAATGAAATCCGTGTTTTGGGAAAACACATCTCATTGGGATATCTTGCTTAAAGATCGTGCAAAAATTAGTGGTAAATTAGTGTTAAGTGAGTTTACAAAACAAACATTAAAAAGGTTTAAATAATTTAATCTAAACTTTAACTTTTGCGTTAATAATATCCAATCCGTCATCAATTAATTTCCCAACTTCTGGTCTGTTTTGTTTTAAAGTTTCAAGATGCTTTAAAATACTTTCACATAAGTTTTTTTCATGCTCTTTAAAGGCTAATTCGTAAAGTTCAATACTTAATAACCAATCGTTTGGATGTCTTTCAATAAGTTGTTCCAAAACTTTAGTTCTAGAAATGGTTTTGTTTTTTCCTGCTCTGTAATCTCTTATTTGTTTGTATAAGCCTTCTAGTTCTAATCGATTTTTTGATTTTTTAACGTGAATAGTTTGTGATACTATTTTGTGAGTTATTAAATCGAAACTATTTAAATCTGCAGGACCAGAAAATGCCGAAACAATATCTTTACCAACAGCCATATCATAAATTCCCCATTCTGGTTGAAATAATACAGTGTCGCCGTGAGTTGCTATGCAATTTTTGAAACTGATAAGAATTATTTTACCTTGAAGATTTCGTTTCCCTGTGATAATTTCACCTGAAACTTTAATACCACCTTCAAAATCTAAAGTGATTGTTTTTTCCTCATAAATATTGTAGGCACTTAAATCCCGTGGACTCATGTCTTCAATAGCCAAATTAATGCCTTTTAGTTTTCCTAAAGGAGAGCCAAAACCATCTTTATGATTTTTTACACCATGGCCTACTAATTCTTTTTCTCTGTATGATAACGCTGTTTCCCCAGTAGTTTGGATATAAATAGGGTTTCCATTGTTTTCAATTACATGACTAAAAACACCTGATATTTGAAGTCCAGTGCTTAATTCAATAGTTCCTAAAGCTTTTGAATTAATAAGTTTATTAATACCATTAAGCCCACCTTTCCGTAAAGCCATAGTGTTAGCAAATTCTTCTAAAACTAAACTTAGATATGCAAAATCTGGTGTTACATAAAGTTGAGGCTGAGGTTTTGTAATATCAAAATCTTTGAATGTGGCTGATATGTTATAAGGTAGTTTTTCAACGGCATCTGTGATGCACCATGCGCTTTCCCCTATAGAGGATAGTAAACCAGCACCATAAATCTTTGGATTTTCAAGAGTTCCAATAAGTCCATATTCAACGGTCCACCAATGTAAGTTTCTAATCAGAGCCATTTCACTAGGCTCTCCCATATTTTTTTGAAGTTCTTCAACTTTTTTTTCGGCAGAAGCAATATTATTTTCATCAGAATTTGGAGCTTCTTTAATAATAGATAAATGCCTTACAGCTTCATACAATTCGTAATCTTTAGCTGATGAAATGGCTTTACAACCTATGTCACCAAAGCGTCTTAAATACTCAGCATATTCAGGGTTTGCAATAATAGGTGCATGTCCTGCGCCTTCATGAATTATATCTGGAGCAGGGGTGTATTCAATATGTTCTAATTGTCTAATATCACTTGCTATAACTAAAACGTTATATGCTTGAAATTCCATAAACGAATTGGGAGGAATAAAACCATCAACCGCTACTGCTGCCCAACCAATATCTTTTAATATGCGGTTCATGCCGTACATATTTGGAATACTATCAATTGAAATTCCAGTTTGTTGTAAGCCTTCAATGTAGGATTTATGAGCTACAGTTTTTAAAAAATTTACATTTTTACGCATAACATATCGCCAAACAGCTTGATCTATAGCAGAATAATCCTCGTATTTTTGAGGTTTAATAAACTGTTTTAAATGCTTTGGTAAGCGGTTTAAAATTTCGTTAGATTCAATTTTTCCAGACATTTGTTCATATACTTAAAGCAAAGTAAAAATAAGAATTATTCATAAAATAAGCATTTTGTTAACTCATAATTAAATAACCTTTCTTATACCTTTGGATATTTAAAAATAAATATAAATATGTATAATTAGAGAGCTAAGATTATTGATGTTTATGATGGCGATACCGTAACAGCCATGGTAGATTTAGGTTTTTTACATTTTCAAGAAATGAAATTGCGATTGTATGGTTTAGATACACCAGCGTTGCGAGGTGAAGATAAGCAAGAAGGTTTGAAAGTTAGAGATATACTTCGAGAGATGGTTTTGAATAAAGATGTTACCATAAGATCTTATAAAGATAAACAAGGTAAGTATGGGCGTTATTTGGCAAACATTGTTTTGGAAGATGGTTTAGAAGTAAACCAATGGTTAGTAGATAATGGCTACGCTAAGCCATATTTTCCATAAAAAAAGCAACTTGAAAAAGTTGCTTTTTTTTATATTATCTTTGAGATTCGGGAGGGTATTTTTCCATAATCTTAGTAACAAATTCTTTAATTCGTTGTTCTTTCTTATCCATATTTCTGCTTAAAAATCCGGTTCCCATGCCTTGCCAAACTAATTCTTTTTTATTAGCATCAATTAAATCTATATATAAAACGCCTTCAACACTCACTGATGTGCTTGGTTGATTGTTCCAACCCCAACCCCAACCAGGTCCAAATCCGGGTCCAAAGCCTCCCCAGCCCCAGCCACCCCAACCCCAAGCGCCCATGCCCCAAGCATTGTTGTAAACATCAACACGTTGTTGAGATTTTGTAAAAAGACTAACTAGTAAATCTGGATTTTCTGATTTGGTAAAGCCTTTGGCTAAAAGTTCTGCTTCAATAGCACGTAGGATTCTACGTTTATCCAAATCGTTAATTTCGGCTTTGTCTATGCCTGTTTTAAAAAAAGCAAAAGTTTTATATTCATTAAAAGCAACGTTTTGATCGTAGTCTGTAGCCACCCTTACAGAGCTACAAGAAGTCACAATAATTAGTAAAGCTAAAATGGATAATGTTTTTAAGAGTCTTTTCATAGCTATATTTTTTAAGTTTATCGTTAATTAAAGTAAGGTTTAAGAATACTTTTTTAACTTTTTATTTTTAATTAACATCAATAATCATACCAATAATAAAAGTTAAAATGCTTGTTAAGACCCTCTAGTTCTTTTGCTTATTCGTTTTTTTATTAAAACCATAAGGGCAATGTCGGCATCCACTTTCACAACAATATCCTCTTTTTAAATGATATTGTTCAGTAAAACATCGATAACCTTCTGGTGTTAAGTAGTAATCACCTGCTTCTATAGGTACTATTTTTTTCATCTTTTACAAAGATAACGTAAATTGGATTGATTTTTGAAAGCTATAAAACATGATTTTTATTTCAAAATATTTGGTTCCTAATGGGTATGCTGGCTTAACTATTTTCCCATTTGTTTTTTTGAAATCTAAACATTTGAAAATGAATAAAGTTTTGCTAAATCATGAAAAGATTCATTTAAAACAACAATTACAATTATTAGTTTTACCCTTTTATATAATCTACGTTTTGGAGTTTTTATTTAGGTTCTTTCAATATAGAAATTGGCATCGGGCTTACATAAATATTTCTTTTGAACAAGAGGCTTATACTAATAAAAATGATTTTGAGTATTTAAACAATCGACCATTTTGGGCATTTTTGAAGTATCTTTACAAACATGAAATTTAAACTCGAAGATAGTATCAATCAAACTATTCATTTACCAAATGTAAGCATGGTTGAGCTATTTCTAAAACGGGAAGATAAAATACATCCGTTTGTATCAGGTAATAAATATCGAAAGCTAAAATACAATCTTTTTGAAGCTGAAAAACAGGGTTTAAAAACCTTGTTGACCTTTGGTGGTGCTTTTTCAAACCATATAGTAGCAGTGGCTTCAGCGGGTAAGATTTTTGGTTTTAATACGATAGGCGTTATAAGAGGAGAGGAGATGTTTGATAACATCGATAGTAATCCAACTTTGTCTTTTGCAAAACAATGTGGTATGCAATTTAAGTTTGTTTCCAGAAATCTTTATTATGAAAAAATCGACTTAAATTTTATTACTAAATTGGAAGAAGAGTTTGGAAGTTTTTATTTGATTCCGGAAGGAGGAACCAATGCACTAGCGATTAAAGGATGCGAAGAAATTTTGACAGAAGCAGATAAAAGTTTTGATTTTGTATGTACTTGTGTAGGAACTGGAGGTACTATTTCTGGACTTATAAATAGTTCAAATCAAAATCAAAAAATTTTAGGTTTTCCAGCTTTAAAAGGTGATTTTTTACAAGAAGATATTGCTAAATTTGCAACTAAAACGAATTGGGAATTAATTACTGATTATCATTTTGGAGGGTATGCTAAAATAAACACCACTTTAGTCAGTTTTATCAATAAGTTTAAAAAGAATTATAACATGCCTTTAGATCCTGTTTATACAGGTAAAATGATGTTTGGAGTTTTTGATTTAATAGCTAAAAATTATTTTCCGAAAGGCTCAAAAATATTAATCATTCATACCGGAGGTTTACAAGGAATAGCAGGAATGAATGCAGTTTTAAAAAAGAAAAATTTACCACTAATTGCTTAGTTTAATGACAAGAAGAATAGTTATAATATTGTGCTTAGGTGCTTTATTTTTTAGTTGTAAAGCTAAAAAAAGCGTTGTAGCTAAAAAGCCAAAAACTGAAGTTAGAGAAGCTAAAGAAAGTATTATAGAAACAGAAAAAACAATAACAGAAACTGTAAAAACTTATGCTAGTGCTACTGAGAAGTACATAGATATTTATAAAGAAATAGCCCAAAATGAGATGCGACTTTATAATATTCCTGCGAGTATTACCATTGCTCAAGGAATTCTTGAATCTGGATCGGGAAATGGCAGATTATCAGTCGAAGCTAATAACCATTTTGGTATAAAATGTCACGAATGGACGGGTGGCAAAATTTATCATGATGATGATGAAAAACAAGAATGTTTCAGGAAGTATAACGATCCAAAGTATTCATTTAGGGATCATTCATTGTTTCTGACAGAACGTAAGCGATATTCTAATTTATTTGATTTAAAAATGGAAGACTATAAAGGTTGGGCAAGAGGGTTAAGAACTGCTGGTTATGCTACAGATAGAAAATACCCTGAAAAATTAATTAGTTTAATTGAGCGTTATAATTTAGATGCATTAGATAAGGAAGTTTTGGGGGAAGCTTATATTAAAAACGAGTCTCCAAATGATGAATTTATTTCCTATACAGTTTCAAAAGGGGATACTTTATATTCTATTTCAAAACGGTATAATATTACAGTAAAAGAACTTCAAACTATTAATAGTTTAAAAGATACTACACTAAGTATTGGTCAAATTCTATTAATAAAACCAATAACAGAAAATTAATGATTTACAAAAGAAGTAGCGCATTGTTTGCGCAAGCTGAAAAAGTTATTCCTGGTGGGGTAAACTCACCTGTAAGAGCTTTTAAGGGTGTAGGAGGAACCCCGATTTTTGTTAAAGAAGCAAAAGGGGCTTATTTATTTGATGAAGATAACAATCGTTTAATTGATTATATAAATTCTTGGGGGCCGATGATTTTAGGTCATGCTTTTGAGCCTGTTGTTAACGCGGTTGTGGAAAAAGCTAAAAAAGGAACTTCGTTTGGTATGCCTACTGAAATTGAAACTCAAATAGCTGAGTTAGCTGTTTCTATGGTGCCAAATATTGATAAAATTCGGTTTGTAAATTCGGGTACTGAGGCTTGTATGAGTGCGGTTCGTTTAGCGCGTGGTTTTACAGGAAAAGATAAAATCATCAAGTTTGCTGGTTGTTATCATGGACATTCAGACTCTTTTTTAATACAAGCAGGAAGTGGCGCAAGTACTTTTGGGACACCTAATAGTCCTGGAGTTACAAAAGGAACGGCTAAAGATACTTTGTTGGCACGTTATAATGATGTTGGAAATGTCAATGAATTGATTCAAGCTAATAAAAATCAAATTGCCTGCATTATTATAGAGCCTGTTGCAGGTAACATGGGGTGTATTCCTCCAAACCAAGGTTTTTTACAAAGTTTGAGAGATTTGTGTGATGCTAATCGTATTTTATTAGTTTTTGATGAGGTAATGACGGGTTTTCGTTTAGCTAAAGGTGGTGCTCAAGAATTGTTTGATATAAATGCAGATATTATTTGTTTTGGAAAAGTGATAGGTGGTGGATTACCAGTTGGTGCTTTTGCAGCAAGGCATGAAATTATGAATTTTTTAGCGCCTTTAGGACCTGTTTATCAAGCAGGTACATTAAGCGGGAATCCATTGGCTATGGCGGCAGGTTTAGCTATGTTGACAGAACTTAATAATGATAAAGAAATTTTTAATCGTTTGGCTAAAAAAACTGAATACCTGCATTTAGGTATTGCAAAAGTTTTAAATGAAAACAATATTACACACACAATAAACCGTATTGGATCTATGATTTCTGTGCATTTTGATGAAGCTAACGTAGTAGATTTTGATACAGCAGCTAAAGGTAATAATGATACTTTTAAAAAATTCTTCCATGGGATGTTAAATCATGGTATTTACATTGCACCTAGTGCTTTTGAAACTTGGTTTATAACAGATGCTTTAACTTATCAGGATTTAGATTTCACCATTGCTGCTGTAAATACTGTGTCTAAAACATTATAAAAAAAGCACATTTCTAAATTTAGAAATGTGCTTTTTGTCAACTAACTAAAACTAATAAACTAATTTATTTTTGTTCTTTCTTTTGCATGCGTTTTTTCATGCCTTCTTTCTTCCCTTTTTCATTCATAGCCATTCTAGATTCTGCTTTTTCCCACTTAGCATATTGCTCTTCATTTAAAATTTCTTTCATTTTTGCTTTCATAGCAATTTTGTCATCCAATCTATCATTTGCCATCTTTAAACGTTCCTCATCAGTAGTTTTTTTTAGTTCGCCACTTTCTTTTTGCGCTTTCCGGCTTTCCATCATCGCTTTTCTTTTTGTAGCATTCTCTAAATTTATTTTTTGAATTTCTTTTTGTTGAGATTCATTTAAATCTAAATGCAAGGTCATTTTTTTTGTTTGGAGGGTTGCCATTTCTACCGCAGGAATATCCATCATTTTTTCGGCTCTTTCAGCTTTGTTTGGTTTTTCTTTTTTGTTTTCTTGTGCTGTTGCTTGTAATGCTATAAACGCTAAAGCAATAAATACTAATTTTTTCATCTTAATAAAGTTTAAATTATTTACTACTAGGACTTTCCTTAAGTGGAATAGTTTAATATGAAATTTAAATTTAACGGGATTTTAACAGAAAAGCGTAGTAATCTAGAGATAAAACTTAATTTAAAAAAGGTATTTTTAAAAGGGCGCCTGTTTGAAAATCAGGAGCATTGTTAACTAAAAAATCTTCCTTTAGATATAAGGATAATTGAAAATTTGGCTTTCCGTAACTGTAAGTAAAACTCCAATTTGATTGTGCTTTATATAAGGTAGTTACACCATGTTGCCAACCGCCATTTATTTCTTGCCATTTACCTTTCAGTGAAAAATAACTGGCTTCTTCTTTTTTATTGTATCGAGATTGTATTTGATAATTTATTCCAAAGGCATTAAAATTACCTCTTTTTGTGTATTTCGTTATTTCCAGATTACTTTCAATAGTTGCTAGATATTTATTGTTTCCTAGATCTATTACTTCATTAAAATTGATTAAATTTTTGCGTAAAATATTTGCTCCAATTCCGATATTGAATTCATAATTATTTTTTAAAAGGATTCTTTCTATGGCATTTACGGAAACACCAACATCTATTGAGGGATTAAATTTTGAAGTATTAATACCTATGTGATTCCCAAAGTTTAAAAATATATTTTTGGTTTTATTTATAGAAAGTGTTGGGTAGTAAAAGTGGTTTATTTCTATGCCTCCAATAAAAAAGTCGTTATTATTTAGTTTTAAAGTATTCCCGTTTTTATCAAAATATTCAAAATTTACTTGGTTTAGTCCATAGTATCTTCTTCCGTATGGATCTTCACCTCCAGCTATGTTGCTATGAAACCATTCAATACTTTCGTCACTTGTAATAAATGAAAAAGGATGTTTCCCCTTTGTTATTAGATAAGATCTTAAGTTAATATTTATTTCGTGTTTTTTCGCAACAGGGATATTTAAACTTAATCTAAACTCTTTTATTACAGCATCTATTACTATATTCATGTAATCTGCTGGTGTTGTTTCTTGATCAATAAAATTAAAACCTCTATCGTGCCAAATGGTTTCACTAAATTGACTTCTTATTTCAAGATCTTTTGGAAAATAACCTTCTACAAAAGGATGAAAATTATTACCACTTGCTGAATTTATACTTATGGTTGTTTTTTTAGGTGCTGTGTATTTAAAATTAGTATTAATACGAGAACTAAAAATGCCAAAGTGATGGGTGCTTAATAAGCTAGGGTTGTCTATGCCGTTTTTAAAAGAGAGGTTATCTTTTACTTGTGCCAATAGTGTTTGGGAGTAAAAACAAACAATCGTTATAAAGATTCTTATTAGCATGTGTCAAAAATAAATAAAGTTCAAATATTTTTATATGTTGTTTATTTCTTTTTCAGATTGTGCAATAAGGTTTAAGGTGGTGGTGAATAAGTTGGTGTTATTCATTTTACTTTTTAGCCAACTGTAAAAACTCATAACAAAAATATCTTCTCGATACGTTCCAACCCACTCAAATGATTTTTCAACCTTCTCTATAAAAGCTTTTGAGGTTGTAGTTTTAGGGTTTTTATAATAGGCTTCAACAAAACTTAAAAATGTGATTACACGTTCTTGATTGATATTTTTTAAATAGGGGAAATAAAGCCTTTTAAAGCTTTGTAGTCTCGACTCAACTAAATCGATATTGTAGAGTTCGATATGTAATAAGATTTCTATTAAATTCTTTTTTATAACCCATTCTTGTCCAGCTTTTTCAATATACCATTTATCTGTATGATAAAATTTACTAAAAATATGATGCGCTTTTTTAAATTCATTTCTTTGAAAATAAAACACAATTAAACTTAAATGGATATCTAGTAATGATTCCATATCATCATGTTTTTTGTGGGTAAAAGGAGTTAAAGCACTAATAGCTAATTCTTGTTTATTACTGTAATTTAAGTTTAAAGCCCATAGTAAATGATATTTTAATTTAAAGGTCTTATAATGCTTTTGGTTTTTTAATTGCATGTGCTCATGCATAATTTCTAAGTAGGATAATGATTCATCAAATTTTTTATTTCTGAAAAGTGTATTCGCTATAGCGTATAGAATCTGAATATGATAAAAGGATTGCTTCTCTTTGTTTTTATGTTTTAAGATGGATTTGTAGGTATTAATTAAAAAAGGTTCAATTTTTAAATAATCTTTTGTTACAAAAGCTGAAATACTTGAAATGGTTACTAATTGATAAAGCGATTTAAAAGACATCCCATCGTTAATAGTGATTTGATGTGCTTTAAAAGTGGTTTCTAAAATGGTTTGAAAATCCAACACCTCGCCTTTAAAAGACATATTATTAATGGTTTTCCTAATTTTTGTATAAATAATGTTAAGTTCATCTTCTAAAAGAATACTTTTTTGATTGTTTTTAAATTTTATAATTAAAGGTTCAAGTTCTATGAAAGGATTTGCATATGCATATTGAATTTTAGTATGATAAATTTCATTTAGTAATGGAAATAGAGAATGTTCTATAGCTAGATTCTCAGCTTTTTCTAAAATTTTATAGGCAACTTTAAACTGTTTTTGTTGTAAAAATGATTTTGAAGCTAAAATATATTTTATAATCTGCATCTCTACAGAGCCTTCTTCTTGCAATCTTTGGTTTGCTGTAAAATCAATAACAGATTCGTGCAAGCGTTTTCTTAATGCGTAATAAGCATTATGTTTTTCTGTGCCGTAAAGCTTTTTGCAAATTGTTTTAGAATCTAGTTCATCGATTAATAACATATTAAAAAGTTTGATGTTTTTAATATCGGTACGTTTATTTTTTTTCTCTAAATAAACTGTAAACTTTTGTTGTTCTTCAACAGAAAATGTTAAAATAATATCATTTAAATCAGTCATTTAATCGTTATTAATTATATTACTAATATCAATAAAAATTATACTTTAGTACATATAAATATAATTTATATCGTCAGTTTTTATAGAATATGGTATTTTGTGTGTTTAAGAAGTTTTGCAGTTTTGTCGAGTGATCATTAAAATAAAAAATTTTGAAATCAAATTTGAAAATTAAGAAAATTAGAAATGCTAGATGGCATATTACATTAAAGGTTGGACTTATTCTATTAATTATGGGTTCTGGTCCTTTATTTCTATTACTTTGTTTAGATGCCTTAGGTTTAGTTGAGGCTGGTAATGCCATAATACCCGGAATTTTGGCGTTTTTTAGTTTTTATCCTTCTCTTATTTTAATTTTCATCGGAGTTGTTTTTACATTTTTTATTAATAAAAATGCTAATAATAATTAAAGCAATCAATTAAAAACAAACTATAAGAAACAGAAGCAAGTTTGTTACAGTAATTATTAATCATTAAAACAGAAAATTATGAATTATCAAACAACGGTTTCAGTTGATGAAAAATCAAAAGAAACGAAATCAAAAAAAGAAATTAAAGTTTTCGATCAAAAACCAACGTTAGCATTTATAGGTGCATCATGGTCTTCTTTATTAGTTGGTATGACGTCTTATTTAATAGGTTTGTGGAATGCAGATATGATGCTAAACGAGAAAGGGTATTATTTTACAATACTTCTTTTCGGGTTGTTTTCTGTAATTTCAGTTCAAAAAGCGGTGAGAGACAAAATGGAAGATATTCCAGTTACTGATATTTATTATAGTATTAGTTGGTTTGCAACCATAGCTTCTATTGTTTTATTAGTTATTGGTTTGTGGAATGCTGATTTGTTACTGAGTGAAAAAGGGTTTTATGCTATGTCGTTTTTGTTAAGTTTATTTTCTGGTATTGCTGTACAGAAAAATACCAGAGACATTCAATATATCGATAGAAATTTAAAAGAAGATGTTTAGTTTAATATTCAAAACAAGAAATAAAGGGTTGTTTTGATGGTTGTTAGTTAATCCAAAGCCTCGTAGCTTTTAGTTACGGGGTTTTAAAATTATTGTATATTAGTATTCCATCAATCTGTTAAGAAATGTCATATGTGTTTCATATTACAATAATTGTATGTATAGCTTATATCGTTATAAGTGTGGCGCTTTATTATCTGCAAGATTATATGCTCTTTAAACCTGAAAAATTATCTAAAGATTTTCAGTTTTATTATGAAAATCAAGAAATTAAAGAATATAATTTAGAGACAAGAGATGGCGCCACTATTAATGGGTTAAGATTTTTTCCTAAATGTGAAAGTAAAGGTGTTGTTTTATATTTAAAAGGAAATTCTAAAAGCATCAAAGGTTGGGGTAAGTTTGCAGTAGATTTTACAAGGCATGGGTATAATGTTTTGATGTTAGATTATAGGGGTTTTGGTAAAAGTACAGGAAGGCGATCGCAAAAAGCGATTAAGCGTGATTTACAGGAAGTTTATAATAAAATAAAAGAGCTCACTAAAGAAGATAGAATTATACTTTACGGAAGAAGTTTAGGGTCTGGTTTTGCGGCAAAATTGGCATCTATGAATAGCCCTAAAATGCTAGTTTTAGATGCGCCATACTACAGTTTAACCAAAGTTACAGCTCGTTATGCGCCATTTATGCCTCTATCGTTATTGATAAAATATCCTTTACCAACTTATAAATGGTTAAAGTATGTAAAATGTCCTATTCATATTATTCATGGAACAAATGATACATTAATTCCTTACAAAACAAGTGTAAAGCTGTCTAAAATAAACCCAAAATTAACTAAGTTACATACGGTTATTGGTGGTGGGCATAAAAATTTGAATAATTTTGAATCGTATCATAAAATGATACATGAAATACTCAATACAACCCAACAAGATATCGATTTATCAACCACAAGTATTCATGTTAAACATAGCTCTAAACCAACAAAAGCTTAAAAAACTATTTTTAGTTTTATTGAGTTTATATATCATGATAACTACAACTTTATATTTTATTCAAGAAAAATTATTGTTTCTACCTACGGTTTTAGAGCAAGATTATGTGTTTAATTTTAGGTATTATTTTGAAGAAATAACTTTAAATACAGATGATGGTTCCAAACTTAATGCCGTTCATTTTAAGGTTGAAAATTCTAGAGGTGTCATACTTTATTTTCATGGAAACGCTGGTGATTTATCTCGTTGGGGTAAAATAGCTGAGTATTTTGTTGAAAAACAGTACGATGTTTTGATTATGGATTACAGAACTTATGGTAAAAGTATTGGTAAATTAAGTGAACAGTCTTTTTACAGTGATGCCGATTTGTTTTATAATCACTTATTGAAAACTTACAATGAAAATGATATTGTACTTTATGGGCGTTCTCTTGGAACTGGAATAGCTTCTTATTTAGCATCAAAAAAAAATCCAAAGCAACTTATTTTAGAAACGCCTTATTACAGTATTTTAGATGTAGCAAAAGATAGATTTCCTATTTTGCCAATAAACCAACTTTTAAAATATAAATTTCCAACTTTTGAGTTTATTAAAAACGTTAATTGTGACATAACCATGTTTCATGGTACTGAAGATAACGTAGTGCCATATACTTCAGCTGAAAAATTATTTCAAATATCGCCAAAACAATACACAAAATTTATAACTATTGGTGGAGGTAGCCACAATAATTTAATTGAGTTTCAAGATTATTTAAACACAATAGATGTTATTTTAAAATAAAAAAGGCCTCAAACATAGTAGTTTGAAGCCTTTCAGAATATTCTATTTTTCTACTTAGGATCTAAAATATTGTTAACGCGTTCCAATGCATCTGCTATATGAATTCTACTCATAGAATCAGCGCCACCAGCATTTCTCAAAGAACTGCGAAGTGATTTTAACTCTGCTCTTACAATAGCTCTAATATCAGACTGACTTACATTTATTGGGGTTCCTCCAAAGAAGCGCCTTACTGCAGCTGGAATATTTTGTTCATTTTCCATAATAAATTCCATACGCTCAATGTAAGCACGTTGCAGGTTTCGTCTGTAAATATCTATTTTCTTACCAGTGCTTAACTCACTAAATAAGCCATTACGTAAATCTTTCATCATGTCGAATAAAGCATAAGAATCTTTAATATTAATGGTTTCATTTTCTAACATACGCGCCATACGTCCAAAATCCATAATATTATTTAAGGTTCTTGTTTGAGTACTTCTTAAACGTTCAACACTACCAGCACTTTCTATTTTGTTAAAAATATTGTTGTCTAACATCCAATTTGGAGTTGTAAACAATTCATCTTGTATAAATTTCATTGCTTTTTTCTGATGTGCTTTAGGTACATGTGTGTAAACAGCACCATCTTGATCGTAGGTTTTGTAGTATTCATAAACACCACCAATGTTTGCAGAAACATGTCCCATGTAACGGTTGTACTGACCTAAAACTTCGTTATACATAGTTTCTAAGTCATCATAATTTTTACCGTCTTCGGCAGTCCATTCAATTAAGTTAGGCACAATACGTTTAAGATTTTTTATGCCGTATTGACTCGCTAAAACAGCATCATCTCCTAAATCTTCTGTTTGAGAACTTGGGTCAATAACTCCAAATTGCTGTCTACCAAAACGATACATTGGATCTTCAGCGTGTTTTAAAATCCAACTATCTAAAGTTTTCTTTTCATCTTCAGCTGTTTTAGCTTCTAGTATTGGTCTGTAGCCCCATTCAATGGAATATTTATCATAAATACCAATATTTGGCATAAGAGCAACACCTTCATCACCTGGTTGTGCTACGTAATTAAAACGAGCATAATCCATAATTGATGGAGCCGTTCCAAATTTTTTAGTAAACTCAGGATCACGTAATTTTTCTACTGGATAAGCAACGCTGCTTCCCATGTTATGAGGTAAACCAAGTGTGTGTCCAACTTCGTGAGATGACACAAAACGAATTAAACGTCCCATAACTTCGTCTTTAAAAGCAACACCTCTTGCATCTGGGTTAATGGCTGCTGTTTGTACAAAAAACCAATTACGTAATAAGGTCATTACGTTGTGGTACCAGTTAATATCGCTTTCTAAAATTTCACCAGATCTTGGGTCACTTACGTGAGGCCCATTGGCATTAGGGATAGGAGATGCTAAATATCTTACTACCGAATAACGAGCATCTTCAGGAGACCATTCTGGGTCTTCTTCTATAGATGGAGGGTCTTTAGCAATAATTGCTTCCTTAAAACCGGCAGCTTCGAAGGCAACCTGCCAATCTTCAATACCTTGTTTAATATATTTTCTCCATTGTTCCGGAGTAGCTCTATCTATGTAGTAAACAATTTGTTTTTTAGGTACAACAAGTTCTCCTCTTTTAAACTTTTCAATATCTTCATCCTTTACCTCTAATCTCCAACGATCTAAATAAGTAACGCTTTTACTTTCTTGTGCATTTAAACCATAATCTGTTTGCCCACTTGTAAACCAACCTACACGTTGATCGAACATACGGCGTTGCATAGGTACTTTAGGAAGTAAAATCATAGAGTTATTAATCTCTAAAGTGATAGCCCCTGTATTAGAATTTGATGGTGGTTCACTAGCTGCATAAGTTTTTACAGTTCGAGACTCAATATTTGTTGGATACGATTTTAGACTTTCTATATAGGAAAGTGCGTCATCTAAACGTGATATTTTGTATTCTTGTCTTCTTCTTTGTGGGTAACCAAGAGGCTTTACATCTTTAGAAAATAAATCAGTTACATCGATAACTGTTTTTGTTGAATCTTTGCTAATTGCTTTAATAGGGAAAGTAGCTATTACTGGCTCAAAATTTGAGTTAACAACAGCTTCATGTACCGGAAGAGAATCTGCTGCTACCACTTGATGAGATACCATACGTAAAAGTACTTTTTTGTCTTTCTTCTGCCAGCGTAATACTTGTTCACTCAGTTTTCCGCCACCAAAACCTAATCCTGATGCAGTTTTAGCTATACGTGTAACCATAATCATTTCTCTTTCGAAAAGAGAATCTGGAATTTCGTAGAAATAGGATTCATCAATTTGATGCACATCAAAAAGACCTTTATCAGTTTTAGCGTCTTTAGTTATTACTTGACTGTAAGGTTTGATGTCATCTTTGCCAGGTTTTTTTACTGGTGGTGTTGCCGCTACAGGAGCATTTTTTTTAGATTTACTTGCTTTTTTAGTAGTAGAACACGAAAATGCTACAAAAGCACAAACTACAAAGAGTAGTTTAAAGGTTAGTTTTTTCAAATCAGTTAGCTTTAAAGTTTTTGTGAAAATAAGGAATACCCCAATAATCATTAAATTAAAAGCTTATTTTAATATTTCTTTAACTAAAAATATCTTGTAATGAATGCTAAAGTATTTCTATAAATAGCCCATTGTCTGTTTTTTCAACTTTAGCAATGTTGTTTTTAGTAAGTTCTTTAATGGTTTTATCCCATTTTTTATTAGACAAACCAGACTGAATTTTTAAGTCATTCAATTCTAATTTTTGAGTTTTTTTAAGAATTTCAAAAACAGCTTTGGCATCCTCGCTAATCTCTACATGTTTCTTTTCGGGGCGCATTTGTGGAAAGAATAAAACTTCTTGAATAGATTGGTTATTTGTTAAAAACATAATTAATCTATCCATGCCAATTCCCATACCTGAGGTAGGAGGCATTCCATATTCAAGAGCACGTAAAAAGTCATAATCAATAACACCTGTAGCTTCGTCGTCACCTTTTTTAGCAAGTTCAATTTGGTGCTCAAAACGTTCTCTTTGGTCAATAGGGTCGTTTAATTCACTGTAAGCATTAGCAATCTCTTTACCACAAACCATAAGCTCAAAACGTTCTGTTAATTCAGGATTTTCACGGTGTTCTTTGCATAAAGGGCTCATTTCTTTAGGGTAATCAGTAATAAACGTAGGCTGTATGTAATTGCCTTCACATTTTTCGCCAAAAATTTCATCTATAAGTTTGCCTTTACCCATGGTGTTATCTACTTCAATTCCCATGTTTTTGGCAGCTTGCCGTATTTCGTCTTCACTTTTACCAGTAATATCAAAACCAGTAAAATGTTTTATGGAGTCTGTCATAGTTACTCTGGCATAAGGAGCTTTAAAATCTATGTCTTGTTTTCCAAAAGTAGCTTTGGTAGTTCCATTTACTGCTATAGCACAATGTTCTAAAAGTTGCTCGCAGAAATCCATCATCCAGTTGTAATCTTTGTATGCTACATAAATTTCCATAGCAGTAAACTCAGGATTATGAGTTCGATCCATCCCTTCATTTCTAAAGTTTTTAGAAAACTCATAAACGCCATCAAAACCTCCTACAATTAATCTTTTTAGGTATAATTCGTTAGCAATACGCATGTATAGCGGGATATCTAAAGCATTGTGATGAGTCATGAAAGGACGCGCTGCTGCACCACCTGGGATGGGTTGTAAAACAGGTGTTTCAACCTCAAAATAACCAGCATTATTAAAAAATGAACGCATCGCATTAAACAATTTGGTACGTTTCACAAACACATCTTTTACGTTTGGATTTACTACCAAATCAGCATATCGTTGTCGGTAACGCATTTCAGGATCATCAAATTTATCATGAATATTTCCTTCGGCATCTAACTTTGGCAAAGGAAGTGGCTTTAAAGCTTTACTTAACAAAGTAAAGTTTTTTACCATTACTGTTTTTTCACCAACTTTGGTGTTAAACAAATCCCCTTCAATTCCAATAAAATCTCCTATGTCTAAAAGTTTTTTATAAACTTCATTGTATTTACTTTTATCATCTCCGGCACAAATTTCATCTCGGTTAAAATAAACTTGTATACGTCCTTCAGAATCTTGTAGCTCAGCAAAACTGGCATTCCCTTGTATCCTTCTAGACATTAATCGGCCAGCAATAATAACTTTTTCACCCTCTTTAAAATCTTTTTTAATCGATTTAGAAGTATTGTTTACTGGGTATAAATCCGCGGGATATGGGTTAATTCCTAAAGCTCTTAATTTTGCTAATTTTTCTCTTCTTACAAGTTCTTGCTCTGATAATTGCGACATAGTCTAAATACTGTATAAAATTTTAAAGGCACAAAGATAATCATTTGATTTACGATTTACGATTATTGATTTATGAAATTTTTTGGGCGTTACCACAAGGGTCGGGCTTTACGCTATATCTTTTTTTCGTCCCAAAAAAAAGGATGCCAATTCAATCCCTAACGCAAAATTGTAACATATAACTTACTTTTACGTCCTATATGTAATTCATCAATCAAATCAAATCAAACCATGAGTATCTGGAGAGTTTTATTGTCTATCATTTGTCCGCCTTTAGCTGTTATAGATAAGGGTTGCGGCTCCATAATTATTGTTTTTTTATTATGGCTTTGTGGCTGGGTTCCGGGCGTTATTGCAGCGTTAGTTATTCTAAATAATCCTAAAAATTAAAACATAAAAATATCGTAATTTTGCAGCCTATGAATAAACAAGTAGCACTGCAAGATTTGGGTTTTAAAGACTATAAACAAACTTGGGATTACCAAGAGCAATTGTTTAAAGGTATTGTAGACACTAAAATAAAAAATAGGCGAGAAGAGGCTGGTTTAAAAACCAAAAATTACTTTTTGTTTGTAGAGCATCCGCATGTATATACTTTAGGTAAAAGTGGCGATTTGTCAAACTTACTTTTAAACGAACAGCAACTCACTGAAAAAGGCGCGACTTTTTATAAAATTAATCGCGGTGGTGATATTACTTATCATGGTCCTGGGCAAATAGTTGGATATCCTATTCTAGATTTAGAAAACTTTTTCACCGATATTCATAAATACCTTCGCTTTTTGGAAGAAATGATTATTCTTACACTTGCTGAATATGGTTTAAAGGCTGAAAGAAGTCCCGGGGAAACAGGCGTTTGGCTTGATGTTGGTTCACCATTTGCACGAAAAATTTGTGCAATGGGTGTGCGCGCTAGCCGTTGGGTAACTATGCATGGTTTTGCGCTTAATGTTAATGCTGATCTAGGGTATTTTGATAATATCATTCCGTGCGGAATCAGAGGAAAAGCTGTTACCTCTTTAAACGTTGAGCTTGGGGTTAGAGCTGTTGATGAATCTGAAGTTAAACATAAATTATTAAATCATTTCAAAAGTCTATTTGAAGCTGAATTTTTTTAAAAACAAGAAAATTGTTTTGGTTTCCAAATAATAGTGTCATTTTCTAATAAAGAGTTCTCAAAATTTTCGTCCCCAACATATCCTAGTAGGGTTCCTTCGCAATTAAAAACAGGAATTAAAGTACTACATTGAGGGCAACAATTTGGAAAAATAAAAATAGTTTCATCTTCTAAAGTGTTTTGAGAAACATAAAAATATAGTTTCAAATCAGAATTTGATCGTTCAAGTTCTTCTATAGCTTCTCTTAGCCAACTAATATTTTTAGTTGGATTTGAAACATTACAAGTATTATTTAATTCGTTATCATTATTACTGTTGCAAGAGGCATTACATAATAATATTATAAACAATAAAGAGAGCAGCTTTTTCATTCCATTTTTAATTTAAAGATGATTGATTTTTAAAAAGGTTGCGTAAACTTTATTGAATAAAGTATATAATCATTAAAAAGTTGAAAATGCAAATTATCAATATTTTTTTTGTCTTTATTTTATTTCTAAAGTTGTTTTTTTGTTTTCAATTTCTATGGTGTATTTTCCTTTTGGTAAATACGTTTTTTTGTTTTGAGCTTCACTTATTTTAAGTTCCGGTTTTTCACCTTGTAAAGCCTCTTTCCCAGAATTAGTTATTGATAAATCGTAGGTTGTATAATTATAACCAGCATCAGCATCCACAGAAATAGTATTTAAAATTGAATTTGCTTCAGATAAAATATGAATGTCTAATTTTGTTTTTGAGTTTGAATAAAATTTAATGATTGTTTCAGGCTCAAAAGCAGGGTAAAATTGACCCCAAGAGCTTCCCCATCTGCTGGATAATCTTATAGATTCCATATCAAAAATAACAATATCTTTATTTCCAATGGTATGATGTTTTTGTAATACTGAGATATCAGCTTTATATATACTTCTTCCATGAGTTCCAACAACCAAATCTTTAGCTTCTGGTTGAATCACTAAATCATGTACGGCAACTGTTGTTAACCCTTTTGCAAAAGCTTCCCAATGGGTTCCATTGTTGAAAGAGGCATAAACGCCATTATCAGTTCCTAAGTAAACTAGATTTTCATTTTCAGAATCTTCTTTAATAACGTTTACAGATGCGTTATTTGGCAGGTTAGAACTGATAGATTTCCACGTTTTTCCATAATCATTGCTCATATAAACATAGGCTTTAAAATCGTCATTTCTATAACCGTTTAAAGTTGCATAAACACGACTTTTGTTATGTTGTGAAGCTATCACTCTAGAAACCCAAAGATTTTGAGGTAAATTATTAGAAATTCTAGTCCATGTAGCACCAGAATTATTAGTCATATTAATATAACCGTCATCACTACCTGTGTAAATTAAACCAAATTGAAATGGACTTTCAGAAATAGTAGTTAATGTACCATAAGGTACATTTCCTTTTTTTCCTCCTGAAGTTAAATCGCCTGATATCACATCAAAAGTTTCACCTTGATCCATAGAACGCAAAAGTTTATTGGCGCCCATATATAAAATATCTTGGTTATGAGAAGACAGTAAAATTGGTGTTTGCCAATTAAAACGATAAGGCGAATCTCCCAATTCATGTTTAGGACTAATTCTTAAACGGTCTCCAGTTTCTAGGTTTTGACGTGTGTAATTTCCAAATTGAGAGCCTGAGTAAACTATATGATGATTTCTGCTATCTACTTGAATTTGCATACCATCTCCTCCGCCAATGCCTTTATATGGGTATTCACCTCGAGATTCCCAATTTTTTGATGCCGAATAATCGCTAGGGCCAAACCAAACGCCATTATCTTGTAAACCACCATAAACGTTATATGGTTTTTGATTATCTACAGTTATATAATAAAACTGTCCAACAGCAGGAGAATTGTTTTTAGTCCAATTTTTACCATCATCATAGGTGATATTTACACCTCCGTCATTACCATTTATTACATGGCCTTCTAGTTTAGGGTTTATCCAAATTGCTTGATGATCACTATGTACATTTTCTTTCCCAATAGAACTGAACGTCACACCACCATCATCTGACTTTAATATAGGCACACCTAATAAATAAATTTTACTTTCATTGGATGTATTAACTGCAATAACTCCAAAGTAGTAACCATAAGAACTGTATAAACCATCAATATAGCCTTTATGGGTTTTACTCCAAGAAACACCACCATCAGTAGATTTATAAACTTCTGCACCAATGACTTCAGATTTAAACATGTCAGAATTAGCATCCTCAAGATACAACGCTAAGTCACTTGGATTCACAGTTCCTTCTCTTACAGATTTTTTAACATTTGCTGCTGTGTATTTTTTATCAAATCGGTTGTCTTTTAAATAGCTTTCAAGTTGTTTATCATTTAAGCCTAAAAATGTAATATTGTTCATGGTTTTAAAGTCCTTTTTTTTGAGTCCTTCTTCATCTTTTTTAGGCTCTGTTGGTCTTCTAGATTGATTATCTAATAAGGCATAAATCACATCATTATTAAAAGCTGATAAACCAATTCTGCCTACGCCACTTCCAGTAGGAAATCCAGAATTTTCTGTAGTTAATTTTATCCATGTATTTCCAGCATCAATACTTTTATAAATAGCTGAATTTTCTCCATCGCCATCAAAATCCCAAGCTTTTCTTATACGTTCCCAACTCGCTGCATACATAATATTTGGGTTAGTTGGCGATACACTAATATCTATAATTCCAGTATTATCATTAATAAATAATACGTTTTTCCAGGTTTTACCACCATCATTGGTTTTGTAAATACCTCTTTCTTTATTTGGAGTGTATAAGTGTCCAATAGCACCTACTATAACTTCATCGGGATTATTTTTATTGATGATGAGCCTTCCAATATGTTGCGAATCTTGTAAACCTACATTAATCCAAGTTTTACCTTTATCGTTACTTTTCAAAACTCCTATTCCGGCATAAGATGATCGTGAAGAATTACTTTCGCCTGTCCCAATCCAGATGGTGCCATTATTCCAATCAATAGCAATATCACCCATATTTTGAGTTGGTGCTTCTTCAGTTAAAGAGGTAAAAGAGGTGCCATTATTATTGGTATACCATAAACCACCTGAAGCATAAGCAACGTAAAATTCGTTTGGGTTATCAGGGTTTACATCAAAATCCACCACGCGACCACTCATAATAGTTGGCCCTATATTAGTAAAAGGAACATTTTTAACGAGTGATTCTTGAGCTGGTGTTGTAACCGAAATAAAAAGAAGAAGATAAAGTAATTGCTTATAGTGAGTCATTTTATGGATGGTTTTAAAAGTTCATTAAAATACTTAAACTAATTTAAAGCATCAATATTTTTTTTAAAAAATTGTTTTAATTTGGTTGATTATTAGAAAATATCCCTTTTAGGATTCTTTTTCATTTATTTTAAAAACATGAATTTTAAGATTGCAAATTTTTTTTATCTATTCATTTCTCTTGTTTTTATTTTTTCTTGCACAAAAACAGTTACCTATGATATAGGAGAAATTAAAACACCTAAAGGAGATATATTAATTTGGCTTTATGATGAAACTCCAAAACATAAAAAAAGTTTTATACAATTAGCCAATAATAGATATTGGGATTCTCTAACTTTTAATAGAGTTATACCTAATTTTGTTGCTCAGGGTGGGTGTCCTGATACTGTTGAGGGATTTACAGATAAAGACTATTTGTTATCTCCAGAATTTGATGTATCATTAACACATGATTACGGAGCTGTTGGTGCTGGAAGAGATGATAACCCTGATATGAATTCTGCTCGTTGCCAATTTTATGTGGTACAAAACAAAGATGGCTTACACCGATTAGATAACCAGTATACTGTTTTTGG
This sequence comes from Flaviramulus sp., assembly GCF_982512915.1. Classification (NCBI taxonomy): domain Bacteria; kingdom Pseudomonadati; phylum Bacteroidota; class Flavobacteriia; order Flavobacteriales; family Flavobacteriaceae; genus Flaviramulus; species Flaviramulus sp. The sequence continues at coordinate 89,055 of NZ_CEWOCJ010000007.1, read as the reverse complement.
TAAGGTTATTAAAGGTATGGATGTTATAGATGCCATTGTTAATGTGGAACGCGACTCTACAAACACACCTTTAATTCCTATAATTTTGAATGTGAATATCATATCTTTAAGTGAAAATCAATTAAAAAAACTATATCCAAATTTTAATAAGCACTAATTATTCTTCCCATTTCCAATCGCCTCCAATAATGAGTTTTTCTTTAAGATTGTTTTTAATCATAAATTCTTTAGTGGTTTGGCTATCCATTTTTGCAGCAGGTAGCACATCTGCATTAGCCAATCCATAAAGTATCATAGTGCCAAAGCGAGAAGTATTAGTTAAATGATCTTTATTAACTAGGTTAAAATCATCACAATCAGAATGATAACAGCCATAAATGGATCGGTCTAAGTTACTATGTACTGATAAAATTGGAATGCCCTCGAGCATGAATGGTTGGTGATCACTGTGTAATCCAGAATTATTTGAAAAACTGTTTTTAAATATAGAATCATTTTGTTTTATGGTTTCTCCAAGTTCTTTGAAGAAGTTTTCATTTTCTAATTTTCCTCCAGCATTCATTCCAACAGGATTTCCGGCCATATCAAGGTTCATCATGTATTTAATATTATCAATTTTTCCAGCCTCAACAGCTTTACTAACCATATGTTTAGAACCAAGTAAACCTTGTTCTTCTCCCATAAAAAGTACAAATTTAATAGTGCGTTTTGGTTGTAAATTATTAGCTTTAAAAGCTCTTGCAATATCTAAAACTGCAAACGAACCAATCCCATTATCAATAGCGCCTGTTGCTAAATCCCAAGAATCTAAATGACCTCCAATAATAATTTCTTCTTCGGGTATTTCAGAACCTTTAAGCGTAGCAACTACATTTCTTGCATTGATGATATCGCTTTTATTAGTCATATTTATAGTGGCTACAGCGCCATCTGTTTTTATTTTCTCTTTTAAAGCCATGCCATCTTCTTTACCAATACAAACAGCTGGAATTTTAATTAATTCTCCATTTACAGATGCTGTTCCTGTGAGTAATACGCCATTATCAACTTGATTGATAATGATGATTCCAATGGCACCATATTTTATTGCTAAAGCGGTTTTTTCACTTCGGTGTAAATTATTTAAACCCTCAGAGCTACCCTCCAAAATACTTATATAAACGAGTGCAATATGGTCTTTTACAGCATCAGGATTTGTAAGATAATCAGCCTCTAATCCATTTCCCATATCAATGATTTCACCTGTAACATGAGTCTCAACAGGTGAATGACCTAACGTAACTACTTTAGTTTCGTTGCCATTAATACTTAAATTTACTTCTCCACGAGACCACGATTCTACTTCAAAAGGTTGATATTTAACATCATCAAAACCATATGCTTTTAATTTTTCATAGATATAAGTCTCAGCTTTAGCTCCATTTTCTGAACCTGTTAAACGATGGCCAATAGTTTCAGATGCCTCTTTTAGGGTACTATACGCTTTCGTATTTTCTTTAATTTCTTTGTCTATTTTAGCAAAAAGTTCAGCATTTGATAGTGCTTTTTTTTGCTTTGAACATGATACAATTAATGTTATTAAAGCGATAAAGGTGATGGCTTTTTTCATAAGTTTCCAGAATTAATGTAAGGTTATATTTTGACGATATCTAATCTAACGAAGTTATCGATTTTTTTTAGAAAATATCTAATTGAATAAAGTTTTGCAAATGAGTACTTTAGAAATTTACTTGATCTCCAACTGAAATATGCCATCTATCAACCAAACCGGCATTAATTTCTAAAACATATTTTGCTGGCGCATTGGATGTTAGTGAAGACTCATCAAATGGTTTCGCGTTTTTCTGGAAACTAACAATAGTTTTGTCTTTGTTGATGAAAATTAAATCTAAGGGGATTTGTGTATTTTTCATATAAAAAGAACGAGGTTCAACATCGTCAAAAACAAATAACATACCTTGGTTTGTTTTCATGCTGCTACGATACATTAAACCTGTTTGAGTTTCGTAATCGGTATTTGCAATTTCTATATCTAAATTTATTTGTGTGGAATCTTTTTTGAAAATAGTTAGTTCAGCTTCCTTTATAAAAGATACTTCGGTTTGTTTTATAACATTTTTATCTTCTTTACAAGATGAAAATACTATAGTTAAAGTTGCAATTAAAGTTAGGAAGAGCCTTTTAGAAAACATCTTATTTCACTTTGGTTTTAACTTTATAAACAAACATAAAATAAAGACCAATTAGTATAAAAGGAAGGCTTAACCACTGGCCAGTATTTAATCCTAACCAATTGATGTATTCTTCACCTTGTGGTTCCTTTACAAACTCAACAAAAAAGCGAATAGTCCATAATAAAATTAAAAATAATCCAAATAAAAAGCCTGATTGGTCTTTTTTGGGAGTTTTTAAATAGAAATACCATAAAGCTAAAAACACAAAAATATAGCAAAACGATTCGTATAATTGTGCGGGATGTCTGTAGGGTACTACATCTAATAATTTTGTATTATTAGCAATGGCATCGTAAGCTTTTTCAACGTTTTTGATTCCCGTAATTCTTAGGGCTTCATATTTGTTATAATAATCTTGGATAAAGCGAACTCCTAAAGGAAAATCGCCCGATTCTTTTCCGATAATTTCTGAATTAATAAAATTTCCTATTCTAATAAAAACAGCACCTGAGGCTACTGAAATAACCACTCTATCTAAAATCCACAAAAGAGATTTATATTTATACTTTCTTCGATATAAATACATGCCTAATATAATTCCAATGGCAGCACCATGGCTAGCTAAACCTTGAAAACCAGTAAATTCAACACCATTTTCAAAACTGAAAGGAAGAAAAATACTAAAAAAATCTTCTTTTATTAACTCAGATTGATAAAATAAAACGTGCCCTAAACGAGCACCAAGCATGGTAGCTAAAACGGTATAAATAAAAAGAGGGTCTAGATATTCTAGTGATACCTTTTCTTTTGTAAAAATGCGCTTCATGATGAACCAACCTAAAATAAAAGCAATAACCCACATAAGGCTGTAAAAATGAAGTTTGAAATTTCCAACAATATCAATGCCTGTAATAGGATTCCAATCGAGTTTTAATAGTTGCATGTGTTTAGTTTTTCAACGTAAATATAATCGTTAAGAGGCTGATTTATGTTAAAATTTAATTAATAAGTTTAACAATTTCAACTTCAAAAATTAAGTTTGATTTTCCAGGGATACCTCTATTTCCAAATTCGCCGTAGGCTAAATGGTAGGGTATAAATATCGTTGCTTTATCTCCAACACTTAATTGTTTTATGCCTTCTTTTAAACCTGCAATTATTGATGCGTTTGGCGTAATTTCAACCTCAATTGGTTCGTATTTATTTGCTTCTTTTCTTTTCTCGTTAACAGCATCAAGTTCTTCGGCTATTTCTAATTTACTTGTTTCTAAAAGCTTACCGTTTTCAAAATATACCGCATAATGAGTTATCGTTCTGTCTCCTTCTTTTAATTTTTCTCCAGTACCTTTTTCTGAAATAAAATATTTTAAACCAGATTCAAGTATTGTAGCCTTGGATTCTTGCGAAACGAATTTATCTTTGGATGCTTTTATGATAGCTTCTGCGTTTGCTATTTTTTCTTTTTCTAAACGTTCTTCTTCAGCAAAATGATTTATAAAAATTTTAGGTGCATCAAATTGCTTGGCTGCTTTACCTTTTCTAATAATATTTAATTCCTCAATTACAACGTTCTTAATTGGTTTATTTTTGTTATCAACTTTTACATTTGAAATAGAATCTTGAATGTTTAAGCCTATAACTAATTGACCAAAAACACTGTGTACTTTATCTAAATGAGGTTTTGGGACTTCAGTGATAAAAAATTGAGTACCATTAGAATTTGGGCCAGAATTTGCCATGGATAAAACACCTGGTTTATCGTGTTTTAAGTCTGGGTGGAATTCATCTTTAAATCTATATCCAGCACTTCCTACTCCTGTGCCATTTGGGTCGCCACCTTGAATCATAAATTCATTCATAACACGATGAAAGATAAGTCCGTTGTAAAATTTTTTTTCTTTGAATTTATCATTAACCATGGTATTAGTGCCTTCAGCTAAAGAAACGAAGTTAGCTACCGTTATTGGTACTTTTTCACTTTCTAGTTTTGCTACCATAACACCTTTATTTGTTATAAACTCAGCATAAATACCATCTTCTAACTCAGGATATTGTGCTTTGCATGATGTTAAATTAAGTACTAAAACTAGTATTAAAAGCATGAGAGTTTTATTGAATACTTTCATTTTAATTAGTTTGATTTAGGGTGATTGAATTTACAGTAACTTCACAAATTATAGGTGTATTACCTGGTATTCTATTCTCGTCTCCATAATAGCCATAAGCTTTTAGCGAAGGAAATAAAAAAGTTACAGTTTCACCAGATTTCATGAGTTTTAAACCTTCTCGAAGCCCTGTGAATAATTCTTGCTTATCCATGGCATAGGTTTGTGTTTTTATATCGTCTTTGGAATAAATCACGTTACCATTTAAGGCTTTAACGTTATAATCATAAATTATGATGTCTCCAAAAACGGGTGTTTTTAAAGAATCTATCTCAATTTTGTTGTTGTAATAATACCAAAAACCACTCTCTGAAGCTATGTAGTCTTCTTTTTGAATTTCCATTAGCTTTTCTATGGAAGCTTGCTCTTTTGCATTTAGGTTTTTGTTTCGTTCAACAGAGGCATCAATAAAAGAGCCTGTTTTTACAGAAACCGGACGTCTAGCTTCAGGTGTTTTGCATCCAAAAGCTAGCAGTATACATATTAATATTAATAATTTAATCATTGTTTAGGGCTTTGTTATAACTAGGCAATATACTAATAAATTTTTCAACTGTTTTGTCTAACGATAAGTGACTTTTTCCTCCAGCGGCATTTGTATGGCCACCACCTTCAAAATGAGCTCTCGACATTTCGTTTACAGAAAAGTCTCCTTTCGAGCGTAACGATATTTTTATAATACCTTCTTGCTTATCTTCTATAAAAATAGCTGCAAGTTTGATGCCTTCTAATGATAAGCAATAATTAACAACACCTTCAGTGTCGCCTTTCTTATAATTAAATTTATTTAATTCATTTTGAGTTAGGGTGATGTAAGCAGTTTTAGATTCTGAAATTACTTTTAGATTACTTAAAGCACAACCTAAAAGTTGTAGACTTTCATAACTATTTGAATCATAAACTTGATTATGGATATCTGAATTATTAGCTCCTTTTTCAATAAGACTAGCTATAATTTGATGGGTTTTACTTGTTGTACAAGGAAATCTAAAGGAACCCGTATCTGTCATAATTCCAACATATAGACTTGTAGCTATATTGTTCTCGATTAAATTAGAATCTCCAAGTATATCAATGTAATGATAAATCATTTCGCAAGTAGAACTCATAGTAACATCACTGTAGGTGTAAGTTGCATAATTATCTGGGGCTTGATGATGATCTATCATTATTTTCAAAGCTTTACTATCAGATAAAACAGTTTCCATATCTCCCGTTCTATGAAATGCATTAAAATCTAACGTGAATATGATTTCAGCTTCATTAATCAACGAATCACATGTGGTTTTTTGAGAATCGTATTTTAAAATAGTTTCATTTCCTGGAATCCATTTTAAAAATGAAGGAGAATCATTAGGTGTTAAAACATGTACTTGATGTCTTCCTTTCATTAAATAATGGAACAACCCTAAACTAGATCCTATAGCATCTCCGTCAGGATTTTTATGAGTTACAATAACTATCTTTTTTGGAGTTGAAAACAACTTTTTTATGCTTGAAATATCTTGTTTATTCATAAGGTACGAATATACAATTTAATAAAATATACTTAAAATAGAATAATGTATTTTTATGGCTTTATAAAACTTTAAATTTTAATTTGATGAAAATATTAAGCTATGTGATTATTTTAAGTTTTTGTTTTTTTTCTTGCAAACCAACTCAAAATAATTTGCCATTCAACGAAACTGAGCTTTTTGATGTTACCATTGCTTTTGGTTCTTGCAATAAGCAAAATGTTCAAAATATTTTATGGAAAGAGGTTTTAAAAAACCATCCAGAAATGTGGATTTGGGGAGGAGATAATATTTATTCAGACTCGGATAATAAACATAAACTTTGGAAAGATTACCAAGTGCAATTAGCTCAAGCGGATTATCAAAAACTACAAAATAGCACTAAAATTATGGCTACTTGGGATGATCATGATTATGGGTTAAATGATGGCGGCGCAGAGTTTCATTTTAAAGATGAAAGTCAGCAATTGTTTTTAGATTTTTTAGGAATTCCAAAAACCGATAAAAGAAGAACACAAAAAGGGATTTATACTTCGCAGGATATTATATCAGAAAAAGGAATTATTAAAGTAATAGTTTTAGATACTCGCTTTTTTAGATCAGCATTAACAAACGCTACTGATAAAAGTAAACGATATCAACCAAATAAGTATGGTGAAGGTACTGTTTTAGGTGTAGCGCAATGGCAATGGCTTGAAGAGGAGCTGATAAACTCTCAAGCTAATTTTAATATAATTGTTAGTAGTGTTCAGATTTTATCGGGAGAACATGGGTTTGAAACTTGGGCAAATTTTCCTCATGAAGTGGATAAGTTAGTGAAATTGATAGAGCTTTCTAAAGCTAAAGGAGTGTTATTAGTTTCAGGTGACAGGCATATTTCTGAGTTTTCAAAAATAAAAAGTGCAGATTTAAGTTACCCATTAATTGATTTCACCTCAAGTGGTTTAACCCACACATATACTGGTTTTACAGAAGAAGCTAATAAATTTAGACAAGGTTTTGTGGTTTCAGATTTAAGCTTTGGCTTATTAAAGTTTAATTTTGATAAATCTGAAATTCAAATGGAAATGCGTGGTAAAAACAATCAAATTCAGCAAAAACTTTTACAAAAGTATTAGTTATAAAATAAATATAAAACTGTAATTTTGCACAAAATTTAAAAATACAAAATGGCAACAAATAGAACATTTACAATGCTTAAGCCAGATGCTGTTGAGAAAAGACACATTGGTGCAATATTAGAAAAAATTTCAGCTTCAGGATTTAGAATTGTAGCGATGAAATTAACTCAAATGACAACTGCAGATGCAGAAGCTTTTTATGCCATACATAAAGAGCGTCCGTTTTTTCCAGATTTAGTTGGATATATGACGCGTGGCCCAATTGTAGCTGCTATTTTAGAAAAAGAAAACGCTGTTGAGGATTTTAGAACTTTAATTGGTGCAACAAATCCTGCTGATGCAGCAGAAGGAACCATACGTAAATTATATGCAGCTTCTATTGGTGAAAATGCCGTACATGGCAGTGATAGTGATGATAATGCAGCTATTGAAGGTGCTTTTCATTTCTCAGGAAGAGAGATGTTTTAATATATTACTCAATATAATATAATAAAAAACCCAGCAATTCATTGCTGGGTTTTTTCTGTGCCAATAAAGTTAATTAGTATATATTAAACTACTTTTACATTTACTGCGTTTAAACCTTTTCTACCTTCCTGTAAATCAAATTCAACTAAATCGCCTTCGCGAATTTCGTCAATTAATCCAGAAATGTGAACAAAATGTTCTTTTTTCGAACCTTCTTCAACTATAAATCCGAATCCTTTAGAATCATTGAAGAATTTTACTGTTCCTTTACTCATGTGTTAAAATATTAAATTAATTATTTACTTGTGTGCAAACTTAGTGCCAAATAATTATTAATACATTTAACATTAAATTTTTACACCCAAAAGATAGTAAATAAAAAAAAGTCTATCAAAAATATTTTTGATAGACTTTTAACATTGTAATTGTTAAAGTATATATCTTAGATTACTTTTACGTTTACGGCGTTTAATCCTTTTCTACCTTCTTGTAGATCGAATTCAACTGCATCACCTTCACGAATTTCATCGATAAGTCCTGAAATGTGTACGAAATGTTCTTTGTTGTTGTCATCTTCAGTGATGAATCCAAAACCTTTAGAATCATTGAAGAATTTTACGGTACCTTTACTCATTGTATTTGTATTATAATAATTAAGCGCCAAAGGTAATATAAAAATGTATAGTTTGTTATTTTTTGTAGATTTATTTTAAATATATTTTACAATTTAACTATCTTAAAATCAATTTTTTAATTATTTCTTTACCTAATTCTTCATTAAGCATATTAATTATTTTTTGTTTTCCGTAGCTTAATTCTTCCCTCAAAACACTGGAGCTTAATTGAATATAAAGGGTTTCTCGTTCCAGATTTACAGAAGTTGTATAATTATTTACACCATTACCCATAAGTTTAGCCCAAGCATCAGCAACATTCACTTTGTTTAGGCCTTTTTCTAACTTATTAGTTTCTACAAATTCTTTTAACGCATCAGATATGCTGATATTTTCGTTGTTTCGCTTTGCCATTATTTATTTAAAGTTTAAAAACTTCATACGATTGATGTACCTGTTTTACGGCTTTTTCAGTACGTTCAGCATGGGTGTCACTAATAAACAATTGCCCAAAATTTTCATCATCTACTAATTTAATAATTTGTGCTACACGATTTTCATCTAACTTATCAAAAATATCATCTAAAAGTAAAATGGGATTTACACCACTCTGAGCTTTTATAAAGTCAAATTGTGCTAATTTTAAAGCAATTAAAAACGATTTTTGCTGCCCTTGGCTTCCAAATTTTTTTATGGGATGACTCTCAATATTAAAATTTAAATCATCTTTATGAATTCCAACACTTGTGTATTGTAGGGCTTTATCTTTATTTATAACAGTTTTTAAAAGATTTTGTAAATCATCTTCAAACAAATCACTTTGATATGCTAGATCAACTTCTTCATTACCATTACTGATTGCTTCATAACGCGATTTAAAAATGGGGATAAATTCTTTTAAAAAGTCATCACGTTTTTTAAAAATAGCTGTTCCAAAATCTGTTAATTGGGTATTGTAAACTTCTAAGGTATCTTTATTAAATGTGTGGTTTAAAGCAAAATATTTGAGAAGTGCATTTCGTTGTGCTAAAATTTTATTATAATTAATTAAATGCGTTAAATAGTTTTTATCGCTTTGCGAAATCACACTATCTATAAACTTTCTTCGGGTATCACTCCCTTCAATAATCAAATCTCTATCAGCAGGCGAAATAATTACTAATGGTAAAAATCCTATATGTTCACTAAACTTTTCATAAGCTTTACCGTTACGCTTAATTACTTTTTTTTGTCCGCGTTTTAGACTTACTGTAACTTTTTCTGTTTTATCTTCCTTATTATAATCTCCATTTATTACAAAAAACTCCTCATCATGTTTAATATTCTGTGTGGCTACCGGATTAAAATAACTTTTTCCAAAGGATAAATGATAAATAGCATCAAGCACATTTGTTTTTCCAATACCATTATTTCCAACAATACAATTTATCTTATCATTGAAAATGAACGATTTACTATCGAAATTTTTATAATTGAGTAAAGAAAGAGATTTTAAAATCATACAAAAGGTAACTTAAAGCACGTTTAGAGACTAAACTCTTAAAAAGAAGTGCAAATTATTGAAAAATATCAAATAAATACCCTTTTAGTTATGAAGAAAAATTATATTTTTGCGCCACAATAATTTAGAACAAATAAATGGCAACTTATAATAAAAGAGGTTACAAACCGAAAACCAAAGAAGAAATACAACATAACATTGAAGAAGGTTCTACAACGGCAGAAGTTTTCAATACATTAGACGAAACAGCTTCAAAAACAGAGGCTTTTGTTGAAAAAAACCAAAAATACATTTTTGTAATCATAGGTATTGTAGCTGTGTTTGTTTTAGGATCTTTAGCTTATAAAGAGTTTATTGCTAAGCCCAAGCAAGTTTCTGCTATGAATGATATGTATCAAGCGCAAAAATATTTTAATGATGCAGTTAACGGATCAGCCAAAGACTCGTTATATAATTTGGCTTTAACAGGTGGTGAAGGTAAATTCGGGATGTTAGATATCATAGAAGAATATAGCGGAACGCCATCAGCTAATTTAGCTAATTATTATGCGGGTACAGCTTATTTAAGATTGAAAGATTACAAAAATGCAGTTGAATATTTAGGTAATTTTAAAAGTGATGATGAAATTTTAGCTCCTTTAGCTAAAGGGAATATTGGTGATGCATTTGTACAATTAAATCAACAAGAAGATGCTTTAGGTTATTACGAGGAAGCTGCTGAGATGCGCGATAACGAATATACAACACCTATGTACTTGTTTAAAGCTGGTGTTATTGCTTTAGATTTAGGTGAAGCTAAAAAGGCGTTAACTTATTTTGAAAGAATAAAAAACGATTATGCCAATTCTACTGAAGCAACAAATGTGGATGTTTTTATAGGAAAGGCTCAAGTATTGGTAAGTAAATAGTATGGCTACGGCAAATAGAAATTTATCTGATTATGATAAAACAACAATCCCAAACGCGAATAAATTTCGGTTTGGGATTGTTGTTTCAGAGTGGAATGATACTATAACAGAAGGTTTGTATCAAGGTGCGTTTGATACATTAATAGCACATGGTGTTTTACCTACTAATATTATACGTTGGAATGTTCCGGGTAGTTTTGAACTTATTTACGGTAGCAAAAAAATGCAAGAGCAAATGGTAAATGCGGTTATTGCTATAGGGAGTGTTATTCAAGGAGAAACCAAACATTTTGATTTTGTTTGTGAAGCTGTTTCCCAAGGCATTAAAGATTTAAATATTTTACACGAAACACCAGTTGTTTTCTGTTTACTTACAGATAATAATTTACAACAAGCTATTGACCGCTCTGGAGGTAAGCATGGCAACAAGGGTACTGAATCTGCTATTGCTGCAATTAAAATGGCAGAGTTACGGAAGAATAGTTAGACATTAATTGTAATGCTATTTTTTTTGTTGTTGTCAGTAGGAATTACTTTGTAAATGTTAACAATTTTTGGCATTTCAATCCTCTCTTTCTGTCTATTTTTGAGTATTTTTGGAGTATAGCACTACTAAATTTTGTTTAAAACTCGAAAACATAAAACATTTAATTATCAACCTCGATTTTCGAAAGAAAATCAAGATGTTTCTGTCTTAGAAGATAATAATAATTCAAAGGAGTTTATTTCAAAATGGAAAGAAATTAGAGGTAATAGACCAAAATCTAAAGGATTTTTACCCATAAGAACCTTAATGTTAGTTTTGGTATTATTATTGATTTTTATGTATTTATTAGAAAAAAAATACATGTAACCAAAACTTAGGAATCATGGGACTTTTAAAATTACGTAACAACAAAAAATTTAATTATACGCCTCGTTATTTTGATGATAAAGGAGAGGGTAATCCTTTCGAAATTAAGCATAAGTTTGATGATTTTAGAAAAACGGTTGGAAGTAATAAAGGTTTAAAGGCTAAATTTAATGAAGCTTTTGAAGATTATAAAAATCCAGACAAAGATGCAAATAGAAGAATTTTAATTATTGTTGCCCTGCTTATTTTAGCGTTTTTATTTATCATCGATTTTGATTTAACAATATTTTTTTCATAATACTATATGGCAGACATCATTCAGCTTTTACCAGATCATGTAGCGAATCAAATTGCCGCTGGAGAAGTTGTACAACGTCCTGCCTCTGTTGTAAAAGAACTACTTGAAAATGCTATTGATGCAGATGCAAGCTCCATAAAACTCCTCATAAAAGATGCTGGTAAAACACTCGTTCAAGTTATTGATAACGGAAAAGGCATGAGCACAACCGACGCGCGATTAAGTTTTGAGCGTCATGCAACATCGAAAATAAGAACAGCTGAAGATTTATTTCAATTACATACTAAAGGTTTTCGTGGAGAGGCTTTAGCAAGTATTGCAGCTATTGCACATGTAGAATTAAAAACAAAACAAGAGGTTGATGATGTTGGTAATACAATTGAAATAGAAGGAAGCAAAGTAGTTTTGCAAGAAGTTATTGTAACACCAAACGGCACATCAGTTTCAGTAAAAAACTTATTTTTTAATATTCCTGCACGACGTAATTTTTTAAAATCTGATGTTGTAGAATTTCGTCATGTTGTTGATGAGTTTCATCGTGTTGCTTTAGCACATCCAAATATTAGTTTCGCTTTATACAATAATGGGAGCGAAACATTTAATTTACCTATCAGTAATTTCAGGCAACGTATTGTGAATATTTTTGGTATTAAAACCAATGAAAAATTAGTGCCAGTTGAAGAAGATACCGAAGTGCTAAAAATTTCTGGTTTTGTTGGGAAACCTGAATTCGCAAAAAAAACAAGAGGCGAACAGTACTTTTTTGTTAACAATCGTTTTATTAAAAGTGCTTATTTAAACCATGCTATATCTTCTGCATTTGATGGTTTACTTAAAAACGGGACACATCCAAGTTACTTTTTAAAACTTGATGTAGATCCTCAAACCATTGATATTAATATTCATCCAACAAAAACGGAGATAAAGTTTGATGATGAACATACTCTGTACGCCTTACTTCGTTCTGCAGTTAAACATAGTTTAGGACAGTTTAATATTGCTCCTGTTTTAGATTTTGATAGAGATCCTAATTTAGATACACCTTATAGTTACAAGAATAATAATGCGGATGTGCCTAAAATTGAAGTTGATAGAAACTTTAATCCATTTCAAACAGATAGTAAGTTTTTGGGTAAACAAACTACGGTTTTCAAACCAACAATAAATAATTGGGACAGTTTATACATAGGATTAGAATCTAAAGGCAACGATTCGACTAACAATTTTAGTGAGGCTCATTTTGAAAGTGAAGAACAAAATACCTCTATTTTTGAAAATGAAAATGATATTGAAAAATTACATACAACCTACCAAATTCATAACAAATATATAGTTAGTACTATAAAATCTGGCATGTTGGTAATAGATCAAAACAGAGCGCATCAGCGTATTTTGTATGAAGATTTTCTTAAAAATATAACTATTAAAGAAGCCATAAGTCAGCAATTATTATTTCCGTTAGAGCTTCATTTTTCAAAAAAAGATTTCGAAATTATCAAACAGCTTAAAGTTGATTTAGAACATACTGGTTTTGTGTTTTCAAACGTTAAACATGAATCTATTGAGATTATTGGAGTGCCCGTTGGAGTTCCAGAAAGTGAGGTTTCTATTATCTTAGAACAACTTATAAGTGATGTTGAAAACGAAGTTCCAGATAGTCATTTTAGCGCTACCGACTTGTTAGCAAAATCAATGGCGAAAAGTTTGGCTATTAAAACAGGTCAATCTTTAAAAAAGGATGAGCAAGAGCATTTGTTGAATAAATTATTTGCTTGCAAAGAACCAAATGTGTCACCAACTAACCGTATAACATTTGTTACCATGACTGTTGACGAATTAGATAAAAAATTTATATAGAATATGATGCGAATTTCAGAAACCGTCAAACATTTAATAATCATTAATGTGATTATGTTTATTGGCACGTTAACTGTTGGTCAAGGCGTTTTGTTTTATGATTGGTTCGCGATGCATTTTCCGCAAAACCTAGCCTTCCAGCCCTGGCAAATAGTTACACATATGTTTATGCATGGTGGAGCTATGCATCTTTTATTTAACATGTTTGCGCTTTGGATGTTTGGTACACCTGTAGAGCAAGTTTTAGGCTCTAAACGGTTTTTATTTATTTATTTTTCTGCGGGTTTAGGGGCAGTCGCCTTACAAGTAGGATATTATTATTTTGATTTTTATAGTGCTTATAAAGGTATTTCAAGTTTGAATATGGAAGGAGAGTTGTTAAAAAAAATAATCTCAATTGATGCTAGTGATGGTCAGTTTATTAAAGGAGATATATTAAGCAAGCAAATGATTCCATTTCTCAACGAATATTACTTTAATGCTAATTCGATTGATAGTACTGCCTTTAAGTCTTTGTTTGAAATGAATGTTATTGCCAGAAATACCATGGTTGGTGCGTCTGGATGTATTATGGGTATTTTAGTTGCTTTTGGAATGATGAACCCAAATGCCGAACTTATGATGATATTCTTGCCAATTCCTATTAAGGCAAAATATTTTATACCAGGTATTATTATTCTAGATTTAATTTCAGGAATTACAGGCCAGTCATTTTTTAGCCCAAGTAATACAGCCTACATGGCGCACGTAGGAGGCGCGTTAACAGGACTTATTATCATGTGGTATTGGAAAAAAACACAATTTAACAAAAACCGGTGGGATTAATGACAACACTTTCTCAAGATATAAAACTAAAGCTTTCTAATCTTAATATATTAGAAAAAATAATAGCTGTTAATGTAGTTGTATTTTTTATTGGACTCATTTTAAAATCCAGTTTAGGCTGGTTAGAATTACCTAGCGGGTTTTCTAATTTTCTATCGAAACCTTGGGCAATAATTACTTACGCTTTTTTGCATTACGATTTCTTCCATATCCTTTTTAATATGCTATGGTTGTATTTTTTAGGTCGCATGTTTCTAAATTTATTTGGACCAAAAATGGCATTGAATATTTATTTTCTTGGAGCTATTTCAGGTGGATTATTTTTTATGTTATGCTATAATTTGTTGCCTAATGTGTTTGGAGAGCGTTCTAGTTTATTAGGAGCTTCTGCAGCAATAAGAGCGTTATTGATTTTTTTATGTGCTTATATGCCAAATCAAGATATACGTTTCTTTATGTTTAATTTGAAGTTATGGTATGTTGGTGCTGCCATTATAGTTTTAGATATTATAGGTTTATTTGGGATAAATGCAGGCGGGAATTTAGCGCATTTAGGAGGTGCTTTATTGGGCTATTTTTACGCTAAACAATTAATAAAAGGACAGGATATTGGTAAGGGTTTTGAAAAGATTATGGATGCATTTACTAATTTTTTTAAAGCTTCAAAAAAAACACCTTTAAAAACCGTTCATAAAAATAAAAGTAAAGTTGGTGGTTATAATAAAGCAGATTTTAACGAGTATAATAATCAAAAGAAAATAGATGTCATTCTGGATAAAATTAGTAAAAGCGGTTATGATAGTTTAAATAGTGAAGAAAAAGAATTTTTATTTAAAGCAGGAAAATAATTATTAGAAAAATAAAATATGTAATTAGATAAATGAAAAATTTAAGCTTAATAAGTAAAATTATCTATTTCATTAATATGGTAGTAGCAATATTGTTACTATTATCTTACATTTTACCACTATTGCCTCCTAAAACCTTTTCTATTTTGTCTGTTTTAAATTTAGGAGTTTCTTTCTTGATTTTAATTAACGGATTATGCTTTTTATATTGGTTAGTGAAGTTAAAAAAGCACATGATTCTATCATTAATAGTCTTATCCATTGGCTATTTTTCTTTTGGTTCTCTGTATAAATTTTCTTCTTCAAAAAAGATTCAAAATATAGAAAATATAAAGGTTATGAATTATAATGTGAGGCTTTTCAATTTATACGATTGGCTTCCAGAAGCTAATCTAGAAACCAAAATCATTGATTTTATTAAAAAAGAAGCCCCAGATGTTTTAAGTGTTCAAGAATACCATCCCCATCAAAACATAAACTTATCTTTTTTCAAATACAAATACGAACATCTATCCGGAAAAAAAGTAAAATATGGGCAAGCTATTTTTTCGCAATATCCTATTATAAATTCTGGTTCGGTAGAATTTCCAAACACACCTAATAATGCCATTTTTGTTGATATTATTAAGGGAGTTGATACCTTAAGAATTTACAATATACATTTAGAATCCCTTCGTATAAATACTAAAGTTGAGAGTTTAAAAACTGAAGATTCTGAGCGTCTTTTTAAGCGAATTGGTACCACATTTAAAATGCAACAATTTCAAACAGAGTTATTTCTTCAGCATAAAGCAGCATGTAAATATAAAATGGTGATTTGTGGTGATTTTAATAATACGGCGTTCTCTTATGTTTACAGAAAAATAAAAGGCGACCTAAACGATGCTTTTAAAGAAGCCGGGAATGGGTTTGGTCGTACGCATGATTTTAAATTCTTTCCAGTTAGAATAGATTTTATTTTTGCTGATGAAGCTTTTTTAGTAAATGGTTTTAAAGCTTACAACGAGCATTACTCAGATCATTTTCCTATTATGGCAACATTGAGTTTATCCGAAGATTGATTTTACATAAAATAGCAATCTACTATATCAGCGATTATATGAATTCCTATACCTAAAGCAACTAATCTGGTTTTTTTCGGAATTAAAAGAAATAAATAAAACGTAATAGCGAAAGATGAGTGAAGTGGATGAAAATCTATACTGCATCTATTAGGATCAAAAATAGGATTGGCTAAAATATGATCTAAATCTATCAATATCCCTGCAAGCATGATTATTAAAGCCTTCTTCCAAATAGGTTTATACCAGACTAAAGCAACAATTAAAGGGATTATAAAATGACAACCGTAATGAGTAATATTTTGAAGCATTATTTAAGATTTTCAATTTGAGATTCCAAATAATTAACGGCATTTGGGCCTTCGTTAAAAAGCAAATCTAGAATACTTAGGTTAGGTAAGAAACCATGTTTGACTCCAAAAACTTGTGTATAATTATCAAAATTTTGTAGTTTTTCCTTTTTAGCGTTTACAAGATATCTGTAGTCATTTTTATCTTCTGCTACTTTTATAAATGACTCTGTTTTAGAAGTGTTTAGTTCTAACTGTAAACAATCACAAACAACTTCGAAACATTTTAAATTGTAATCTAAAATGTATGTTGTTTTTTGAGAAAACAAAGGTTTAAATTCATCTTCATAATATTCAAAAAAAGGAGATGTTTTATATGCAGAAAGTAATGATTTCCAATGATTGTCTTGCCATTTTTCTTCATTAAAAATTTTTACATCCCTATATTTTTGACGATTTTTTTGAGAGTGAATTACAGGTATATTTAATACTAATTTTCCATTAGCGCCATATATGGAAGCACGATTTCTGTATGTCTGTTTTAAAAAATTATCATCCATTTCAAAAACTATTTCCTTAGCATTCATAATGGCAACAAAGTGCGCTATGTTAGGAAAATATGTTGGATGTATTAATATGTCCATGCCATTTTTGATTCCTGCGGAAGCAAGAATCTATTGTTTTTTAATAAAAATTCAATTTAAAGATTCTTGCTTGTGAACTAATGAGAATATTTAACTAGTTGCTTTTTTACGTTTTTTCCATTGATTAAAACCAATCCACCCTGCAAGTAATACTAAAAAAGGTATTAAATAAGAGGTGGCTTTTCCATTACCACTAACGGTAGTGAAGAAACGTTCCCATCGTGGATTTTTTCCATCCCAACTCATCCAAATAAATACAGGTTTTCCTACTACATGCGTAAAAGGCACAAATCCCCATGCTCTAGCATCAATAGAATTATGACGGTTATCACCCATCATCCAATAGTAGTTTTGCTTAAAAGTATAAGTGTTTGAAAGTTCCCCATTAATAAAAATTTGATTGCCCTTTACTTGAAGTGTATTGCCTTCATATTCAGTAATAACACGTTTATAGAGTGGTAATACCTCTAAATTTAAATCAATAGTTTTACCTTCTTCTGGAATGTATAACGGACCAAAAAAATCGACATTCCAGTTGTAATTTGGATCATGTGGAAAGATATTGGAATCTCTAACACCTTTTTCTTTAATATTTGGTGTAATGCTTGCAACATTTGGGTTGTCTTTAAATTTCACTAGTGCTTCATCAGAAATAGCGGAGAAATAATACGTATTTTGGTTGTTTATAATGCCAAAACCATCTGTAATATCGTAACGTTCTTTTAAAAATTTAGGATTAAATTGATTGGTTTTAGGTTGAACCAAATAGCTGAATTGTAAATGTGCTCTATCTGGTAATTCATTTTTCTTACCATTAATATAAACAAAACCATCACGTACTTCTAAAGAATCACCAGCAATGGCAACACAGCGTTTTACTAAATTGGTTTTTTTATCTATGGGTTTATAGTAGTTTCTATCTGGATTAAAATCATTCATATCCAGAAGGGTATCTGCAGGTTGGTTAAAAACAACAATGTCGTTTCTTTCTATTTTCTCAAAACCTGGAATGCGCAAATAAGGCAGTTGTAACTTATTTTTCCATGAGTTACTATCTTTTACATCATCAAATAAATAGGATTTGTTTTTTAAAACAGGAATGGTATCATGTACCATGGGTGCAGCAACCGTAGTCATAGGCACTCTGGCCCCATAATGAAATTTACTTACAAATAAAAAATCGCCTACTAATAGTGATTTTTCTAATGATGATGATGGAATCGTAAAAGGTTGAATAAAATAAGTATGAACAATGGTTGCTGCAACTATAGCAAAAAGAATAGAGCTTGTCCATTCACCAGAACTAGATTTTGGGTTTAAATTTCTATTTTCAACATAATTTATATCGGCAATATAATTTAAGTAGAAATTGTAAAATCCAAGAGTTACTATGGCTAAAAAAGTATCTAAATACGAGTTTTTACCAAAGCTTCGAGCGGTTTCTACCCAAACAACTATAAACATAATCACGTTTACTACAGGTAAAAATAATAAGATAATCCACCACTGAGGGCGATTTATTATCTTCATTAATACCACGCCGTTGTATACTGGAACAAAGGCTTCCCAAGCTTGCTTTCCGGCTTTAGTGTATAGTTTCCAAGTGCCTAAGCCATGAATTACTTGAATAATTAGGATGAAAATAAACCATTCTGTCAACGTCATAATCTTAAATTTAATTTTTTATTGGTACCAATATCAGTTTATATTGTTACATTTTTAGTATTTATTAACCAATATTTAACACATCATTCATATTGAAAACTCCAGTTTTCCCAATTATCCATTCAGCAGCAATTACAGCGCCTAATGCAAAACCTTGTCTGTTATGAGCTACATGTTCAATAGTTATGGTATCTACCTCACTTTCGTAGTTTATTGTGTGTGTTCCTGGAACATCTTCGATGCGTTTTGCAATAATCGGAATGGTAAAATTTTCTGATTCATCTAATTTCCAATTATTGAAGTTCCCGTTATTCGCTATAATGTCGTTAGCTAATGAAATAGCAGTGCCACTTGGTGCATCAAGTTTTTGAGTATGATGAATTTCTTCCATTGAAACATGGTATTGTTTTAATGTACTCATCATTCTTGCAAGTGTTTTGTTCAACTCGAAAAAAATATTAACTCCTAAACTATAATTAGAAGCGTAAATAAATGCGCCTTTTTTCTCTTTACATAAAGCTACTGCATTATCATAGTTTTCTAGCCATCCTGTTGTTCCTGAAATTACGGGAATGCCATTTTTAATGCAATTACTTATGTTATTAAAAGCTACGTTTGGAATGCTAAAATCAATGGCAACATCAGCTTTTTTTATATCATAATTTGTGTCATCTTTATCAATTTTTAAAACGATGGTATGTCCACGATTTATAGCAATTTTTTCGATGGTTTTACCCATTTTTCCATATCCTAGTAAAGCTATATTCATTTATTTGAAATTTGTTATTTATATAAATACCCATTTATGGGTTAAAATTTAAAATTTAAAGTTAATCCTACACTTCCAGTAGCATCCAATTCATTTATTTTGTAATGAGGTGCTAATGATAAATTTTCATCTACATTATATTGCAATAAATGCGCATCTACATTGGCGTCAATAATGTTTAAAGCATAAAGCCCAATGGTAACTAAAAGTGATATTTCTTTGTTTTTTCTATAAAATTTTTGTGCACGTTCTAAACCATCAATAGTAACTCTTGGAGTTGTTAATTGGTTTCCTTGAGAATCAAAATAAAATTCATCATTAGTAAAACCAGCTAATCGGCTTTTATAAGCATCTCTGTATCTATTGTATTCTTTATTATTCGAAATATAAAAATAAACACCGGTTCCTATGGCCCCAAAAACGATAGGTACTTTCCAATATTTTTTATTATAAACTTGACCTAAACCAGGTAAAATGGCAGAATAGAATGCTGCTTTTGATGGGGAAAGTGGATCTATTGGTTTTCTTATTTCAATAATAGAATCAATAATTACTTCTTCTGGGAGTAGTTTTTTTTTTGAATTTTCGTCTTGCGCCATCAAATTAAAACAACAGAAAAAAGAGAGTATACTTGCTATTTTGAATTTATTTAGCACCGTCAACTAATTTTTTAATACGATTAAAGTCTTCTTCAGAATGAAAAGGAATGCTTATTTTTCCTTTTCCATTTTTAGAAACTTTAACGTCAATTTTATGCCCAAAGTATTCAGAAAATGCTTGAATACCTTTTTTTATGTATTTTGGAACTACTCCGTCATCTTCATTTTTTGAAGTTGAATCAACTTTATCACTTGGAAGGTTAAAGTTTCTAACTAAAGTTTCAGTTTCCCTAACAGATAGTTTTTTTGATAATATCTTCTCGTAAATGTCTAATTGAATTGTTTGATCTTCGATAGTGATTAAAGCACGACCATGACCCATTGAGATAAAACCATCTCGCATACCCGTTTGTATAATGGGGTCTAATTTTAGTAAGCGTAAATAGTTAGCAATAGTAGATCGTTTTTTGCCAACACGCTCACTCATTTGCTCTTGAGTTAGATTGATTTCGTCAATTAAACGTTGGTATGATAGTGCAATTTCAATAGGGTCTAAATCTTGGCGTTGAATATTTTCAACCAAGGCCATTTCAAGAGATTCTTGGTCGTTAGCAATTCTAACATAAGCTGGTATAGTTTCTAAATTTAATAATTTGGAAGCTCTAAAACGGCGCTCACCTGAAACTAATTGAAATTTATTAAGCCCTAATTTTCTAACAGTAATAGGCTGGATAATACCAAGTTCTTTTATAGATGAGGCTAATTCTCTAAGGGATTCTTCACTGAAATTTGTCCGAGGCTGAAAAGGGTTTACTTCAATAAAATCAATATCTAACTCAACAATATTGCCAATAACTTTATCTGCGTTTTTATCTTTTACTGAGTTAATATCGTTACTTGGATCGTTTAATAATGCAGATAAACCTCTACCTAAAGCCTGTTTTTTAGTTGCCTTAGCCATAATTTATGAGTTTTTATTGATAATTTCTTTAGCCAAACTTAAGTAATTGCTAGCACCTTTGCTACCAGCGTCGTAATTAATTATACTTTCACCATAACTTGGTGCTTCACTTAATCGTACATTACGTTGGATTATGGTTTGAAAAACCATATCGTTGAAGTGTTTTTGAACCTCCTCAACCACTTGATTTGATAAACGTAATCTAGAATCATACATAGTTAGTAATAAACCTTCAATATCTAATTCTGGATTATGAATTTTTTGTACACTTTTAATGGTATTTAAAAGTTTTCCCAATCCCTCTAATGCAAAATACTCACATTGAATAGGAATAATTACAGCATCTGCTGCTGTTAAAGCATTTAATGTTAATAAACCAAGTGATGGTGCGCAGTCTATTAAAATAAAATCGTAATCGTTTTTAATATCTTGTAGTGCTTTTTTAAGCATATATTCTCGCGCTTCTTTATCAACAAGTTCAATTTCAATAGCAACAAGATCTATATGAGCAGGAATAATATCTAAGTTTGGAGCTTCGGTTTTTATAATAGCTTCTTTGGCTGAGTTTGAATGTTCTAAAAGCTGGTAGGTACCTATCTCTACAGATTCTACATCAATACCAATTCCAGAAGTTGCATTTGCCTGAGGATCAGCATCTATAAGCAACACTTTTTTTTCTAGAACGCCTAATGAAGCAGCTAAATTAATGGAAGTAGTTGTTTTTCCAACTCCACCTTTTTGGTTAGCAATTGCAATGATTTTACCCATTAATGATTTGGTTTTATAAGCGGTAAAAATACGATTATTTATGAGGAATAAAAACGTTACTTGTTAACAAATCGGTAAAGTGAAAATAGTTGATAAAGAATTAATATTTCAAAACTTTTTGAAACTTCACAATTCTAAACACACGGGTTTTTTGAATATAGAATTAAAAATGAAGAGGAGAAAGTAGATGGAATATTTCTTTTTAATTATTTCTGAATTTAAATTTAGATTATTATGGTATTAAAAATTAATAAAAAACAATCTAACCAATTAAAATCTCTAATATTTTAATAGCAGCATCACTAATTTTTGTTCCAGGTCCAAATACTGCAATAGCCCCAGCATCAAATAAAAATTGATAATCTTGTTTTGGGATAACACCACCAACAATCACCATAATATCATCTCTTCCATATTCTTTTAGAGCTTTAATTACTTGTGGCACTAAAGTTTTATGTCCTGCAGCTAGTGAAGAAACACCTAAAATATGTACGTCATTTTCAACCGCCTGTTTAGCTGCTTCTTTTGGCGTTTGAAAAAGCGGACCAATATCTACATCAAAACCCACATCAGCATAACCTGTAGCTACAACTTTTGCACCACGATCATGCCCATCTTGTCCCATTTTTGCTATCATAATGCGAGGACGTCTCCCATCTTGTTCTGCAAACTTATCTGCTAATTCTTGTGCCTTTTTAAAGGATTCGTCGTCTTTTATTTCTTTACTATACACACCTGAAAATGATTTTATCTGAGCCTTGTAACGGCCAAAAGCAATTTCTAAAGCATCGCTAATTTCACCAAGTGTAGCACGTTCTTTGGCAGCTTCAACAGCTAAAGCTAATAAATTTTCTCGTCCTGTTTTAGCTGCTTCGGTTAATTTTGATAAAGTTTTTTCAACTTTTTCAGAGTTTCTAGTTGCTTTTATATGCTTTAATCGCTCTATTTGGGAATTTCTTACAGTTTGATTATCTACTTCTAGCGTTGAAATTGGGTCTTCTTCCTTTAATCTATATTTATTAACGCCCACAATTATATCTTGCCCAGAATCTATCCTAGCTTGTTTTTTTGCTGCCGCTTCTTCAATTCTAATTTTAGGGATGCCAGCTTCTATGGCTTTAGTCATGCCTCCTAAACTTTCAACTTCTTCAATAAGTTCCCAGGCTTTTTGTGCAATATCATGTGTTAGTTTTTCAACATAAAAACTACCAGCCCATGGGTCAACCGTTTTAGTTATTTTAGTTTCTTGTTGTAAAAATATTTGTGTATTTCGTGCAATTCGAGCCGAAAAATCAGTAGGTAATGCAATCGCTTCATCTAAGGCATTGGTATGTAAACTTTGTGTGCCACCAAAAGCGGCTGCAGCTGCTTCGATAGTAGTTCGTGCCACATTATTAAAGGGGTCTTGTTCTGTTAAACTCCAGCCAGATGTTTGGCAGTGGGTTCTTAAAGCTAATGATTTTTCATTTTTAGGGTTAAATTGCTTAACTATTTTAGCCCAAAGCATTCTGGCAGCTCGCATTTTTGCTATTTCCATAAAATGATTCATACCAATGGCCCAAAAAAACGATAGGCGAGGTGCAAAGGTATCAATGTCTAAACCAGCTTCTATTCCTTTTCTAAGATATTCCAAGCCATCAGCTAGCGTATAAGCTAATTCTATATCGCAGGTTGCACCAGCTTCTTGCATGTGATACCCAGAAATACTAATACTATTGAATTTAGGCATGTTTTTACTGGTGAATTGAAAAATATCTGAAATGATTTTCATCGAAGGTGTAGGTGGGTAAATGTAAGTATTACGCACCATAAACTCCTTTAAAATATCATTTTGTATGGTGCCTGATAGGTGTTCTGGCTTTACGCCTTGCTCCTCAGCTGCTACTATATAAAATGCCATAATTGGAAGTACAGCACCATTCATAGTCATAGAAACTGACATGTCGTTTAGTGGGATTTGATCAAAAAGGATTTTCATATCTTCAACCGAATCTATGGCTACACCGGCTTTTCCAACATCGCCAACAACTCGCTCGTGGTCTGAATCGTAACCACGATGTGTTGCTAAATCAAAAGCAATAGAAAGCCCTTTTTGTCCAGCGGCTAAATTTCTCCTGTAAAAAGCGTTACTATCTTCTGCGGTAGAGAATCCTGCGTATTGCCTAATAGTCCATGGACGGATTACATACATAGTACTGTAAGGTCCTCTTAAATTTGGTGCTAAACCAGCAACAAAATCAAGATGTTCTAAGTTTTGAATATCTTTACTTGAGTATAAAGACTGAAGTTCAATACCTTCAGCAGTTATAAACTTGTTTTTGTCTAAAGATTTTTCGTCTTCAGTTTTCTTATTTATAGTTATTTGTTGAAGGTTTTTTCTCAAAATTAATTTATTGGTGCTCCAGAAGGTGTTTTAGGAGGTATTACATTAAAATCTATAGGTTGAGGTTTCTCAAAATTAACATTGCTAAAATCAATATCAAATAATTTGGCATAAAACAAATCTAAAGCTACATAAGTTGCTAAATATTTATCGCTTAATGTATTGGTGTATTTTGCCATTAATGGTGAACCAAAAAGTTTTTGGTCCATAAAGTTGGTGCTTATAAGCGAATTAAAAGTGGTTTTTAAAGCTACATCTTTAATGTTGTTTGCCATACATGTAATAATTGCACTTTTATAATTTAAATGGCTTTTTTGATTATTAGCATCCCATAAATCGTTTTCATCTTTTAAAGCTTCAAATACTTTGTAAGTATGCTCAGAAATAATGTCTTCATATTTTATTCTACCATAAATTGAATTTCTAATAAATTGAGAATAGGATTGTGCTAGTGTGCTATTTGCATTATTTCTTTTGTAAAAATTTAAAAGATCATCTTCAAATGTGTACAAGGCTTCTTGATATAATTTAGAGTTTAAATTATCACAAGTTAAGATTGCAGGTTTATCTTTATACTTGAAATCTGAAAAAGTGTTTTCTTTTTTACAACTAAATAAAATAAATGCTAATAAAAAAGAAAAAAGAGTCGTTTTTAAGTTCATTTTAGTTTTCATTTTTTAATCGTTTTTGTTCTAAATTTTCTGCTAATCGCTTTTCTATGATAGGTTCAATTAAAGTTTTTCTTTGATTTGTTTTAACAAAAGGATAAATTTCCAACTCATTTTTCATGCGGTCATTTAAGTTAGGATGTTTGTTTGTTCCCAATAAAATTTCTTCTCCGTTATCAAATTGAAGTTGTTCTTTATTAGTACTTTCTTTTATTTTTCTTTGAATGGTGCCTTCTTTTAATTGTTTTAAAAAACCACCTTTGTTTTCAATGTTTTTAAATACATCCAATGCTTTTTCTACTAGTTGATTTGTTAATGTTTCAATATAATATGAACCATCTGAAGGATTATCAACCTTATCAAAATAACTTTCGTGTTTTAAAATCAAAAGTTGATTTCTTGCAATACGTTCACCAAATTCGTTGTCTTTGTGGTATATCGCATCATAAGGTAAATTACAGATTATATTGGCGCCGCCAAGAATAGCACTCATACATTCTGTTGTGGTTCGCAACATATTGGTGTTATAATCGTAAAGGGTTTTGTTACGCTTGGTTGGAGTTGCTGTAATATGGCAATTATTATTGATTTGGTATTCGGCAGCAAGTGTTTTCCAAAGCATTCTTAAAGCTCTTAGTTTTGCAATTTCGAAGAAATAATTAGTGCCCACTGAGATTTTGAAATTCATTTCAAACGATTTGAACACTTCCTTTAAAAGAGAGCTATTGTTCAAATAATTTAAATATTCGTTGGCATGTGCTAAAGCGTATGCTAGTTGTTGAACCATATTGGCTCCAGCGTTTTGGTATAATGATACCTCAACCGTGAGCGATTTTGTATAGTTAACTATGTTTTCAAATTTTTGAAAATCTTCATTTAAAGATTGATACCAATTACCATCTTTTGCTAAATTATTAATGATGTCTGTTTGGATTTTGAAACCTGCTTTAGTTGAAATATCAGCAAGTTGTTTTGCGAAATTTTCTGAAATAAAATGTAATTCAAAATGAATTGGAATTTTATCTAAATCAATATTTTGCAGTAAATTTTTAATTGAAACATCTTCATTTGGAATAATAAATTGAATACTTTCAGCACCTCTTTCAATAGCATTAACTGCTTTTAAATTTGATTTTTCAACATGGGCAACAAAAATAGACTGACAGATTTTCCAGTTTGTGGCTTTGGTATTCGAAATAGTTGACAATTCTGTAAAATCATCCGAATGATAAAATGGTTTTACTGAGATATCTTCATTCGTTTTCCAAACTAAAGTATCATTATAATCAGCGCCTTTTAAATCAAACTGAATTTTTTGCTTCCATTGTTTTGCTGATACAGGATTAAATTTACTAAACAACTTTTTGTCCATGATTATTTAGTTTTTAAACTGTCTTCATATTCTATAATAAAAATTTCTTCATTATCGCGCTTCATATAATATTCTTCTCTGGCAAATTTTTCTAAACCTTCTTCCGTACTTAACTCTTTTATAGCTTTGTTGTCTTTTTCAATTTCTTTTCTGTAGTATTCTTTTTCGTTTTCTAAAGCTTTTATATCCATGTTTAATTCATGGTGAATTAACCATGAGTTGGCATCAAAAAACAACATCCAAACAGCAAAAATCACCAAAATTAGTACGAACCAATTTTTAAACGGTTTCAAATATTTGTTTTTCAATTTTGGCATTACAGTTTATCGTTTATAATGGTTTTTACAATATCAATAGCCACTGTATTGTAATGGTTGTTTGGGATTATAATATCTGCATACTCTTTCATGGGCTCGATAAACTGATTATGCATCGGTTTTAAGGTTGTTTTATACCTTGAGAGCACCTCATCTAAATCTCTACCACGTTCAGATATATCTCGTTTTAATCGTCTTATTAAACGCTCGTCACTATCAGCATGAACAAATATTTTTATATCAAACATGGCTCTTAATTCTGGATTTGTTAGAATTAAAATACCTTCAACTATCATAACTTTTCTAGGATGTGTTAAAACGGTATCGCCAGTTCTATTATGTTTAACGAAAGAATAAACAGGTTGGTGTATAGGATTGCCTTTTTTTAATTCTTTTAAATGAGTTTCAAGTAATTCAAAATCTATAGATCTTGGATGATCAAAATTAATTTGAACACGTTCATCATAGCTTAAATGCGTGGTGTCTTTGTAGTATGAATCTTGAGAAATAATACCAACCTCACCTTCAGGTAATTCATTTAATATCTGATTTACTACTGTTGTTTTGCCGCAACCTGTGCCTCCAGCAATTCCTATAATTAACATCTTTTTTGGTTTAATTAGCTATTTACAAAGTTATTTTAATGCATGGCTAAATAAGATTCAATAATCTTATTTTTTAATTTGTGAGACTTCTTCTTTAGTAATAATTTTGTCATTTTTATTACCCCAACTATTTGTTATATAATTCATGACATCGGCTATTTCATCGTCAGCAAGACCTAATGCAGCCATGTAACTGTTGTATTTTTTTCCGTTAACTAAAATCTCCCCTTTTTGCCCATATTTTATGCCTTTAATACTAGCTTCACGATTTTCAAAAAGGTAATCAGACTTAGCTAAAGGAGGGAATACATTTTCAATACCTTCGCCATTTGGTAAGTGGCAAGTAACGCAAAAATCTTCATACACTAAACTACCTCTTTCTATACTTTCTTTTAAAGCATTATTTTGGGTAAATACTCTTTTAGAAGCAGAAACTAAAATTACTAAACTGATTATAAAAGATTTCATTTACTTATTTGGAATTATTTTAAATATACCTTTTCCTTCAATAGCAACATATATATAACCTTCTGGTCCCTCAATAACGTTTCTAACCCTTCCAGTACCCTCTAATAATTTTTCGCGTTTAACAACTTTATTATTTTCTAAAACTAATCTTTCCAGATATTCAAATTTTAAGGAGCCAACTAATACATTTCCTTTCCAATCTGGATAAATATCAGAAGAAACAAAAGCCATACCACTAGGAGCAATTGATGGTACCCAATAAAAAAGAGGTTGTTCCATACCTTCTTTTGAAGTAATATCTGTGAATGCTGTTCCGCTATAATTAATTCCATAAGATATAACAGGCCAACCATAGTTTTTTCCTTTTGCAATGATGTTTATTTCATCGCCACCTTGTGGGCCATGTTCATTCGTCCAAATGTCCCCAGTAAAAGGGTTTTTTACCATACCTTGTGGGTTTCTATGTCCATAACTAAAAATAGCAGTTTTAGCATTTTCAGTTCCAACAAATGGGTTATCCGAAGGGACTGTCCCATCATCTTTAAGTCTGTAAATTTTACCACAATCTCTAGTGATATCTTGTGGATTCACATCACGTTCACCTCTTTCACCAATTGAAAAGTATAGGTAACCTGCATTATCAAATGCAATACGAGAACCAAAATGTTGGCCTCTTTTAGTATTTGGACCAGCTTTGTATAGTAATTGTTTTTCAACAAGGATATTACCATCTAATTTCGCTCTCATCAAGGCTGTGTTTCCACCTTCTACATCACCTTTATCAGATGCATATGTAAAATAAATCCATCCATTATTTTCATAGTCAGGATGCGTTTTTATATCTAACAATCCACCTTGACCACGAACATAAATTTCTGGAACACCTTCTACAAGTGTTTTTACACCATTTTTAAAATGAATAATCTCACCACTCTTTTCAGTGATTAACATACTACCATCATTTAAAAATGTCATTCCCCAGGGAATAATTAAATCTGGAACAATAAGTTCAAAAGTGTAATTTATATTGGTTGGTGCTTCAGCCTTAATTTCAGATTCTGCTTGTTGAGCGCAAGCGCTAAAAGCCAATAACATTATGATGATTAACGCGTGAATTTGTTTCATAATTATAAATGTTTTTTATTAGCTAAAATAGGTAATTTAAGTTAAAACCTGTGAAATAGTTTGATGGATTTCCTGGGTAATAGTATCGTGGAGCGCTACTACCAAAACTAGTTGCATTAATTAAAATTTGAGATGCATATTTTTCATTGAAAATATTATTTATGCCTAAGAATATGTTCATTTTTAGGTATTTACTAAGATTAGTTTTGTAACCAACTTTTAGATTTGTTAATTGGTAATCTTCAGTAAATAGGCTATTACTATCTGTTATTGGAAAAGACCCAACATATTGGTAATTTATGTTCCCGTAAAGGCTAAAACTAGTTTCAAAATCTATTCCAGCATTAAAAATATCAGATGGTACACCAGTTAAATCATTTCCAGAAAAATTATTGGTATTATCAATAAATTCCTTAAAAATAAATTTGTTAAGTGTATAATTAATAAATGAACTAATGGTTATTTTTTTATTTTGAAGCCAATAGTAATTGAGTGCTAATTCTAAACCATCATGTTGTGTTTTACCTGCATTAATACCAATAAACGCATCTTCGGCAGTTCTTCTTGAAACTAATAAGTTTTTTATATTTAAACGGTAAAAGGCAAAATTGTATTGTAATTTATTGCTAAAAAACTCACCCCTGGAACCCGCTTCAAAATTCCATCCTGTTTCTGGTTTTAAGTTGGCATTTATTTGACCATCAGGTAAAAGTGTTTCGTTTAATGAGATAGGGGAGAACCCGTGGCTAACACTGCCATAAATGCTGATGTTTTTATTAAATAAATGAGATATTCCAATTTTTGGAGATAATATGTTTTTAAATTTGAAACTTCCAGATTGATTTGGGTTTTCTGAAGTTATATGAAATTTATCATTTAATTTATATCCTGTTTCATTTAAATTTAAACCAGTTGTAAGTGTAGTTTTTTCTGAAAATTCAAAATTGGTTTCAAAAAATAAGTTGTAATAATTTCGATTTTCTATAAAATTTGATAATCTTTGACCCGAAACACTTCCTGTACCATTTGGAAAATCCTCATATAGATTTTCAAAAGTGCTATATTTATAAGTATCCTTAAAAAGTTCACCACCCAAGGTCCAATTCAAATTCCTTCCAAACAAATTAGTATTTCCGATGAGACGTGTTCTTAAGCCCAAGGCTAGGGTGTTTTCTTTTAAAATATCAAAGGGTCTGGGTTCGTAAGCATCCCTGAATGAAGTAAAAATACTTGTATTTTGTTTTAAATTATTATTAAAATTATGTTGCCAAGATAACCCAAAAACACCTCTTTTAGAATCTTCAAAACCTTGAGCTTGTTTCCAAGTAAAAGCAGCAGATTTTGGACTATTTAAGTATGTATTTTCATTGATTGAGCTAGGTATAAACGCTTTTAAATCAACATAACTCACTATAAAAGACAATTCATCTTTTTTACTTAAAAAATGATTAGAAGTTAAAGTAAATGTTTGTCTTTTATAGTTGTTATTTTCTCTAAATCCATCACTTTCAGTATTGCTATATACAGCTCTAAAACTATTTTCACTATTCCCGTGGTTTACGTTTAAAATGCCTTTGATTAAACCAAAAGAACCCATTGAAATTTCACCATTAAAATTAGAATCATTCAAATAAGCATTTTGTGGTATTAAGTTAATAGTGCCACCTAAACCTGCGCCATAAATACTAGAGGCTGCCCCTTTAATTATTTCTAAACGGGATATGGAAGCTAACTCAAAATCTTCAATAGTAGTTTCTCCACTACCATTGGTAAGTGGAATGTCTTTAAAATAGGCTCTTATTTTTGAGGTTCCAAAAAGATTTCTAGAGCCTATACCTCTTATGGTTATTCGGTTGGTGTTTAAAGCGCCACTTTGCATAAAAACCCCAGGCGTTCTATTTAATATGGGAGCAAAATCTGTGTTGTTAGATCGTTGAATATCTTCAGAAGATACAATGCTTATTGTTGCAGTGGTTTTTTTTAGTTTTGTTGGAATGTGATTCGCATTAATAACTACCTCGTTTAATTCGGATGGTTTGATATTAAGTTGAATAATATAGTATTGATTTTCGATTAATTCGATGGTTTTTTCAATATAACCTTCTTTTTTAAACAGGTAAGAACCTGATTTATTGATTTCAAAAGTACCATCAAAGTTAGAGATGCTATTTTTTTTGTCTTCAATATTAATTATTTGAGTAAATGCTAAACCTACTCCATTATCACTATCAACAATTTTGCCCTTAAAGATGTCTTGTCCTAAAGTGACATGGTTAAAACCACATATTAAAAAAAATAAAAGGCTCCTCTTAAGAAATTCCATTTAAAATAAATAAAAAATTTAAAGTTGCTAAATTATGATTTTTAATCAATAGATATTTTTTTAGAAATATAATTGTGAAATGAATAAAAAAAGTATATTTGCAAGCCGTTAGAGATAACCAAAAATCGGGGTGTAGCGTAGCCCGGTTATCGCGCCGCGTTTGGGACGCGGAGGTCGCAGGTTCGAATCCTGCCACCCCGACAGTTGAAAGCTGAACATTTTTTGTTCGGCTTTTTTATTTGTTTCAATTTAAAGCTTTACATTAATTTTTAAAATCAAACTAAAAACTAAAAACTAAAAAAGATTGATTTTTTAGTTTTTAGTAATAAAACTTTATTAGGATGAACCTATTTAATCCACTAACCTTGACTCGTATATTAATATTAAAACACACTGATAATTTTTAATTATTAGCGTTTTTTTATTTGATTTATTATGAATTATTAATGATGTTTATTTTGTAATCTGTTGGAGAATATCCAGATAGATTTTTGAAGTTTTTAAAAAAAGTGCTTCTGTTTGTGAATAAACATTTCTCTGAAAGTGATTCAATTGTATGTGATGATAAATAATTATTGTGAATTAGTTTCAAAGCATATTTTATTTTTAATACATTTTGATATTCACTGAATGAATAATTGTTAAAATATTTAAAAATATATTTAATATGACTTTGAGGATATTCAAGTTTTATTGATAATTCTTTAAGAGTAGGAACTTCTGTGAAATTATCAAATAAGCTGTTTTCAAATTTTTTAATAGACAAAAGCAGGTTTTCTCGATTAGGTTTTACTTTTTTTTCAACTTCTAAATCTATTCTATCTGTAAAAGTTTTTTTGTTTTTTTTCCAAACTACTATGTCATCAATAGAAGGTTTATTTAGTGTTTTTTGCAAAAGTTGCTCCCCGTATAATATTACTGGATTCATTAAGATGTATAAAATTAAAAAGAAAAAGAAAAACGAGGTGCTGATGTTAAATTTATTTAAAACAATATTTTCTCCTTGATTTAAATAGCTTTTAAATGTGTAATTAGCAAATATAAATACTGCGGTGAAAAATGTAAACATTATTAATGCCCATATCTTAATTGACCTGTAATGTATATATTCATGATAATTTTTTTTATTAAAAAGATATTTTCTAATGATTTTTAGTAAAAAAATCATGTAAGTAGAAGAGTATATAAGAAAAATTAACTGATTACTCTCTTTTTTTAATTTGAAAACTATAGAAATTGCGACTATAATTATGGCTACACCAATTAATAAGACAGACTTCTTTAAGGATACAATTTTATACAACAAGTTATTGAAAAATAAATAATAAATAGGAGGGATAAAGTAGGCGAAATGTAAACTTGTTTCAAAAGGATTTAATAAAGGGTTTATTATATTAAATACTTCGAGCCCATGAATAAACCTCTGTAAACCTGCTATAGCTAATATAATAAGAAAATAAGGGTTTAATTTTTTATCATTATTATGGTTAATAAAAATTACAGGAATCAGTAACAATAAAATAAAACCAATAAAAAATGAAAATAGATTTGAAAGCATGTGTCAAATTTAGAAAATTTGTGTCAAATCCTACAAAATTTTAATTTGTTTTTTTGTGATAATTTATTCTGTTGTTCCTTTGTGCAACACAATTATACTTCCAAATAACTCTCACAGTTACATACAAATAACATATGGTACTTAAATACTATCAACATTGATTCGTTTCTAATTGTATTTTCAGTATCAGATTTATTCTTTAATTAATTTTTTATCTATTAAATATGAGAAAAAGATTTACTGTGATTGATCACAAATTAAAAAAAAAGGCCAAATATTCATCATTTGAGTGGGAACTTCTTTTCTTGTTTATTTTCTCTACTGGATTAGCTACTGGAATTTTTATCTATTGTTGTATTTGAAAATTAAATAAACTGTAATAATATTTTAATGAAATAAATCTAATACATCGAAAATTAATTATTTCTGTCTAAGAACTTCATATAGATGAAGCTTCTGAAATGTATAGAATCATTAAAGAATAATTTTTTAAAAAAATAGCATTTACGTTTAGTTATGTTATGAAAATTTTGATAAGTAGAATTGTTAAAATTATGTGAGGGCATAATCATAAGAACTTTCAGATTTTTCAACCCCAACTGTTTAAGTTGGGTTTTTTTTAAATACATCCCTATAATTAATTTTTTTGATAATTAATCGTTTTTTTTAATAATATAAATTAGTTTTAAATTAAAAAATAACCTTAAGTTTTCATTAGAATTATATTCTCATAGAATTTTAAGAAATAAATACACATGAAAAAAATAATTTTATTTTTTGGTATAATATGTTTAATAGCCTCCTGTGCTGTAAAAAAAAAACAAGCTGTAACTGTTGTTAAACTAGCTGAAACCACCACAAGCTGGAATGGTGATGTATTACCAAATTATCCAGATGGCTCACCTAAGGTTACTGTTTTGAAAATTACAATACCACCTAAAACTAAGTTGCACAAACATCATCATCCGGTTATAAATTCTGGGATCGTTTTAAAAGGTGAGTTAACAGTTATTGATGAAGCTAATAACGTTTTGCATCTAAAACCAGGAGATGTTATTGTAGAGCTTGTAAACAAAGTACATTATGGAATTAATGAAGGTAATAAACCTGTAGAAATCGTTGTATTTTATGCTGGAACAACAGATTTACCTATAACGGTTTTAGAAAAAGATTGATAAATACGTTTTCTTTAAAGATTCACCAAGTTTAAGTTATTACCTACTTTTATTTATAAGTTTAATAGCTCTAATTTATGATATCTGTGCCATTTGAAAGCTTAATGGAATATATAGAACAGTCTTTATTAAATTTATGTTTATAAGCTTCAGAAATAAAAGCTTTGAATCCTATTGTTTCTGATTTTGAAATTAAGTTAATAGTACATCCACCAAAACCACCTCCCATCATTCTGGCTCCTAAAACATGCCCGCTTAATCTAGCTTGCTCTACTAAAAAATCCAGTTCGTCACAACTCACTTTATATTGATTTTGTAAGCCATCGTGTGATGCATATATAAGTTTCCCTAAGGTTTTTAAATCACCTGCTTTCATCGCTGTGGATGCCTCTATAACCCGCTTGTTCTCTTGGATAACGTATAGTGCTTTTTGAAAATTTTCTGGAGTTACTTGCTCTTTAATAGTATCTAAATCATTTTCTGTAGCATCTCTAAGTGCTTTGACTTTTAGCATACTTACTATAGATTCACAAACAGAACGTCTATCATTATAAGCGCTGTCCGATAAGCTATGTTTCACATTGGTATTGATTAAGATAAACTCATGGTTTTTAAAATCAATTTTAAACGGTTTTGATTTTACTGTTCTACAATCTAATTGTAAGGCATGATTTTCTATTCCAAACATACTAGCGTACTGATCCATAATGCCACATTTAACTCCAACATAATTGTGCTCGGCTTTTTGTGAAATTAAAATCATTTCTTCTTTTGTTAAGCTTAAATTATAAAGTTCATTTAAGCCAAAAACAACACTGTTCTCTAGTGCTGCTGATGAAGACATACCTGCGCCCCCAGGTATATCACCTCCAAAAACAATATTAAAATTATCAATAGTTTTATTCCTGTGTTGAAGTTCTGATACCACACCAAAAATATAATTCTCCCAACTGCCCTCTGAGGATGGGGTTAATTTATTTAATGAGAATTTTATCATCTGATTTTTGTCAAAAGCATAGGCTGTTGAATTATTAGAATCGCTTTTTCCAATGGCAGTAATAATGCCTTTATTTACAGCAGCTGGAAATACAAAACCTTCATTATAATCGGTATGCTCGCCAATTATATTGATCCTACCTGGAGAAAATATCATTATTGGCTTAGTTTTAAAAGTCTCCTGAAATTTTGTCCTTATTTTATTTATTAAATCAGCATTCATTATTTTTTAATAGTGTTTCAATTTGTAAAATTAAAATACCAAATTAAGTAAATTTATATACTAATATAGGCTATAATCAGTCAAAAATATTTTACTTTTTTTTGGATATATGATTATCATAACAAAACAAGTAAGAATTGAGAATAACATCTTATTTATTTTTATTTAATTATTATTTCATGATTTAAAAAGTATAAATAAGGATTTAGGATTTAGATTTTAATAATATTCTTATTATAAAAATATTATCTTTATTTTTTTTAAACTACTAAAATAAATTAACCAAACTTATCATGAATAAATCTTATACCATTTTCATCAGTTTTATAGTAGCCCTTGGTGGTTTTCTTCTTGGGTTTGATAGTGCTGTTATTTCTGGTGCTGTATCAGGAATCACTATTTATTTTAATATGTCTGATTGGGAACTTGGTTTTTCTGTTGGCTGTGTAATTTTTGGTGCTATGGCAGGAAATATTACTGCAGGTCCCTTGAGTGATAAATTTGGTAGAAAAAAAGTACTTATTGGTACTGCTGTTTTGTTTACTGTTTCTGCTATTTGGTCTGCTTTAGCAACAGGCTATACAGAATTTGTGGTAGCAAGAATTATTGGAGGAATTGGTATAGGAGGCGCCATATTAATTGCTCCTATTTATATAGCTGAAGTTGCACCACCTAAGCTAAGAGGTAGTTTGGTGTCATTAAATCAGTTAAACATTGTTTTGGGTATATCGGTTGCTTATTTTTCTAATTATTTTTTGAAGGATTTAGAAGGAGAAAGTTGGAGATGGATGCTGGGTGTTGAAGCCATCCCTGCTGTTATTTATTTTTTAGCATTATTTACAGTTCCAAGAAGCCCAAGATGGTTAATACAAAGGCTTAATTTAGTGGAGGTAGCTGAAAAAACTTTAGTTAAAATTGGGGGGGAAGATTATGCAAATACAACTATTGAAGAAATTTTAAGAGGTGTTTCAAAAAAAGAGAAGAAAGGTACTATTTTAGAATTGTTTAGTAGCCGCATGCGCACCATTATTATCATCGCTTTTGGAATTGCTTTTTTTCAACAAATAACAGGTATTAATGCTATTTTTTATTATGCACCTTCCATTTTCGAACAAGCAGGAGGCAGTACAGATTCTTCTTTTTTACAGGCTATTGTTGTTGGTTTAACTAATTTGGTTTTTACATTGGTTGCTATTAGACTTATTGATAGATTAGGTAGAAAACCCCTTTTAATAATAGGTACTGCTACTATGTCAATTGCCTTGTCAATGGCTACGTTTGCCTTTAATAATGCAACTTATGATGTAAATAGTAATGCAATTGAAAAAGTTGGGAGTTTAGAAATAAAAACTGCAATTGCATCTCTTGATGGTAAATCTTTTAGTTCTCAAAGTGAGTTTTTTAATAACTTAATGCCGGTATTAAGCCAAGAGCAGTTATACGAGTTTAAACGTAATGAGGTTAAAAATTTTATTTCAATCAACGCAACATTAGTCCTTATAGCCATATTGTTGTATGTTGCCGCATTTGCAATTTCTTTAGGACCTGTAATGTGGACTTTATTGTCAGAAATATTTCCTGGAAATATTAAAGGTATTGCCATCTCAGTTGTTGGCTTTTTTAATTCATTAGTAAGTTACACAGTAACGCAGTTTTTTCCATGGGAATTAACAAATTTAGGGCCAACACTTACTTTTGCAATTTATGCAGGTATGGCTGTTTTATCTTTGTTATTTGTTATGAAGTTTGTAATTGAAACTAAAGGGAAAAGTCTAGAGGAGGTTGAGGAAATGCTGATTTGTAAATAAATTAATTGTTTTTTTTAAATTATATTAATTCCTTTTGAAAACTAATCTTTAATTTATTATTTAAAATATAACTTTTGAGCTTCGGTTTATAAATCCTGTCTTATTACTTCATTTTAAGAAATAACATATTTTTTACTCTAGGGTTTGGAATTGTTTGTCACATTAGTATGTAGATAAGATTCAAATCTAAATTTTAATTAAATTTTTCGTCTTAATAATTGAATTGATCTTTTTTTATTTTTATAATTCTTATTTTGAATTAGTCACTACAATATAAAAAGAATTTAGAGGACTGTATTTTATGGTCCTCTTTTATTAAAATTATCTTAAATTGAGCATAAACCATGTTTTAAGGATTAGTTTTGTAAACAATAAAAACCTAAAAAGAAATGAAACGTATTTTAATTTTATCATTTACCATGTTTGTTGCTCTAAGTTCTTTGAGTTTTTCGCAAACACTTAACTACCAAGACCCATTACCTGTTGATCAAACAATAAAAAAAGGGGTTTTATCTAATGGAATGACCTACTACATCAAAAGTACAGATGTTGTAAAAGATGCCGCTAGTTACTATATCATACAAAATGTAGGTTCTGTTTTAGAAAATGATGATCAACAAGGTTTAGCACACTTTTTAGAGCATATGGCGTTTAATGGGACCGAAAATTTTCCAGGAAAAGGTATTTTAAACACATTACAAAAACATGGAGCTGTGTTTGGTAAAGACATTAATGCTTACACATCGTTTGATGAAACTGTTTATAATTTAAATAATATACCAACTAAAGAAGGTTTAGTAGATACTTGTCTTTTAGTTTTAAAGGATTGGTCTAATTATTTATTATTAACAGATGAAGAAATAGATTCAGAACGCGGTGTTATTAAAGAAGAATGGCGTACACGCCAAAACGGACAAATGCGTTTATTCCAAACAAGTTTGCCTGTAACATTCAATAAATCTAAATATGCAGATCGTTTACCAATTGGTTTAATGTCTGTTGTTGAAGGTTTCGATTATAAAGCATTAAGAGATTTTTATCACGATTGGTATAGAACAGATTTACAAGCTATTGCTGTTATAGGCGATGTAGATGTAAATGATATTGAACAAAAAATTATTGCTAGTTTTTCTGAAATACCAGCAATTGATAATCCAAAAGAACGTTATATAGTTGATATCCCTGATAATGATACTATGATGTACAGTTTGGGTAAAGACCCAGAGGTTTCTACTGCAAATATTAGTTTTGGTATTCGTCAGAAAAAATCAATTGAAAATGAGACGGTTGCCGATTTAAAACGTTCGTTATTAGAATCTATGGCAACAAGTATGTTGTCTTCTAGAATTTCAGAAAAATCTCAAAAACCAGAAGCTACTTTTCTAGGTGCACGTGTTGGTTATGGGCAAATGTCTAGAACGTCAAATGCATTTACTATGACCATTTTCCCTAAACCAAATCAACAAAAAGAAGCATTTCAAGAGGTGTTAACAGAAGTCGTAAGAGCTGTTAAATTTGGGTATTTACAACCAGAAATAGATAGAGCTGTTGCAAAAATGACAAGTTCTTACGAAAATCAAATAGCGAAAAAAGACGATATGAGTCATGGTCAAATAGAACGTGCCATTCAAAATGATTTCTTAAACAATAACACGATGGCAGATATTGAAAAAGAATACGATATCGCAAAAAAAATAATAAGTACTTTAAATCAAGAAGAGCTTCATAATACCATTAAGAGTTTATATCTAGAAAAAAATAGATATGTAAATGTTACGGGTGTAGAAGATCAAGATAATTTAACCGAAGAGCAAGTAAAACAAATAATTACAGCCGTAGAAAACGATACTACTTTACAACCATATTCTGAAGCATTAGCAGGTAAAACATTGGTGTCCGACCTTAGTATTAAACCAGGTAAAATAGTTGAAGCTTCAATAAATGAACAAACTGGCTCTACTACTTTCATGCTAAGTAATGGTGTTAAAGTACATTATAAATTTGTTGATAAAGAAAAAGACAAAGTATCCTTAAATGCTGTTAGTTATGGTGGTACATCGCTATTAAGTGATGATGAGTTACCATCGGCTAGCTTAGTTGGAAATCTAGTTCAAATGTCTGGACTAGGCGATTTCACTGCAACCGATTTACAAAAAGTATTAGCAGGGAAAACGGCAAGTGTAAGTCCAAATTTAGGAGAGATAAACGAGTCTTTCTTTGGTGGATCAAACACTAAAGATGTAGAAACAATGCTACAATTACTGCATGTTTACTTTGTAAAACCACGTTTCGACGAACAAGCTTTTAAAGTTTTAGAAAGCAACATAAATAACTATATAGTTAGAAGAAGTAAAGATATAGGTGAAAAAATGCGAGATAGTTTAACCATAGCAATTTATGGGAAAAACAACCCTAAAGAA
This sequence comes from Flaviramulus sp., assembly GCF_982512915.1. Classification (NCBI taxonomy): domain Bacteria; kingdom Pseudomonadati; phylum Bacteroidota; class Flavobacteriia; order Flavobacteriales; family Flavobacteriaceae; genus Flaviramulus; species Flaviramulus sp. Next base: position 49,708 of record NZ_CEWOCJ010000007.1, on the reverse strand, counting down.
CGTATTTTTAACCAAGAATATGCAAACGATATTTCTTTTGAAAAAATAAAGGCCATTTACAATAGTCGTTTTTCAGATGCTTCAGATTTTGAGTTTTTTATAGTTGGTGATGTTAAAGAAGACCAATTAAAACCGCTTTTAGAAAAGTATATGGCTAGTTTGCCAACTAAAAGCACCAAAGAAACCTTTAAAGATAATGGTTCAGAATGGTTAGCAAATAGTATAGATGAAGACATTTATTTAACCATGGAAGATCCTAAAGCAAATGTAAATATTGCTTACAAAAAAGAGATGCCTTATACTAAAAGCAATGAAATTTATACCGATGCTTTAGGCGATATTTTACAATTAAGAGTTACTGAAACCGTAAGAGAAGCAGAAGGTGGTGCATATAGCCCAAGAGCTTCGGCTTATTTCTCAAGAGAACCAAAATCGCAAGCTTTTGTCTCGTTTAGATTTGACTGTAATCCAGATATGGCAGATAAATTAGTAGATATTGTTAATGGAGAACTGCGAAAAATAGCAAATGGCGATATTAATGATGATGATTTAAATAAAACCAGAACCAATTTTATTAAAGAGCGCGAACAAGCAAAAGATAAAAACGGATACGACATGCAAGTGCTTACATCTTATTTTAGATATAATGAAAACATGAACGACCCTAAAAACTTTGAAAACATTGTAAATATGATGACCAAAAAAGACATTCAAGATATTGCAAAACAAGTGCTTGAAGGTGGAAAATCTTATGAAGTAGTTTTTAAACCAAAACAATAAATTTTATTTAAATGAAAAAAGTCCTTTTTCTTTTCACCTTTTTAACGTTTAGTTTTTTACAGGCTCAAATATTAGAACCAGTAAAGTGGATAACATCAGTTTCTAAAATTTCGGATACCGAATACGAATTAATAGCTACTGCTACCATTGATGCAAAATGGCATTTATATTCGCAAACGGTACCTGAAAATGGACCAATTCCCACGAGTTTTACATTTAAAGGAAATAGTAATTATCTAAAAAAAGGAAATACGTTAGAAGAAAAAGGACATACTATTGATGATCCTATTTTTGGAATGCAAATTAAATTTTTCGAAAACAAAGCTTCATTTAAACAGCGTATAAAATTGAAAGGAAACGTACCATTTAAAATAGATGCTACCGTAGAATTTATGGTTTGTGACGAAAGCAGATGTCTACCACCAAATGAAGTCGATTTAGTGTTTACTATCAAATAATTAGTGTCAAAAATGAGAAAATTTCTTTTTATTCTAAGTGTTTTATTTCTAACATTAATAGCGAATTCACAGGTTTTTCAGCCTGTTAAATGGGCAACATCAGTAGAAAAATTATCAGATACCGAATATGTGTTAATTTCAAAAGCCACTATAGATGCAGGTTGGCATTTGTATTCGCAAAATGTTCCAGAAGATGGTCCCATTCCAACGACTTTTACTTATGACGATAGCGAAGGAAACTTTAAAATTTCTGGAAATACCTCAGAACAAGATGGATACACTGTTGACGATCCTGTTTTTGGAATGATAATAAAATTCTTTGAAAATTCCGCTACTTTCAGACAAAAAGTAATAGTGGAGGGAGATACAAAAACTATCAAGGCCTATGTGGAATTTATGGTTTGTGATGATACTAGATGTTTACCACCAACCGAAGTTGATTTAATATTTGAAATTTCAAATCAAGCAGTTGTTACTTCAATAGAAAAAACTACAGAAACACTTGCAACATTAGATACTAATACCACAAATACAGCTGATTCACAAAAAGGACTTTGGTCTATATTTTTCATTGCATTCTTTTCTGGTTTTGCGGCGTTGTTAACACCATGTGTGTTTCCAATGATTCCCATGACGGTAAGTTTTTTTACCAAACAAAGCAAAACCAAAGCAGCTGGAATTAGAAATGCTGTTATTTATGGACTTTCAATCATAGTAATTTACGTATTGTTAGGTATTCTTGTAAGCTTAATTTTTGGTGCAGATGCCTTAAATGCCTTGTCAACTAATGTATGGTTTAATATTGCATTCTTTATTTTGTTATTAATTTTTGCAGCATCATTTTTGGGTGCTTTCGAAATTATGTTACCAAATAAGTGGGCAAACAAAGTAGATTCTCAAGCAGATAGAGGTGGTTTAATTGGCATCTTTTTTATGGCATTAGCTTTAGCTATTGTGTCGTTTTCTTGTACTGGACCTATTGTTGGTACTTTATTAGTTCAGGCAGCAGCAGGAGGAAGTCAAACAGGACCTATTGTTGGTATGTTAGGTTTTTCGTTAGCCATTGCCTTACCATTTGCTTTATTTGCTGCTTTCCCAGGATGGTTAAATTCATTGCCAAAATCTGGCGGATGGTTAAATACCGTAAAAGTTGTTTTAGGATTTTTAGAATTAGCATTAGCCTTCAAATTTTTATCGAATGCCGATTTGGTTTTACAAGCGCATTTCTTAGAGCGTGAAGTATTTATTGCTATTTGGATTGCCATTTTTGGAGCTTTAGCACTTTATTTATTTGGAAAGATACAATTACCTCACGATTCGCCTCTATCACATATTTCAGTAGGTAGATTGAGTTTAGGTTTAATTGTTTTGTCATTTACTATCTATTTGATACCTGGGCTTTGGGGCGCACCTTTAAATTTAATAAGTGCTTTCCCACCACCACAACATTATAGCGAATCTCCCTACGGTGTTGGTTATACTAAGTTATCTAATGGAATAATCTCAGAAATTCAAGATGGATTACCTGATGGTTCACATTTAATGGCGCCACATGATATTTTAGCTTTTAACGATTACGATAAAGGTTTAGCGTACGCTAAAAAAGTAGGTAAACCTGTTATGATAGATTTTACAGGTCACGCTTGTGTTAATTGTAGAAAAATGGAGAACAACGTTTGGATAAAACCAAATATTCTAAATATCCTTAAAAATGAAGTAGTGCTTGTTTCTTTGTATGTAGACGATAAGCGACCTTTAGCTGAAAGTGATATCAAAGAATCAAAACTGAAACCTGGTAAAAAATTAAAATATATAGGTCAGAAATGGAGTGAGTTACAAACTATTAAATATAAAGCAAACACGCAACCAATGTATGTTTTAATGGATCTTAATGAGGAAAATCTTATAGAACCAATTGCTTATACACCTGATGTTGACACTTATTTTTATTGGCTTAAAGAAGGTATTTCAAATTTTAAATAAAAGTAAAGGTGATTAATGTTTAATCTTATGAGTGTTTTAGGTAATTTTTTTAAAGCAGATTTGGGGTCAAAAAAAAATAGATCTAAATTAGAAGATCATTTTTCACTTTTTAGAAATAATATAGTTGGAATTGATACCTATTTTGAGTCACCTTACGGAAATAAAAAAATTATTTATGCTGATTGGACCGCTAGCGGACGTTTATATAGGCCTATTGAAGAAAAGCTTTTAAACGAGATAGGTCCTTTTGTAGCAAATACCCATACAGAAACATCTGTTACAGGATCTGCGATGACATTAGCGTATCATGATGCTAGAAACATAATAAAAAATCATGTTAATGCATCTAAAGATGATGTTTTAATCACCGTTGGAACTGGAATGACAGGAGCTATTAATAAGTTTCAGCGTATTTTAGGTATTAAACTAAACGAAAATTTAAAAAATTACACACAAGTTCCTAAAGAAAAAAGACCTATCATTTTTGTTTCCCACATGGAGCATCATTCTAACCAAACATCTTGGTTAGAAACCATAGCTATGGTTAAAGTCATTCCATCAAACGAGGCAGGATTACCTTGTTTAGAAAGTCTAGAAGGATTATTGATTGAGCATCAAGATGTACCAATCAAAATTGCTGCCATTACAGGCTGTTCTAATGTTACTGGTATAAAAACAAACTACCATCAAGTTGCAAAAATAATGCATCAAAATAACGGCTTGTGTTTTGTTGATTTTGCGTGTTCTGCACCTTATATTCATATCAATATGCATCCAGAAGATGAAGATGCTTATTTGGATGCAATAACCTTTTCGCCTCATAAGTTTTTAGGCGGACCAGGAACATCGGGTGTTTTAATATTTAATAAAAAATTATATAAAAATTTAGTACCAGATAACCCTGGCGGCGGTACTGTAACTTATACTAACCCTTGGGGAGATCATGACTATATAGATGATATTGAAACCCGAGAAGATGGTGGTACTCCTGGATTTTTACAAGCTTTTAAAATTGCACTTTCTATCCAGTTGAAAGAAGAAATGGGTGTTCAAAATATTTTAGATAGAGAGCACGAATTGTGTGATTTGGTGTTCAATAGATTATCAAAGATTGATAACCTCACAATTCTAGCACCAAACCATAAAGATAGATTAGGTGTTTTTTCATTTTATATTGAAGATGCACACTATAATTTAATAGTTAAATTGTTAAACGACCACTTCGGTGTACAAACTAGAGGAGGCTGTTCTTGTGCTGGTACTTATGGGCATTATTTATTGCATGTAGATCAGTTAACTTCAAAAGCTATTGAACAAAAAATTTTAGAAGGTTGTTTAATGGAGCGTCCAGGTTGGATTAGAATGTCTTTACACCCTACGATGACAAATAAAGAGGTGGAATTTATATGTGATGCAATTAAAAGTGTTTCAAAAAATTATAAACAATGGGGTAAAGAGTATAGATATGATGCTATAAAAAATGAGTTTATCAATATTAATAATTCTTCAATTGAAAAAAATATAACTCAAAATTGGTTTAAACTTTAGTAAGAATTTTTCTTTTTATAGAATCATATCCTCGTAAGAAATAATTGTTTTAAAGCCTTTGAGTTTGAAATAATTTGATGGATTGTTTTGAGATGTTGCTAATATAAAATCACCACCCCAAGCACCTAAACTTTTTATGGCGCCATCAAAATCATCAAACAAAGCCTGTTTTACAGGAGTTTGATTTGTTATTTTTGAAATCATGTTCTCGTGTTTAATAATAAGTTCTTCAAAGCTTTTTAAAGCATCACACCCTATCATTTTGGTAGTAATTTTATCAATTTCTAGAATTGCAGATTTATATTTCCCTTTATTTTCATGATAGTGTTTAATACCATCTCTACTATTCTGTTTTTTATTTAAATGAATAAAATATAAATTTTTTTTAAAAGATGGATTAAAATCAATTGCATTTACAACTGGCTTTTCATTCCATATTTGATAAGTAATAGGAAAGTTGTTTTGTGCACATGCTATGTCGTAACCACTTCCGCCAAATGTAACTTCTAGTAATTGATAGGCATCAATTTTTGCCCAATTTGCAATATTATTTATTAAAGTTGATGAGGTGCCAAGCCCCCAATTATTAGGAAAGTCAAGTTTAGAGGTAATCTTAAAACCCCTATTGCTTTTTAAAAATTGCGGATTTAATTGTTTTACAGCATTTAAAATTTGAAGTAGTCTTTGAGTAAATTCATTTGATTGGCTAGCTTCTATAATGGAGTTTTTAATAAAAAATGAACTCTCAAACCAAATAGTATTTTGATAGTCAAAACTTTTCCAGATAATTTTAGGTCCATCAATAGATTCGATAGTTAAAGACTGTCCATATTTTGTGGGTATTGCGAGAGAAAGTGCACCATCAAGTACAACATACTCGCCAGTTAATAATAATTTTCCATTGCTATAAAATGTTTCCACTATTAATTTTTTATTCTTAATTCATTTATAGCTTCGGTTACTGCACTGTGTGTAACGGTGTTATTTTTAAAGTATTCGGTTAGCGATTGCTTTTCAAAGTCATTAGCTTCAAATTGATTTAAAATATTCATCAGGTGCATTTTCATGTGTCCTTGTTGAATCCCAGTTGTTGTTAACGAACGAAGTGCAGCAAAGTTTTGTGCTAAACCTGCTACGGCAACAATTTGCATCAACTCTTTAGCAGATGGCTTGTGTAATAATTCTAAAGAAAGCTTTACTAAAGGATGCAGTCCTGTTAAGCCACCAATAGTGCCTAATGCTAATGGTATTTCCATCCAAAAAGTAAAAATCCCATTTTCAATTTTTGCATGGGTTAAGCTACTATATTTTCCATGACGCGATGCATAGGCATGTACGCCAGCCTCAACAGCTCTAAAGTCGTTTCCGGTAGCTAAAACAACCGCATCTATTCCATTCATGATGCCTTTATTGTGTGTTACTGCTCTGTAAGGTTCAACCTCTGCAATTTTAACAGCTTGAACAAATTTATTTGCAAAGGCTTCACCAGAAATGCGCTCATCTTCACTTAAATCTTCAACTTTACAACTTACTTCGGCACGAACCAAGCAATTAGGAACATAGTTGGATAAAATACTCATTATAATATCTATCTGCTTTTCTTCTTCAGTAAACAAATCAAATATTAAAGCTTCATTTTTAAAGGTTTTTGCAAACTGCTCTAAACACGAATTTATAAAATTAGCACCCATAGCATCAAGTGTTTCAAACGATGCATGTAATTGATAATAATTTTTAATATCACTGGTTTTATCACGCAACTCAATATCAATAATGCCACCACCACGTTTTTTCATGTTTTTAGTGATAGGCTCTGTTTCTTCAAGGAGTTTTGATTTTACGCTGCAAAAAAACTGTTTTAATTTTTCAAAATCACCTTTGTAAATAAAGTGTGTCTGACCAATTTTGGTTGTAGAAATAACTGTTGTTTTAAAACCACCTCTATCTAGCCAAAATTTAGCAGCTTTACTTGCAGCAGCAACAACCGAGCTTTCTTCAATAGCCATCGGTATGGTATATAGCTTGTTGTTTATTAGAAAATTAGGAGCAACCCCTAACGGTAAGTAATAATTGGTTATTGTGTTTTCAATAAACTCATCATGCAGTTGTTGCAGTTTTTCGTTACTATTCCAATACTGCTTTAAAATAGTTTTAGCTTCTTCGGCATTAGAAAAATAAGTATCAACAATCCAATCGATTTTTTTTGATTTAGATAGTTTAGAAAAGCCAGAAATAGATTTACTCATAAGGTATTAATTTGCAAAGCAAAGATACTACTCTTAGAACGAATAAAGAAAATCTTAATTGAAACCAAGATTATTAAAGTGTTAATATTGGAGGTTTTTTATATAATTTTTAGTAAACTTGACATCATTTTGTGAAATAACTATTTTTTAAAGAAACATCTTTTATTAATTAATTTTAATAACTAATAATAAAACTTTGGTTGTTGAATTTAACATTTAAAAACAATAAAATAATTTATGAAACATTTTAAATTCTCTTTTTGTGTTTATCTTTTTTTATCTACAATTTTATTAGCTCAGAAAAAGGATATCACACTTGAAGATATTTGGAGTCATGGCACTTTTAGAACAGAAGGTATGGATGTATTACATTCCATGGCAAATGGTCAGCAGTATTCTGTATTAAATTTTGATAGAGCTACAAGAAGTACATCTATTGATATTTACGATTACAAAACCTTGGAGAAAATTAAAACTTTAGTTAATTCTGCAAACCTTGAAGCTATTCAATATTTTACAGATTATAAATTTAGTGAAGATGAAAGTAAAATTATTTTGGCAACCAATGAAGTGTCTATATACCGTCGCTCTTCGTTAGGAAACTATTATGTTTACAATGTTAATGACAATACTTTAAATTTAATTTCTGAAGAAAAAATTCAAGAACCAACATTTTCACCAGATGGAAATAAAGTTGCTTTTGCTAAAGAAAATAATTTGTATATTAAAGATTTGAATTCTAAGGGAACTACTCAAATTACTTTTGATGGAAAATTAAACGAAATTATAAACGGAATTACCGATTGGGTTTATGAAGAAGAATTTGCATTTGTAAGAGCTTTCGATTGGAGTGCTGATAGTAATAAAATAGCTTTTATTCGTTTTGATGAAACCAATGTGCCTGAGTTTTCAATGGATGTTTATGGCACAGGACTTTATCAAACTCAGCAAGTTTTTAAATATCCTAAAGCAGGTGAAGCTAACTCTCAAGTCTCTCTTCATCTTTATAATCTTAACACCAATAAATCTGAAACTATTAAAGTTGATAAAGTATACAATGATTTTTACATTCCAAGAATTAAGTGGACAAATAATCCAGATGTTTTAAGTGCACAATACATGAACAGGCATCAAAACGAATTGGATTTATGGATGATAAATGCTAAAAACAATTCCTCTAATTTAGTTTTAGCAGAAAAAGATAAAGCTTATATAGATGTTACCGATAATTTAACTTTTTTAAAGGATCATAGTTTTATTTGGACTAGTGAGAAAGATGGGTTCAATCATCTTTATCATTATGATAAAGACGGAAAGCTTATAAATCAGGTAACTAAAGGTAATTGGGAAGTGACCAATTATTATGGTTTTGATGAAAAAAACAATACGATTTTTTACCAGTCTGTGGAAAATGGTTCCATTAATAGAGATGTTTATTCCATAAAACTTAACGGACGAAATAAAACAAGACTAACTAAAATAGAGGGCACTAATAGTGCCGATTTTAGTGCTGATTTCTCATATTTTATAAATACTTTTTCAAGTGCTAATACACCACCAAAGTATACTTTAAATAGTGCGTTTTCTGGAGATTTAATTAAAAGCATAAAAGATAACTTTGAGCTATCTCAAAATCTTACAAATTATAAAATTTCAATAAAGGACTTCAGTAGCATAAGCGTTAATGGAAACGATTTGAATATGTGGATGATTAAACCGGCAAACTTTGATGAAACTAAAAAATATCCATTATTCATGTTTCAATACTCGGGACCTGGTTCTCAGCAAGTAGCAAATAGATGGCATAGCGCAAACGATTATTGGTATCAATATTTATCGCAACAAGGTTATATAGTGGCTTGTGTAGATGGGCGCGGTACAGGGTTTAAAGGTGCTGCATTTAAAAAAGTAACACAAAATGAATTAGGTAAATATGAAGTGGAAGACCAAATTCAAGCAGCCAAAAAATTAGGAGCTTTACCTTTTATAGATGAAACAAGAATTGGGATTTGGGGTTGGAGTTATGGTGGATTTATGAGTAGTAATTGCTTGTTTAAAGGTAACGATGTTTTTAAAATGGCTATCGCAGTAGCCCCTGTAACTAGCTGGCGTTTTTATGATTCAATTTATACAGAGCGTTACATGTCTACTCCACAAGAAAATCCAGCAGGATATGATAATAATTCACCAATAAATCATACTGAAAAATTAAAAGGAAATTTTCTTTTGGTACATGGTTCTGCAGATGATAACGTGCATTTGCAAAACACGATGCGTTTAGTAGAAGCTTTAATTCAAGCAGATAAACAATTTGATTGGGCTATTTATCCAGATAAAAACCATGGGATTTATGGTGGTAATACACGAATTCATTTATATAAAAAAATGACTCATTTTCTCAACGAGAAATTAGGAGATAAATTGTAAAATCTAGTAAAGTGAAAAATTCAAACTAATTAATAATCAAACTAATATAAATGGCAACTACAGAAATTAAACCACATCAAAAGGAACTTTTTGGACAACCAATAGGTCTGTACATTTTATTTTTAACAGAAATGTGGGAACGTTTTTCTTACTACGGAATGCGTGCTTTATTAGTTTTATACATGACATCTTCAACACTTGGAGATGATGCAAGAGGTGCCGGTTTAGGTTGGACTAGTAAAGAGGCATTAGCGCTTTACGGATGGTATACAATGTTAGTTTATGTAATGTCTATTCCAGGAGGAATGATAGCTGATAAATTGATTGGACAGAAAAAAGCTGTTCTAGCAGGTGCTATAGTACTTTGTATTGGTCATGGGGTTTTAGTGTTAACTGATATTTGGGCTTTTTACACAGGTTTAGGTCTTGTTATTTTAGGAGTAGGTTTGTTAAAACCAAATATTTCTACAATGGTTGGTGGCTTATATAAACAAAGCGATATTAGAAGAGATAAAGGATTTAGTATTTTTTACATAGGAATCAATTTAGGGTCTTTATTAGCTACTATGGTGGTTGGTGGCGTTGTTGCTAAATGGGGTTGGCATGCAGGATTTGGGCTTGCTGGTATTGTAATGGTTTTAGGTTTAATAAACTATTTAGCAGGACAAAAACATTTAACTCAAGTAGGTAATTTTATTCCTAGTGCTAATGATGAAAGTGAAGTGTCTTATGGAAAATTATACTCAAAATTATTTAAATCGCCTAAACAATTATTATATGCAGGGATTTTATTATTAGCTTCTATTATTGGTTGGTATTACATGGATTGGGGGTATGGGTTGTTATTTGTTTTTCTAACGGCAATAGCATCACTTTTAATGATGATATACAAAGAGTTAGACTCTCAAGTTTATAAAGATAGATTTATGGTTTTATTATTATCATTCATTATGGTAATTATATTTTGGGGTGCTTTTGAGCAAGCGGGTGGTTTGATGAATTTATATACCGATACAAAAACAGATAGAAACTTTTTTGGCTTGTTTGAAATTCCTACAGTTATGTATCAAAGTTTAAATGCTGGATTTATTATTTTATTTGCTACTGTAGTTGCTAGTATATGGGCTAAACGAAAATTAAAAGGTAAAGAGGCGTCTTCAGTATTTAAAATGGCTTTGGGTATTATAATTATGGGATTTGGTTTTCTTTTTATGGTTTTTGCCGCTATGGAATTTGAAAAATTAGGAACTTCAAGTATGATTTGGTTAGTATTGGCTTACTTTTTTCATACAATTGGAGAGTTATGTATTTCACCTGTAGCACTATCATTTATAACGAAACTAACACCTGTTAAATACGCATCATTAATGATGGGTGTTTATTTTGCTGCAACTGGTTTAGGAAATAAAGTAGCAGGAATAGTAGGGGAGTCAGCTTCAGAATTTGGTGAATTAACCATATTTTCGGGAATAGTAATTTTCACAGTAATTATTGGAGTTTTATTTATTTTGATATTGAAGCCTCTGAAAAGATTAACCCATGGCGCTGAGGAAAGTGAAAGAATCCTGAAAAATGAAGAAGCTGAAGGCTTTGAATTATCTTAAAATTAAAAACAAACATTATGGCAGAAAACTCAACCGATCAATTTTTTAAAAGTACCGTATTAGGGCATCCATCAGGTTTATTTGTATTATTTTTTACTGAAATGTGGGAACGTTTTTCATATTATGGAATGCGTGCTTTACTAGTATTATTTTTAACAGCCTCACTACTTGATGAAGGTTGGGGTTGGCCAAGGGAACATGCCATGGCCCTATTTGGATCTTATGTGGGATTGGTTTATTTGTCTACAATGATGGGTGGTTATTTTGCAGATAAGGTTATAGGTTACAGATATGCCGTATTAGTAGGTGCTTTGTTAATGACTTTAGGACATGCTTCTATGGCCGTTGAAACTTCATGGTCTATTTACTTAGGTTTAGCTTTATTAGTCATAGGGAATGGTTTTTTTAAACCAAATATGACCTCTATTGTATCTGAAATGTATAAAGACAGACCAGAAAAAAAAGATGGTGCTTATACCATCTTTTACATGGGTGTGAATGCAGGCGCTTTTATAGGAATTATTTTGTGTGGCTATTTAGGAGAGCAAGTTGGTTGGAGTTTAGGTTTTGGATTAGCAGGAATTTTCATGCTCTTTGGATTGATACAATTTTGGCTAGCTCAAAATATTTTTGGAAATATAGGACTTAAGCCAGTTAAGGGTGATGCAAATTCTGCAGAGGTTCTAGACAATGATAAACGTGTGCCATTTACATCATGGCAACTAGGTTTAATTTTCTTGATGGTTTTATTAGGCTTGCTTTGGATTCTTAATGCACCGGCAACCACAATTTCAGAAGGAAAAATTAATCTATTTTCATTCCTAGGTGATAATGGTAATAATATAGCCATTTTAACTGCATTAGGATTATTTCTTGTTTTGTTGTTTTACAGATTTACACAGTACTCTCAAATTACTAGAGACAAGTTAATAGCAGTTTCCTTTTTTGCACTTTTATCAGTTTTCTTTTGGGCTATATTTGAACAAGCTCCTGGTTCATTAACCATATTTGCGAGAGATTATACGGATAGAACTTTAGACGGATCATCTGCAAATATTTTCAGAATTGTAAATTCTTTTATGGTAATTATACCTTTAGGGATAATAACTTGGGTTTTATATCTATTATTTAAGCAAACTTTTGCTAAATATAAATGGGCAAATATAGTTTTAAGTGTCAGTTTTATAATAGTTTGGGCTATAGCTATATGGATGTTAGTGAATCAATTTAATAGTGAAAATTTAGAAATTCCTGCTTCATGGTTTGCTAGTTTAAACTCGTTATACATAATCACATTAGCACCATTATTTTCAAAATGGTGGGAGAGTAAATACAATCCCTCTGCCAATGCAAAATATGGGATTGGTATGTTTTTATTAGGATTAGGTATGGCATGTGTAGCTTTTGGAGCTATGGGAATAGAGCCAGGTGCTAAAACAGCTTCTGTAAGTATTATGTGGTTAATTCTTGTTTATTTATTTCATACTATGGGAGAATTATGTATTTCTCCAGTTGGGCTATCTTATGTAAGTAAATTGGTGCCAGCAAGAATGATTGCTTTCATGTTTGGTGTTTGGTATTTGGCAATTGCAATTGGTATGAAAGGCGCTGGTGTTTTTGGTGAAAATGTAGATAAAATTGCAGATGAAAATGGTATAAGTTATTTTTTCTGGATTTTAACCGTTATTTCTGTTATAGCTGGTGTAGTTTCTATTTTATTCCAACCTGTTATTAAAAAACTAATGCACGGTGTGCGTTAATCGAAAAAATATTTAAAAAGCATCATATTTGGTGCTTTTTTTGTAAGTTCGAAATAACTTTTGCAACCAAGTTTATCATGAAAAAGATATTTTTTACATTGTTTATAGCTATTATAATATCAGCTAATGGTATAGCCCAAGAGAATTTAACTTGGCATACAGATATGAATAAAGCCTTTGATATTGCAACCAAAGAGAATAAACCACTGATGTTGTTTTTTACAGGTTCTGATTGGTGCGGTTGGTGTATAAGACTTCAAAATGAGGTTTTAAAAACCCCTGATTTTAATAATTGGGCTAAAGAAAATGTGGTTTTAGTAGAATTAGATTTTCCAAGACGTACACCACAAGACGCTAACACCAAAGCTCAGAATAATCAAATGCAAAGAATGTTTCAAGTTAGTGGGTTTCCTACAATACATTTTGCAAAACCAGAAATTTCTTCTGAAGGAAAGAAAAATTTAAACAGTTTAGGCAGTACAGGTTATGTGCGTGGTGGTGCTGAAAAATGGTTAGAAGTAGCTGGTAATATTGTTAAAAGTAATTTATAATAAACTAATATTTTAAAATATAAGCTCCCTTTTTACTAGTTTGGTAAAAAGGGAGTTTTCTTTTTTCACATATTAATTCCCATTGCTCTACATACGACTTATAATTACTACCATCTGCGATAATTTGTTTAGGTTTTATAGAATCTATCAAGCGATTTAGATTTATTTTAGGAGATTGTCTCAGTAGAACATAATTAGGTTTAAACGACTTGATGTTGTAGATACCTAAACTATCCACTACTAAAAGTTTTTTATTATTAAGTATGTAAATAGGTTGGATTTTAGTTTCATTAATTTTTTTTATCTGATTTCCAACAATGTAATCTTTAATAATTCGATTGTTAAATCTGCTGATACTATCCAAGTCATTAGCAATCATTATTTGATTATTATAAACGTTGCCTAAAACAGTATTTCTACTTTTATGGAACACTATAAATTCATTTGAAGGTTTTTTGTATTTAGTGTAAATAAAAGCCAATTGGAATATGATAATAGCAATTAAAAAAAGTTTTAATCTTGAAAAATTCCTTTTAATAAAAAGTCTTACTAATGATATAATTAGTAAGTAAGTAACCATAATATAAATAAAATTAAACGGAATATCTTTAAATAAAAATGATTCTTGTTTAGCAACCCAGTACACAAAATTATTCATTAAACTAATAATATAACCGAAACAAGATGCAATAAAGTTTGGTAGTATATTTAAAGCAGCTAATAAAATAATCAACAATCCAAATCCTAAAATGAGTCCTAAAAAAGGGATGATAAATAAATTTGAAATAAAGAATAATCCAGGGAATTGATGAAAATAAAACAAACTAACAGGAATGATACCAAACTGTGCGGAAACTGTAACTGTAAAAGTGTGCCAAAATTTATCAATCATATAGTTTTTTGGTCGCCAAATATTATATAAATGAGGGTCTATGGTTACAATAGCGAAAACAGCTAAATAGCTTAGTTGAAAACCAACATCAAAAAGAAATAAAGGTTTGACTAATAAAATTATAAACAGCGAAATGGCCAAAGTATTATAAATATTAGTTGGCCTTTTTAAGTTTAACGCGATGGTTACTATACTAAACATGGTAACAGCACGTGTTACAGATGCTGATAAACCGGCTATCAAAGCAAAACCCCAAAGTATAGTTACTAGTAAAATAGTTTTTATTAGTTTACCATATTTTAGTTGGTCTAAGGGTTTAAAAACAAACAGGAGAATTAATAATATGATACCAACATGCAGGCCTGAAACAGCCAGAATGTGGATGGCTCCAGCATTGGTATAACTGATGTAAACTTCTTCACTTATATCTTGTCTTAGCCCTAACAAAAGTGCATTTATAATGGCGAGTTCGTCTGGTTTAAAGTTGTAAGATTTTAGCTCTTTATTTATAAAATCACGAATATCATTAGCAACTCCAAATAATGTGTGGGTATTAGAGCTAACGTTTAAAAGAGCTTCGTTTCTAATGAAAATTTGGTGATAAATATATTTTTTTTCTAAGTAATTTTTGTAGTTAAATTGATTTGGATTGAGGGGGTTAATTAAGTTTTTAAAATTTGTTTTCGTAATAAAAACAGCATCAACTTTTAAAGAAGATTTTAAGGAGTCTTTTTCAATATTTAAAAATGTTTTTCCCTTCGTTTTTTGGCCATCAACCTCTAATAAATCAATGGTATATTTATCATAATAGTTTCCTGGTTTTAAAACCTCTCGAATTCTAAAAGTGATAGTTTTTAAAGAATCTTTTTCTAATGAAAGTTGATTGGTATAGTGATTTAAAAATTTTTTTTGATCGTGGAAATTGGTTGTTAATATGCCAATTGAAATCATTATTAAATAAGTAAAAACACCAAACCAAATGGTTTTAATAAATTGTTTTCTTGCAATAAAATAGTACGTGATAAATAACCCAAATATAATTAATGTAATATATAAAGAGATGAAAAGTGGTATGTTTGTAAAATAGCCGATTATAATACCTATAATGAGGCAAAAAGTTAATTTAATAATGGTGAAATTGAGTAGTCGCATACCTACGTAAGATATAAAATATCTTATAAAATTCTACGGGCTTCAGAAAAAGCTTTAAGCCAGTAAGTTTCATTCAGCCAAGATGTTATAACGCCTTTACTAGTAGTAGCATGTATAAATTCAATATCATTATCTTTTATTGAAATTATTAAACCTACATGATTTATTGAATTTCTTCTATTGCCAGTTTTAAAGAATAATAAATCGCCAGTTGTAACATCTTTCAATGGAATTTTATCGCCTTGTTTGGCAATATCTCTAGATATTCTGGGAAGTATAACATCAAAAGCCCTAAACGATTCAGAGACCAAACCAGAGCAATCCATTCCGTCTTTTGTAGTTCCACCCCATTTGTAACGAACACCTTCAAATTGTTTTGCATAAGCTATAATGCCTTCGGTTTTAGTTATGTGGTTTTCTGGGATTTTAGAATTGTTGGGTTTAACAAAATCTATATTTTCAGTATTTTTATTTTCAAACTGCTTATTTATAATTTCAGTGGGAGAAACCTTTTTGTTTTTAGCTCTTTTTGAAGCTTTACAACTATTAAAACTTATAATTAGGAATAATAATAAAAGAATTTTCTTCATTTAAATTATTAAGATTGAATGGATTTATAAATTAGACTTGCCGTTTTTTCACTTGCGCCTTTTCCTCCCAAAGCCTTCTCTAATTTGAAATAATCTAAAAATATCTTCTTGCGGTTTTCAGTATTCAAAATGTTATCTAATTCTTTTTTGAGTCTTTTTTTTGTGAAATCGTTTTGAATAAGTTCAGTAACTACCTCTCTATCCATTACTAAATTTACCAAAGAAATAAATTTCAAAGTAATGATTTGTTTTGCTATATAATATGAAATAATACTCCCTTTATAGCAAACAACTTGTGGCACCTTAAACAAAGCCGTTTCTAAAGTTGCAGTTCCGGAAGTAACAAGTGCAGCACTTGAAACACTTAATAAATCATAAGTTTTATTTGGTATGAACTTAACTTTGTTTGATTTGATGAACGTTTGGTAAAAGCTATAATCTTGACTAGGAGCACCAGCAATTACAAATTGATACTCTGGATAATCATCTACTAAACTAACCATTACAGCTAGCATTTTTTTTATTTCTTGTTTTCTGCTTCCAGGTAATAAGGCAATAATAGGTTTTTCACTTAAACCATAAATTTCTCTAAATTCTAATTCGCTTACTTGATTTCTTTTTGCAATAGCATCTATTAATGGATGACCAACAAATGTAACTTCATAATCATATTTTTTATAAAAAGGTTTTACAAAAGGTAATATAACATACATGGCATCTATATCGCGTTTTATAGCCTTAACTCTGCTAGCTCTAGATGCCCAAACTTGAGGTGAAATATAATAATTGGTTTTAAAGCTCTCAAGTTTTGCCCATTTTGCAATCCGTAAATTAAACCCTGAATTATCAATAAAAATAATTACGTCTGGATTGAATTTTTTAATGTCTTCTTTACAAAATGACATGTCTTTAAATATTTTATTAAGGTTTAAAATTACCTCAATAAAACCCATAAAAGCACGCTCTTTGTAATGTTTTACCAAATTACCACCAACAGCTTGCATTAAATCACCACCCCAAAACCTAATAACAGCATTTGTATCTTCTTTTTGCAATGCTTTCATAAGGTTTGAGCCGTGTAAATCTCCAGAAGCTTCACCAGCGATAATGTAATATTTCATTAATTAAAAAAGTTTAAATACAAACGTAAAAACAGCAATAAAAACGGTAATTAATAAAACGCCTCTTGCACGATAATCTTGTTTTTTTTTAATAAAAATAAAAAAAGCAATTAAGTTTAAGATGGCTCCCAAACTAATAAGTTTTCCTATAAAACCTTCAGCGACAGCCGCTTTAATAACGTTTGTAAAATCATCTCCTTTTCCTAAAAGTGTTGCTGTTAAAAGTAGTCCAATGGCATTAGCTATTAATCCTACCAACATACCAATAAAAATGTTTTTTTTCATTTATTCTAAATCCCAAGTTTTTAATTCTTTTATAAATTGATGTGCTGTTAAATCAAATTGAACTGGAACTATTGAAACGTAATTATGTTCTAAAGCCCATTCATCAGTATCTTCACCACTATCTAAATTTACAAATTTTCCCGTTAGCCAATAATAATCTCTGCCATTTGGAGTTTTGCGTTTATCAAATTCTTCAACCCAATTAGCTTTAGCTTGCCTCGATATTTTAATGCCTTTTATGGTTTCTTTTGAAATATTTGGAATGTTGACATTTAAAACAATGCCATTTTGTAAGCCTTCTTTTAAAACTTTTTCAGCAATTGTTTTTATATATGATTTTGAGTTTTCAAAATTGGCATTCCAGGTGTAATCTAAAAGTGAAAAACCAATGGCAGGTATGCCTTCAATTCCAGCCTCTATTGCAGCACTCATAGTTCCAGAATAAATTACGTTTATAGATGCGTTTGATCCGTGATTAATGCCAGAAACACAAAGATCTGGTTTTCTTTCTAAAATTTCTCTGATAGCAATTTTTACACAATCTGCAGGTGTGCCAGAGCAACTAAATTCTTTTTGTGGTCCATTATCTATTAAAACCTTTTCTGCATAAAGCGTAGAGTTTAGAGTGATAGCATGTCCCATCCCACTTTGTGGACTATCTGGCGCAACTACAACAACTTCTCCAAGGGTATTCATGATGCTAATAAGTGTTCTAATACCTGGAGCATTTATGCCGTCATCATTAGTAACTAATATGAGTGGTTTTTTTGTCATATTCATCTATAAATTCATCGCTAAAATACATAAATTCATTAGCAAATTGTTATATTTTCAGGTTTAACAAAAAATTAGTAACTAATGCTATTATTGGCATGGTTTTTTCTTTATTTTAGTAGAAATATCTTAAGCTTTTTAGCTGTTAAATATTATTAGATGAAAAATATTATGAAAAGGAATTATAAGGTTTTATTACTTGTTTTACTGTTAGCATTTGCTTCCTGCAGTTTTACTACCAAAAAATTCAGTAATCCAGATAAAGATAAATTACTTATTCAAATTATAACTTTTGTTTTAGAACAAGGACATTTTGATCCCATAGCCATAGATGATAATTTTTCTGAAAAATTATTTGAAGATTATATAGGGATTATTGATCCAGTTAAAAGATATTTTTACGAGTCTGATTATGAAGATTTTGAAAAATATAAGTTGACTATTGATGACCAGCTTAAAGCAACAGATATTACATTTTTTAATGTAGTAAATGAGCGCATGGTAAAACGTATGGACGAAGCAAAACAGATATATAAAGACGTCTTATCACAACCTTTTGATTATTCAAAAGAGGAGTATTTTGATACAAACTATGAGAACAGCGAGTACGTGAAAAATAAAAAACAAATGATTGAGCGTTGGAGACAGCAATTAAAGTTTTCAACTTTATCAAATTATGATGATTTAAAAAAAGAAGAAAAATTAGCAAAAGATAAAGATGCCTCTTATGTTATGAAATCTGAAGAACAAATTGAAAAAGAGTCTAGGGAGGCTACTTTGAAATCATTAAATATATATTTTGAAGATTTTATTGATGATCAAAGTCGTGAAGATTGGTTCGCTATTTACGTCAATACTATTGTAGAAGAATTTGATCCACATACCTATTATCTAGCTCCAAAAAATAAGGAAGATTTTGATGAGCGAATGTCTGGCAAAATAGAAGGTATTGGTGCTAGATTACAAAAACGTATGGACTACATAAAAGTAGTAGAGCTTATATCTGGTGGTCCAGCATGGAGAGGAAATGAATTGGAAGTCGAAGATGTAATTCTGAAAGTAAAACAAGAAGATGAAGAATTCCCTGTAGATATTGTGGGTATGAGAATTAACGATGCTATAAAATACATAAAAGGACCAAAAGGAACTAAAGTGACTTTAACTGTTAAAAAGGTTGATGGAAC
The DNA here is from genome assembly GCF_982512915.1 of Flaviramulus sp. Taxonomy (NCBI): domain Bacteria; kingdom Pseudomonadati; phylum Bacteroidota; class Flavobacteriia; order Flavobacteriales; family Flavobacteriaceae; genus Flaviramulus; species Flaviramulus sp. The sequence continues at coordinate 30,353 of NZ_CEWOCJ010000007.1, read as the reverse complement.
TATGAAAGAGATAACTATAACGCGAGATATAGTTGAAGCTTTTGATACTTATGCTAAATCTTCTGTAGTTGAAAAAGATGGTAAGAAGTTTGGAATTATTAATCTTCCAGCGTTTTATGTAGATTTTCAAGATTATAAAAACGTTAATGCTGCTAAAGATGTTAAAAAAGAAATTGAGCATTTGAAAGCTGATGGCATGGAAGGATTGGTGTTAGATTTACGAAATAATGGTGGTGGATCATTACCAGCAGTTGTAGAGATGGCAGGATTATTTATAAAAGAAGGTCCAGTAGTTCAAGTGCGTTCTACTGGGGAAGCTAAAGAAGTTTTAACAGATAGAGATAAATCAATTTCTTGGGACGGACCATTAGTTATTTTAGTTAATGAAATTTCAGCTTCAGCTTCAGAGATTATGGCTGCTGCGATGCAAGATTATAAACGAGCTATTATAATAGGGAGCAAGCAAACCTATGGAAAGGGTACAGTTCAAAATGTTATTAATTTAAATAACATGCTTAGAAACAATACAAGTGGAGATTTAGGTGCTTTAGCGTTGACCACCCAAAAGTATTATAGAATTAATGGAGGTTCAGTTCAGTTAGAAGGTGTAAAAAGTGATGTGAATGTTCCAGGACGGTTTAGTTTTATTGATGTAGGTGAAAAAGATAAAGATAACCCATTACCGTGGGATGAAATTGATGCTGCCGAATATACACTTTGGGAAAACTATTTTGATTATGATGCTACAATTAAGAAGAGTAAAGAACGTATGAGTAATAATAAAGAATTAAAACTTATAGAAGAAAATGCTAAATGGGTTAAAAGTAGAATTGATGAAACGGTTTTTCCTCTAAATTATCCAAAATATCAAGAAAAAATGGCGTTAAATGAAGAGGAATCTAAACAATTTGATGCTATTACAAATTACAAAACAAACTTAACCTTTTACTCTACTAAATACGAAAAAGCTTTAATTCAAAAGGACACAACAGATTTAAAGGAAAAGCGTAAACGCTGGCATGAAAGTTTAAGTAAAGATATTTATGTTGAAGAGGCTCTTAATGTTTTAGAGGATTTAAAAATATCTTATCCGTTAAAAAAGGTAGCATCAGCCTCATCTGTAAAAAATTAAATAAATTTTGAGTCATCAATCTAACTCTTTAAAACAATTAGCGCTCCAAAAGTTTAAAAAAAATTTCTGGGGCGTTTTTAGTTTTTTTTATATAGTTTTGGTTGGTTTGGTTTCATTATTTGCTTATGTTATTGCACCAGATAATTCTCAATTTGCTAATCAAATGCATGTGTCAATTCATTCTAAAAAGCCCGGTTTTAAAGTTACGATGCTTACTTTGCCGTCTGATTTAGAAATCAACCAAGGAACATTAGATAAAATGTTTTTTGGAAAAAAAAACACTGACACAGAGGTGCCAATTTCGCAACATTTCATTAAAAATGATACGTTAACTTATAAAGAGTTTTCTGCTGAGGGATTAGAAGGCACTGAGAAATCCATAAGTTTAAATGTTTTTGAAAATAACTCAGTTGATGATTTTATTAAAGAAAAAACTTTTCTTTTTGGAACAGATAAATATGGTAGAGACTTATTAAGTCGGGTTTTAGTTGGCGCTAGAATATCCTTTTTTATTGGTTTTGTAGCAGTTTTTATTTCATTGATAATCGGCACTTTTATGGGAAGTATCTCTGGGTATTTTGGCGGAAAAGTGGATGCTGTCATTATGTGGATTATTAATGTTACATGGTCTATTCCAACTTTGTTATTGGTTATAGCTATAACTCTTGCTTTGGGAAAAGGTTTTTGGCAAGTATTTATTGCAGTGGGTTTAACTATGTGGGTTGAAGTTGCAAGAGTAGTTCGAGGACAAATAATTAGTGTTAAAGAAATGCAATATGTTACTGCTGCTAGAGCTCTAGGGTTTGGCAATATTAGAATCATAAAGAAGCATATATTACCAAATATCATGGCACCAGTAATTGTTATTTCTGCAGCAAATTTTGCAGGAGCTATTTTGATAGAAAGTGGTTTGAGTTTTTTAGGTATTGGTGCACAACCACCAATGGCAAGTTGGGGGGCTATGATTAAAGATCATTATAATTACATTATCCTTGGAAAACCTTATTTAGCTATAATTCCAGGACTATGTATTATGAGTTTGGTAATGGCTTTTATGCTTATTGGTAATGCATTAAGAGATGCTTTGGATGTAAAAGACTAAAATTTTGTTTATTAATGAGGTTTTACAATAAGCATGTTTGTATTATTAAAATAATTAGCACTATTAATTTTGTTACCAACCATTAGAGTTAAAATATTTGCACCATGTTCGTTTAAGTGTGTATAATCATACATTAAGTTTTTATCAGATTTTAACAAAATAGTATCAAATTTAAATTGGTTAAATTCTTGAGATATTTTTTCTCTAAATAAATTTAGTTTTTTGTTTATTTTATATTCTTTTTTAAGAATAGTAAGACTTTTGTTGTAAGGAAATTCTATAAAAGTGATCAAGCAATTTTTATTAATTAGTGTTCTGATACCTTCTAAATACATATCCTGTTTATGTTCTATTCCTTCTTTAGTTGATTTAGAATATAGTTCTTTAAATACAAATAATTTGGTGTGTAAATTTATTGAATCATTATAAGGATATAGTTTTTGGGTTGTTTGGAAGTAATAATTGTGTGGTAACTTTATACCTCTTCTTATAATATTTTCAAAACCATCTAAAGAATAATTTAATGAAAAAGCTTTTTTTAAAGAATTGAAATCTATAGGAGATGTGTTAGCTTCATTAATATCAGGTCTAATTTGAGAATGTTCCGAAATGGATAAAACTATTTTTGAATTTTCTGGAACTGATTTAGCAAAATAGTAAAAATCATAAACACCAGAACCGTGTTTAGCTGCAGAATATACATTTAGACCAGTTTTGGTTTCTAGTACTTTTAAGTCTATTCCTTGAACAGTTTGAGAATCTCCATATATGAATATAGAATTTTTTGTATTTGTTTTTAGATAAAAATGAGATAAAATACTGTAGGTGATTATATAAAAACAAATAGAAAAGACAAGAAAATAACCAGTTCGCTTAATGAATAATTTTATCATAATTAATTTAAAATTGAAAATATATAAAATCTTGTTTTTCTCCTGGGTAGTTTATAATTAATAGTATGATTGTCAAATAAATAAGCCATCTTAGTTTTCTTGGAAATAAGTAATTGTTGAATTTTAAGGGGTGTTCTAATTTTCTAGTTATAAATTCGCAAATTAACATTAATAGGACTAATGCAAAACATATTAAAGCGTGTTTTAATTGATTGAAATCTGGGGTAATAAATAGTGATTTTGAAAAAATATTTACTATGTATGAAAATGCATGATTAATATTTTCTGCTCTAAAAAATATCCAAGCGAAAGTTACAAGACTGAAAGTTAATCCATTACTTATTATTTTTTTTAAACTTGTAATTATTTTGTGTTGACTAAAATCATGAATGTTAATTTTAATTTTTTGTATTTGTAGATTAATTAAAAAATAAAAGGCGTGTAAAATTCCCCAAAGAATAAAAGTCCAATTAGCTCCATGCCAAAAAGCGCTAAGTATGAAGACAAAAAAAATATTTCTTATTTTATTATAATTATTAACTCTATTTCCTCCCATTGGAATATAGATATAGTCTCTAAACCAAGAAGTAAGGGAAATGTGCCATCTTTTCCAAAATTCTGCAATATTTTTTGAGAAGTATGGGAGTTTGAAATTTTGTAAAATATTAAATCCAAATAGCTTAGAAGTTCCAATTGCTATATCTGAATAGCCTGAAAAATCTCCGTAAATTTGAAAAGCAAAAAACAGGGCACCTAAAACTAAAGTACTCCCTGTATACTCCTCATGATTATTAAAAATTAGATTTGCAAATTTAGCACAATTATCTGCTATTACTATTTTTTTGAATAATCCCCAGAGTATTTGACGCATACCATCAACTGCTTTAGAGTAATCAAATTCTCTTTTTTTATGAAATTGAGGGAGAAGATGAGTTGCTCTTTCAATTGGACCAGCAACTAATTGCGGAAAAAAACTTACAAATGCAGCAAATGCTATAAAATTTTTAGTTGGTTTTAGTTTTCTATTATATATATCTATAGAATAACTTAAAGTTTGAAAAGTGTAAAAGCTAATGCCTACAGGTAAGATAATATTTAAAGAATTGGCTTTAATTTCAATTCCAAAAAATAAAAAAGTTGAAATAAAATTATCTAAAAAAAAATTGTAATATTTAAAAAATCCTAGAAAGCTTATATTTATAAAAATGCTAATGAAAAGCAATAATTTCCTTATTTTTTTATTTTCATAATAATCTAACTTATTCGCTATATAATAATCAATAGTAGTACTAAATAATATTAAAGAAAGAAATCTCCAATCCCAAAGACCATAAAAGAGGTAACTAGATATTACAATAATAAAATTTTGAAGGTTTAAGTTTTTTTTCGAAACAAACCAATAAAGAAAAAACACTGCAGGTAAAAATATAGCAAAGTCTATTGAATTAAAGAGCATTTAGTATATTCGTTTTATTGTTTTTTAAATACTGTTTTAAATAATCAAAACTTTGATATGATCGTTAATTTTGATAGGATCAAAGAGCATCTAATTTCATATTCCCGTTCAATTCTTCAATATAATTTAATACATCATCTTTACCAATATCTTTAGAAGAGGAAGTAATAAAATAATTCGGAATGTCTTCCCAAGTTTCTAATAATACATTCTTATAATCTTCAACATGCCTTAAAATGGCGTTTGGTTTTAACTTATCGGCTTTTGTAAAAATGATTGAAAAAGGCACCCCGTTTTCACCCAGCCATTGCATAAATTCTAAGTCTATAGGTTGCGGATCGTGTCTTATGTCTACTAAGATAAAGGCGCTAACCAACTGCTCTCGCAATCCAAAATATTCTGTTATAAATTTTTGAAAAACTTTTTTAGAGCTTTTTGAAACTTTGGCATAACCATAGCCTGGTAAATCTACTAAGTGCCAATTTTTATTAATTAAAAAGTGGTTTATAAGTTGCGTTTTTCCTGGTCTTCCTGATGTTTTTGCTAAACTTTTTCGGCTAGTTAACATGTTGATTAATGATGATTTTCCAACATTACTTCGGCCAATAAAAGCGTATTCAGGTAATCTGCTTTTTGGGCATTTGGTAACATCAGAGTTACTCATAACAAATTCAGCAGATTTAATAAGCATTTATATAGGTTTTATTATTAAAATCCTCTTTTTTGAAACCAATTATCAAGAATTTTATTAAATTCTTCAGGGTGTTCCATCATGGCTGCGTGTCCACATTTATCAATCCAAAATAATTCAGAGTCTGGCAAAAGTTCATTAAACTCATTTGCAACTTCTGGTGGTGTAACTGTGTCATTTTTTCCCCAAATAATACAAGTTGGTTTTTGCATATTTGGTAAATCTTTAGCCATATTGTGTCTGATTGCGCTCTTTGCAATAGCTAAAGTTTTAATAAGTTTATTTCTGTCGTTAACAGTTTCATAAACCTCGTCTACTATTTCTTTTGTTGCAATCGCAGGGTCGTAAAAAACGTCTTGTGCTTTCTTTTTAATAACTTCATAGTCACTTCGCTTAGTATATCCGCCACCCATTGCACTTTCATAAAGGCCAGAACTACCGGTAATTATTAAGGCTTTTACTGTTTCTGGATATAACTTAGTATGATATAAACCTATGTGCCCACCCAAAGAATTACCTAGTAGTATAACTTCTTTAAAACCTTTAAATATTATAAAATCATGTAAATATTTTGCAAAACTTTTTACGTTGGTTTTTAGTAAAGACATGCTGTAAATGGGTAGTTCAGGAATGATGACTTTATAGCCTTTAGAGCTAAAAAAATCTGATACTTCTTTAAAGTTACTTAAGCCACCCATTAAACCATGTAATACAACGATAGGGGTGCCTTCACCCACTTCCATGTAACTGTAGTTTTTTTCTTTTTTTAATCTATGCGCCATTAATTGCTTGGTCATTGCGTTAGAAACAAATATAGTTATTTCAATGATATTTCAATGATTTTAATTAATTGAAAATAGTTTGTACAAGCTTAGTTATCCGTTTTCAATAAATAAATAATTTATTAAAATTTGAAAAGTAAAGTTATAAATTATTGAATGGATGTTAACAACACAACTGTCTTAGAAATGTAAGTATAAGTTGCTGGTAATCAGATTTAATTACTATTAATTTCTTTAAAAAACTGTTCAGAGGCTTATTTAATTATAAATTTATTAACAAAGTGGTATAAAGTGGTAGAAAGTGGTAAAATTTTCAATATATTTGAAACATAAACATTTATTTAAAGTAAAACCGCTTTGGACTTAATTACAGGTACATACGATTGTAAAGTTGATGCTAAAGGCAGATTAATGATGCCTGCTGCAATAAAAAAGCAATTATCATCTGTTTTGCAAGAAGGTTTTGTGTTGCGTCGTTCTGTTTTTCAAAAATGTTTGGAGCTGTATCCAATGAGTGAATGGCAGGTTCTTATGCAGAAAATGAATAAGCTCAATAAATTTAAAAAAAAGAATAACGATTTTATTAGAAGATTTACTGCTGGAGCAAAAATGGTAGAGGTTGATATTAATGGGCGGGTATTAATACCCAAAGATTTAACTGTTTTTGCATCTATTTCAAAAAATATAGTAGTTACCTCTGCTATAAATATCATTGAGATTTGGGATAAGGATTTATACGAACAAGCTATTGATGATGCAACTATTGATTTCGCAGATTTAGCTGAAGAAGTTATGGGGCAAGATGATGATGACTATGGAATATCATAACCCTGTTCTTTTAATAGAAACCGTTGATGGGTTAAATATAAAACCTGATGGTGTTTATGTTGATGTGACTTTTGGTGGTGGCGGTCATAGTAAAGAAATTTTGAAAAGGCTTGGGCATCAAGGAAGATTGCTTGCTTTTGATCAGGATTTAGACGCTCTTGAAAATATAATTGATGACTCAAGATTTATACTTATTAATGAAAATTTTAGATACATAAAACGTTTTTTAAGATTTCATGGAGTGAAAAAAGTTGACGGTATTTTGGCAGATTTTGGTGTGTCATCACATCAATTTGATATTGCTGAACGCGGTTTTTCAACCCGTTTTGAGGCTAACTTAGATATGCGAATGAATCAGCAAAATAAATTATCTGCCTTTAATGTGGTTAATGAGTATGAGGAAGAACAATTAAAACAAGTATTTCTGCAGTACGGTGAATTGCGTGCTGCTTCTGCTATGGCGGCATTAATAATCGAGCATAGAAAGACTGAATCAATAATAACAAGTGATCAGTTAAAAATGGTTTTAAAAAAGTTTTTACCACCAAGACACGAAAATAAAGTGTTAGCTCAAATATATCAAGCTATTAGGATTGAAGTAAATCAAGAGATAGAAGCGCTGAAGGAGTTTTTAGAGCAAACGCCAGATCTTTTAAATGAAGGTGGTCGATTGAGTTTTATATCCTATCATTCGTTAGAAGATAGATTGGTAAAGCGTTTTATTCGAAATGGTCTGTTTGAAGGAGAGCCTGAGCGAGATATGTTCGGAAATTTTGAAGTGCCTTTGAGAAAGGTAAATGGTTTGACTGTTCCTTCAAAACAGGAAATAAAAATTAATAGTAGAGCTAGAAGTGCAAAACTTAGAATAGCTGAAAAAATATAAGCTTAGTTGGGTAGGTGAAGAATAATATCTATAACATATTAAAAGGCACATTTTTAGTTAGCGATGACTCTTTTAAGAATTGGAGATTCATTTTATTCATATCCGGTTTAGCAATTTTTATGATTGCAAGTTCTCATAGTGCTGATAACAAAGTTTACGAAATAGCACGATTAAAAAATGAAGCAAAGGAAATGCGTTCAGCTTTTGTTGACGGGCGTTCAAAGTTGATGAAGCTTAAAATGGAATCAACAATAGTAATAGAAATGAAAGAAAAAGGAATTTCGCCGTCAGTAATTCCACCCAAAAAAATAAAAGTAAAATCTCAAAATTGATAATTTAAACTTGGCAATAAACGAGAAAAACATATTAAACCGTTTGTATTTTATAGCTGGATGTATGTTCATCTTCGGGCTTGCTGTGGTTTTTAAACTATTTAGCATTCAGTTTCTTCAAGGTGATAAGTATAGAGCCTTGGCGACAGAGCGTGTTGTGAAAGATGTTGTTATACCTGCAAACCGAGGCAATGTTTACTCTGTAAATGGAAATTTATTAGCCACTTCTATACCTAAATATGATATCAGAATTGATGCTATAACGCCATCGTCAAATATATTTGAAAAGCACATAAAGCCTTTGTGCGATTCGCTTTCTAAATTTTCAGGTAAATCTTCTGGTAAACTTGAGAAAGATTTAAGGCAAGCACGTGCTAATAAAAACAGATATTATTTATTGGCTAGAAATATTGGGTATTCAGATTATACACGATTAAGAAATTTTCCGTTGTTAAGCCTTGGTGCTTTTAAAGGAGGTTTAATTGTAGAGCAAACTACTAAGCGCGAACATCCTATGGGTGGTATTGCGCAACGTTCCATTGGTTATGAACGTTTTGATGATAAAGGTAATGTTACCAGAGCAGGTATTGATGGGGCTTTTGGAGTGAAATATCTACGCGGAATAGATGGAAAACGAAAAAAACAACAAATAGGAAAAGGGCAATGGAAACCTTTAAGTGATGCTAATGAAGTGGAGCCGCAAGATGGATATGATGTTTATACAACTATTGACGTTAATGTGCAGGATATTGCGCATCATGCACTGTTAGAACAGTTAGAAAAATACAAAGCAGACCACGGATGTGTTGTTGTGATGGAAACCAAAACCGGTGAAATTAGAGCTATTTCTAATTTAGGAAGAAATGCAAACGGGTATTATTATGAGCGTTTAAATTATGCGGTTGGAGAAAGTCATGAATCTGGTTCTACATTCAAGTTAATGGCATTAGCAGCGGCCTTTGAAGATAAATTAGTAGATAGTAGTGATGTTGTTGATACAGAAAAAGGAATTATAACTTATTATGGTAAAAAAGTTAGAGACTCAAAAAATGGAGGTTACGGAAAAATAACTATTTCAAAAGCTTTTGAGGTTTCTTCGAATACAGGTATCGTAAAAGCAATTGATAAAGCCTATAAACATCAACCTGAAAAATTTGTTGATAGGTTATATGATATGAGTCTGAATAAAGATTTAGACTTACCTATAAAAGGTGAACCAAAACCAATTATTCCAGATCCAAGAATTAAAAATGGGCGTTGGAGTGGTATCGCGCTTCAATGGATGGCTTATGGGTATGGCGTTTCATTCACACCTTTGCAAACATTAACTTTTTATAATGCGATCGCAAATGATGGTGTTATGGTGAAGCCTCGATTTTTAAGAGAGGTTAAATCATTCGATAAAGTTGTGGAGCCCTTTCAAAAAGAAATTATTAATAAGCAAGTTTGTTCAAAAGAGACCGTATCTAAGTTACAACAATTACTTAAAAACGTTGTTGAAAAAGAACATGGAACTGGTCATCGTTTGTATTCTGAAAACTTTTCTATGGCTGGAAAAACGGGAACGTGTCAAAAAGATTATAAGAATAAGGAAAAGCTGAACTATATATCTTCTTTTGCTGGTTATTTTCCTGCAGAAAATCCAAAATATTCATGCATAGTGGTAATTCATGAGCCGGATAAAAGTGTTGGTTACTATGGTGCAGATGTATCTGGACCTGTATTTAAAAAAATTGCTCAAAAAATCTTCATAGATACACCAATTGTTGATGAGGTTAAAATGTTACAAATTACGGAGTCTAGTATAGAAAATGAATACGAATCATTTTACAATACGGCTCAAACATATAAAACTATCATGCCAAATTTAGTTGGTATTCCAGCAATGGATGCTGTCTCTCTTTTGGAGAATATGGAAGTAAATGTTAAAGTAAAACTTGATGGTACAGGTATTATTAAATCTCAATCAGTAGATAAAAACACAAAATTAGAAAATAATCAAACGATTGTATTAAAGGCTTCATGATAGCGCTCAAAGATATATTATATAAAGTAACTATTAATGCAGTTGTAGGCAGTACAAGTGTAGGTGTGAATGCCATAGATTTTGATTCGCGAAAAATAAAACAAGACAATTTATTTGTAGCTATAAAAGGTTTAATCGCCGATGGACATAAATTTATTGATGTCGCTATAAATAATGGTGCAAAAAGTGTGGTTTGTGAGGAGTTGCCTGAGAGTCTTATTGAAGGTATTACCTATGTTGAAGTAGATAATTCTAATAAAGCCTTGGCTATTATAGCTTCAAACTATTATAATAATCCATCTCAAAACTTAAGATTGGTTGGTGTTACTGGTACCAATGGTAAAACAACCGTTGCTAGTTTATTGTATCAATTATTTAAAAAGGCAGGTTACAAAGTTGGTTTGTTGTCTACTGTAAAAATAATGGTTGATAATACTGAGTATAAAGCAACGCATACAACTCCAGATTCCATAACTATTAATAAGTATTTAAATGAAATGAATGCCGTTGGTGTAGAGTTCTGTTTTATGGAGGTGAGTTCTCATGGGATACATCAATACAGGGCTGAAGGTTTGCATTTTGAAGGTGGCATATTTACTAATTTATCTCACGATCATTTAGATTATCATAAAACTTTTGCTGAATACAGAGATGTTAAAAAAAGCTTTTTTGATTCACTTTCACCTTCATCTTTCATGATTTCTAATATAGATGATAAGAATGGCTTGGTGATGATGCAAAACACTAAAGCTAGAAAATACACTTACGCTTTAAAAAGCTATGCAGATTATAAAGCGCAGATTTTAGAAAACCAATTAGGAGGTTTATTACTTAAGTTAAATGAAAGCGAAGTATGGACAAGACTTATAGGCAATTTTAATGCATACAATGTTTTAGCTATTTACGCTACTGCGGAATTATTGGGACTTGAAAAAGTTGAAATTCTAAGATTGATAAGTGATTTGGAAAGTGTAAGTGGACGTTTTCAATATGTAGTATCAGATCAAAAAATAACGGCTATTGTCGATTATGCACATACACCAGACGCTCTAAAAAATGTATTGGAAACCATAAACAGTATCCGCACTAAAAATGAAGAATTGATAACCGTTGTAGGATGTGGTGGAGATAGAGATACAACCAAACGCCCAAAAATGGGACATATTGCATCTTCTTTGAGTACGAAAGTCATTTTTACAAATGATAACCCTAGGAGCGAAAACCCTCAAACTATTTTAACTGAAATAGAACAAGGCGTAGAACCTCAAAACTTTAAAAAAGTCTTAACAATTGCAGATAGGAAACAAGCTATTAAAACAGCATGCCAAATGGCACAACCAAACGATATTGTTTTAATAGCTGGAAAAGGACATGAAACTTATCAAGAAATAAAAGGAGAACGCTTTGATTTTGATGATTTTAAAATAGTACAAGAATTATTAAAACAATTAGGAAAATAACCAACAACCAACTATAAAATGCTTTATTACCTATTTGAATATTTAGAAAAACAGTTTCAATTTCCTGGAGCATCTCTTTTTGGGTTTATCACTTTTAGAGCTGCAGCAGCGATGATTTTGTCATTGTTAATTTCTACTATTTATGGTAAACGTATCATTCACTTTTTAGCAAAAAAACAAATGGGTGAAACCATTAGAGATTTAGGGCTAGAGGGTCAGAAAGAGAAAGCAGGTACGCCAACTATGGGTGGGATTATTATAATTTTAGCAACATTAATACCTGTGTTTTTATTAGCTAAACTGGAAAATGTTTATATCATTCTTCTTATAGTCACTACACTTTGGATGGGAACCATAGGGTTTATTGATGATTATTTAAAGAAATTTAAAAATGATAAAGAGGGTCTAAAAGGTCGTTTTAAAGTTGCAGGTCAAGTTGGTTTAGGGTTGATTGTAGGGTTGACATTATTTTTTAATCAAGATGTAACTATTAAAGAAAAACTTCCTTTAGATCAACAACTAGAATTATTGGCAAAAAACCCCAATATTTTACCTTCAAAACTTTTTAAAGCTGAAGAAAAATCAACTAAAACTACGATACCATTTATAAAAGATAATGAGTTTGATTATGCAAATTTAATCACTTGGATAAGTCCAGATTTAAAAAAACATGCCTGGGTAATATTTGTTTTAGTTGCTATTTTTATAATTACAGCAGTTTCTAACGGAGCCAATTTAACCGATGGTATTGATGGTTTAGCAGCAGGCACCTCAGCAATAATTGTCCTCACTTTAGGGATATTCACTTTTGTTTCTGGTCGTATCGATTTTTCAGATTATCTCAATATCATGTATATCCCGAGCATAGGCGAGATTACCATATATATAGCTGCATTTGTTGGAGCGCTCATTGGGTTTTTATGGTATAATACCTATCCAGCGCAAGTTTTTATGGGCGATACTGGTAGTTTAACTATAGGTGGAATTATAGCGGTAATAGCCATAGCAGTTCGTAAGGAATGGTTAATTCCTGTTTTGTGTGGGATATTTTTAGCTGAAAATTTATCGGTGGTTATGCAGGTAAGTTGGTTTAAATACTCCAAGAAAAAATTCGGAGAAGGGCGTCGCATTTTCAAAATGTCGCCATTACATCACCACTATCAAAAATTGGGATATCACGAAAGTAAAATAGTAACCCGTTTTTGGATTGTTGGCGTTTTGTTAGCCATACTTTCTATTGTCACTTTAAAAATTAGATAATGAAACGGTTGGTAATTCTAGGAGGAGGAGAAAGTGGTGTTGGAACAGCGCTTTTAGGAAAAGCAAAAGGATACGATGTTTTTGTTTCTGATAAAGGAAAAATAAAAGATAAATATAAAGAAGTTCTTATACATAATGAGATTGAATGGGAAGATGAAAAGCATACAGAAGATAAAATCTTAAATGCAGATATCGTCATGAAAAGCCCTGGTATTCCTGACAAGATTTCGATAGTAAAACAAATTCATGAAAACGGAATTAGTTTGGTTTCAGAAATCGAATTCGCGGTAAAATATACGAATGCAACTGTAGTTGGAATTACAGGTAGTAATGGTAAAACTACTACAGCAACATTAACACATCATATTTTAAAACAAGAATTAAATGTTGGTTTAGCAGGAAACATCGGTGATAGTTTTGCGAAACAAATTTTAGAAGATGATTTTGAAAACTATGTGTTAGAGATTAGTAGTTTCCAGTTAGATGATATTAAAGATTTTAAACCAAAAATAGCAGTTTTACTGAATATTACGCCAGATCATTTAGATAGATATGATTATAAGTTTGAAAACTATATCGCTTCAAAATTCAGAATCGCCATGAATCAAACTAGTGATGATTATTTTATTTATGATGCTGATGATGAGGTGATAGTGAATCATTTAGAAAATAATCCAGTTCAATCAAAATTATTGCCCTTTTCGTTATCAAAAACTATCGAAAATGGCGCTTACTTAGATAAAGAGAATATTAAAATAACTATAGATAACAACCAATTAATTATGCCTACATCAAATCTAGCATTAGAAGGAAAACACAACATTAAAAACGCCATGGCAGCCTCAACCGTAGCACATTTATTAAAAATAAGGAAACAAACAATCCGTGAAAGTTTAGAAAATTTTCAAGGTGTAGAGCATCGATTAGAAGAGGTTTTGAAAATTAATAAAGTTCAATATATAAACGACTCAAAAGCTACCAATGTAAATGCTACATATTACGCTTTAGAAAGTATGAATGCGCCAACAGTTTGGATAGTTGGAGGTGTTGATAAGGGAAATGATTACGAGGAGTTGTTTCAGTTTGTAAACGAAAAAGTAAAGGCTATTATTTGTTTGGGAGTTGATAATGAAAAACTAATGAACACCTTTGGAAATATGGTCGATATCATTGTTGAAACTCAATTTATGAGTGAAGCCGTCAAAATAGCATATAAAGTAGCTGATGCTGGAGACAATGTTTTGTTATCACCTGCGTGTGCGAGTTTTGATTTATTTGAAAACTACGAAGATAGAGGGCGTCAGTTTAAACATGCCGTAAGAAATCTATAAAATAATAAAGTGCAAACACTGTTTAATAACATAAAAGGAGATAGGTTAATTTGGGCAATAGTGGCGTTACTGGCTATTCTATCGTTTTTGCCTGTTTATAGTGCGGCGAGTAATCTGGCTTATAAAGGAGGAGGGAGTAATACGTTTACTTTTTTTATAAAGCATTTTATGCATTTGTTTTTAGGCTTTGTCATTATGTATGGCGTACACAAAATCCCATACAGATACTTTAGAGGCTTATCATTAGTAATGATACCTATAGTATTGGTTTTGTTGGGGATTACCATGTTACAAGGTACCACCATTGAAGGTGCTAATGCAAGTAGGTGGATACAAATACCCATAGTTGGTATGTCTTTTCAAACATCCACATTGGCATCAGTTGTGTTAATGGTATATGTTGCAAGATACATGTCTAAAATTAAAGATAAAGACATCACATTTAAAGAGTCTGTTTTGCCATTATGGACTCCGGTTTTTTTAGTACTTATATTAATACTTCCAGCTAATTTCTCAACGGCTGCCATTATGTTTTTAATGGTAGTTATGTTGGTTTTTCTTGGGGGTTATCCACTTCGTTATTTGGCTGTTATAATAGGTTCTGGGATTTTAGTTTTAGCATTATTTATTTTGATAGCAAAAGCTTTTCCTGATGCTATGCCAAATAGAATTGATACTTGGATGGGTAGGATTGAAAGTTTTTCTAATCCTGAAGATACAGAGGCAGATTATCAAATTGAAAAAGCAAAAATTGCTATCGCTACTGGAAGTATTTATGGAGTTGGCCCGGGTAAAAGCATGCAAAAAAACTTTTTACCACAATCGTCATCCGATTTCATTTTTGCAATCATCATAGAAGAATATGGATTAATCGGAGGTTTTGTAATAATGACGCTTTACTTATGGTTGCTTTTTAGAATCGTTATAGTTTCTCAAAAGTCAGATACCATATTTGGTAAGCTTTTGGTTTTAGGTGTTGGTTTACCAATAGTTTTTCAAGCATTAATTAATATGGCAGTAGCCGTAGAATTATTTCCAGTTACTGGGCAAACGCTACCGTTAATAAGTAGTGGTGGTACTTCAATCTGGATGACCTGTTTAGCCATAGGTATTATTCTTAGTGTAAGTGCTAAAAGAGAAGAGATTAAAGACCAAGAAGTAAGTGAAGATAATCCTTTAGAGATTTTGTCTGAAGCTATTTAAATGAAGAAATATAAAATCATATTATCAGGAGGAGGGACAGGAGGACATATTTATCCTGCTATTGCTATTGCAAACGAATTAAAACAGCGTTACCCAAATGCAGAGTTTTTATTTGTTGGTGCTAGAGATAGGATGGAAATGGAAAAAGTTCCAGAATGTGGCTATGAAATTAAAGGACTATGGATTTCAGGGATTCAACGACAACTAACATTGAAAAATTTAATGTTTCCTTTTAAAGTAATAAGTAGTCTTTGGAATGCCTGTAAAATTGTAAAAGCCTTCAATCCAGATATTGCTATCGGAACAGGTGGGTTTGCCAGTGGACCTCTATTATTTGTAGCATCTTTAAATAAAATACCAAGTTTAATTCAAGAGCAAAATTCGTATCCAGGAATTACTAATAAACTATTATCAAAAAAAGCTAATACTATATGTGTTGCCTATGATAATTTAGCGCGCTTTTTTCCTGAAAATAAAATAATTAAAACAGGGAATCCTGTTAGAAAAGGATTGTTAGATATAGATACAAAAACTGTTGAAGCTAAAAACTTTTTTAATTTGAAACATGGCAAGCTTACCTTATTGGTTATTGGAGGCAGTTTGGGTGCTAGACGCATTAACGAGTTAATTGAAAAAGAATTAGATTTTCTTGATACTCAAAATGTTCAGGTTATTTGGCAATGTGGGAAGTTGTATTATCAGCAATATAAAATTTATAATAACACAAATAATGTGCAGGTTTATGAGTTTTTAAATAATATGGATTTTGCATATGCTGCAGCAGATATAATTGTTTCAAGAGCTGGGGCGAGTTCTGTATCTGAGCTTTGTATTGTGGGTAAGCCAGTTATTTTTATTCCATCACCAAATGTAGCAGAAGATCATCAAACTAAAAATGCTATGGCTATTGTTGATAATAGCGCTGCTATGATAATTAAAGAAGAGGATTTGAATGCCGATTTCGAAAACAAGTTTTCGCAGCTCGTAGCTTCAGCCGAAAAACAAAAAGAATTAGGTGATAATATTAAAAAACTTGCATTGGTTAATGCTACAAATGATATTGTTGATGAAGTTGAAAAACTTCTTAAAAAAATAAAATGAATTTAAACGGTATACATAATGTTTATTTTATTGGTATAGGAGGTATCGGCATGAGTGCTTTAGCTCGTTTTTTTGTTGCCAACTGTAAACATGTTGCTGGTTATGATAAAACCCAAACGGATATTACAGATAGTTTATCTGCTTTAGGTGTTGAGGTTCATTTTGAAGACGCTATTTCAAATATCAATTCAAATTTTTTAAACCCAGAAAGTACATTGGTGGTTTATACACCAGCGATTCCTGTAAATCATATTGAGTTAACCTATTTTAAAACAAATAATTTTCAAGTTTTTAAACGATCTAAAATATTAGGAATTATAACTGAAAACACGTTTTGTCTAGCTGTAGCAGGTACACATGGTAAAACAACTACAACTAGTATTCTGGGGCATTTAATGAAGGAGTGTAATGTGCCTGTAACCGCTTTTTTAGGTGGTATTAGCGAAAATTATAATTCCAATTTAATACTTAATGGTACTGAGGTTTCTGTAGTTGAGGCTGATGAATTCGATCGATCATTTTTAACACTTTCACCAGATATGGCATGTATTACTTCAATGGATGCTGATCATTTAGATATTTATGGTGATGCCTCCGAGTTGATTAAATCTTTTGAAGATTTTTCTAAAAAAGTAAAAACTGATGGAAAATTATTTGTTAAAAACGGCTTGCCGTTAAATGGGATTACATATGGCATTGAGGATGACGCAGATTACTCAATTCAAAATATTAAAATAGAAAACGGAACTTATGTTTTTGATGTTAAAACACCTAAAACAATTCTAGAAAATTTACAATTTAACCTACCTGGTAGACATAATCTGTCGAATGCATTAATAGCCTTGGCGATGTCAGTAGAGTATGGATGCCCTCACCAACAGCTCGCCAAAGCATTAGCATCTTATAAGGGTGTTAAGCGCAGATTTACCTACCATATTAAAACAGATAAATTAGTTTTTATTGATGATTATGCACATCATCCTGAAGAAATTAATGCGGTTCATCAAGCGGTAAGAGAAATGTATCCTGATAAAAAAGTATTAGCTATTTTTCAGCCACATTTATTTAGTAGAACACGAGATTTTATTGATGATTTTGCAAAAAGTTTATCCAATTTTGATGAGGTAATTTTATTAGATATTTATCCTGCAAGAGAGTTACCAATTGAAGGTGTTACTTCAAGTTGGTTGTTAAATAAAATTACTAATCAAAACAAAAAATTAGTAAATAAAACAGATTTAGTTTACCAAATACATCAAAGTAATGCACAGGTTATTTTAACTATTGGAGCAGGTGATATTGGTGAAGAAGTAAAACATATAAAAAAAGAATTTACTATTGCGAGTTAAATGGTTTCACATAAAAATTTGTGCTTTATTAGGCTTGATAGTCTTTTTATTCGCATTTGCCTCTGCAAGAAATGCGAAACGAGAAATATCAAAACCTAATGTTAAATTTATTGGAGAAAACAACCTTTTTATAACTAACGAGACTGTTAGTAAATTGTTAATACAAAATTATGGAAGCGTTAAAAATGTACCCAAAGAAACTTTAGATTTGAGTCTGTTAGAAAAAGCCCTCAAATCTAATTCAATGGTAAAAAATGCTGAAGTGTATGTATCTGTAAATGGTACACTTAATGCCGAAATTGAACAAAAAACACCTATAGCTAGAGTAAGTACTAATGCGTCTTATTATATTGATGACGAAGGTTTTTACATGCCTTTGTCACCCAATTATTCAGCCAGGGTGCCGTTAGTTACTGGTTTTGTTGAAAAAAATAATTTAAAAAGTGCCTATAAAATAGCGCAAAAAATTAAAGATGATGAATTTTTAAAAAAACATGTTATAGAAATACATCAAGATATAGGTGAAAAACTGTATTTAAGATTAAGACAATACAATTTTACAGTAAAACTGGGAGATGTAGATTTTTTGGATAAAAAAATAAATAATCTAAAAGCTTTTTATCAGAAAAGCTTAAAAGAGAAAACATTAAATAATTACAGTAAAGTAAATTTACAGTTTGAAAACCAAGTAATATGTACCAAAATTTAAGCCATGGAGCATAATTTAGCAGTAGGATTAGACATAGGAACCACAAAAATTGTGGCGATGATTGGTCGTAAAAACGAATACGGTAAGGTCGAAATTTTAGGCATTGGCAAATCTAAAAGTTTAGGGGTACACCGTGGTGTGGTAAATAATATTACACAAACTATTCAGTCGATTCAACAAGCAGTTCAAGAGGCTGAAGTTGCAGCAGATATGAAAATTGAAGATGTTACCGTTGGTATTGCTGGACAACACATTCGTAGCTTACAACACAGTGATTATATTACCCGCTCAAATTCTGAGACTGTTATTGATGAAGATGATATTGACAGGCTTATTAATCAAGTGCATAAATTAGTAATGCTACCTGGTGAAGAAATTATACATGTATTACCTCAAGAATATAAAGTTGATGGACAAGCTGAAATTAAGGAGCCAATAGGTATGTATGGTGGAAGATTGGAGGCTAATTTTCATGTCGTTGTTGGGCAAGTGTCATCAATAAGAAATATTGGTAGATGTGTTCAAAGTTCTGGATTAAACCTCGAAGGTATTACTCTAGAGCCACTAGCCTCGGCTAACGCTGTACTAAGTCAAGAAGAAAAAGAAGCTGGAGTCGCTTTAATTGATATAGGAGGGGGTACCACTGATTTAGCAATTTTCAGAGATGGAATCATTCGTCATACTGCAGTTATTCCATTTGGAGGTAATGTGATTACTGAAGATATTAAAGAAGGTTGCTCTATCATAGAAAAACAAGCCGAATTATTAAAAATTAAATTTGGTTCTGCCTGGCCAGGAGAAAATAAAGATAACGAGATTGTTTCCATTCCAGGATTGAGAGGACGTGAGCCTAAAGAAATTACTTTAAAAAATCTTTCTAAGATAATTCACGCCCGTGTTGTAGAAATTATAGAACAGGTTTATGTTGAAATAAAAAATTACGGTCACGAAGAACAAAAGAAAAAGCTAATTGCTGGTATCGTTTTAACAGGAGGAGGAAGCCAATTAAAACATTTAAAACAATTAGTTGAATATATTACAGGTATGGATACCCGAATAGGTTATCCAAATGAGCATTTAGCTGGCGACAGCGATGATGATATAACAAGCCCTCTTTATGCAACAGCCGTTGGTTTAGTTTTAGATGGTTTAAAACGCCATGAAAGAAAAAAAGTAGAACAACAAAAAGAAGTTGAAAATATTGAAGAAAAACCTTCAGAAGAAGAAATTAAAGAGAAACCAACTAAAGAAAGACGTTCTTTTCTAGACAAGTTAACGGAAAGAGTTAAAGACTTTTTAGATAATGCCGAATAAGAAATCGAGAATAAAATTGCCAAAAGGCATATGAAGATAATCCATAGAATTAAAAAAAATATTAAGTATAAAACCCCAGTAAAATAGAATTTATGAGCAGCAAAAAAGAATTCGAAAGCATCGCATTTGATTTACCTAAAAATCAATCAAATGTTATTAAAGTTATTGGTGTTGGCGGTGGTGGTAGCAATGCTATCAATCACATGTTTCAACAAGGCATTAAAGGTGTAGATTTTTATATCTGTAATACTGATGCACAAGCACTTCAAAATAGTGGTGTACCAAACAAAATTCAATTAGGACTTAACTTAACTGAAGGGTTAGGAGCTGGTGCAAACCCTGATATAGGTGAGCAATCGGCTGTAGAAAGTTTTGATGATATCGCACAAATGTTAGATTCCAATACCAAAATGGTATTTATTACCGCAGGTATGGGTGGTGGAACAGGTACAGGCGCAGCGCCTATTATTGCTAAAATGGCTAAAGATTTAGATATTTTAACAGTTGGGATTGTTACTATGCCGTTTCAATTTGAGGGTAGAATGCGTATTGAACAATCTCAAAAAGGTATAGAAAATTTACGAGAAGTTGTAGATTCATTAATTGTAATTAATAATAATAAACTTCGGGAGGTTTATGGGAACCTTGGTTTTAAAGCAGGTTTTTCAAAAGCTGATGAAGTGCTATCTACTGCTGCTCGTGGTATAGCCGAAGTTATTACACACCACTATACTCAAAATATTGATTTGCGTGATGCTAAAACGGTACTAAGTAATAGTGGTACAGCTATTATGGGTTCTGCATTAGCATCAGGTAAAAACCGTGCTCAAGATGCTATTCGTAAAGCACTAGATTCACCATTATTAAACGATAATAAAATAACCGGAGCTAAAAATGTATTGCTGCTTATTGTTTCTGGTTCTCATGAAATTACTATTGATGAGATTGGTGAAATTAACGATCATATTCAAAGTGAAGCTGGGCATGGTGCAAATATTATTATGGGTGTTGGTGAAGATGAATCTTTAGAAGAGTCTATAGCCGTAACAATTATTGCAACCGGATTTAATGTTGAACAACAAGACGAAATTTCGAATACAGAAACTAAAAAGGTTGTACATTCTCTTACTGAAGATAAAGTAGTAAGTAAAAAAGAGAAAGAGCCCGTAATTATTGCGCCAATCATTGAGTTAGAAAAGAAAGCAGAAACTTCTTTTGTACGGCATACTTTAGATTTTGATACTGAAGAGATTGATGCTAATTATATTGAAAAAACCGATATAAATAAACAATCAAATACATCAGTTTCAGATCTTATAGATTTAATTCCAACATCAGAAATAATTAAAAATATTGATGTTGTGTATGATGAAGTATACGCTAATATTGAAGAAGAGGAAGATTTTATAATTAAACCAGTAACTAGAATGTCTTCAGAAATGGAAGACAAGAATTATAAACTTTCTGTTTCAGATAATGTAGAAGAAGAACAACAAATAACCTTAACTTTTGATTTGCCTTTATCATTTAACGAAAGCAGTAAAAAGGAAGAAACTGAAAATGAGGTTATTTCATATAAATTAACGGATGAGGAAGTAAAAGATATTCCGGTAAATGACTATGTTGAGTTAATTCCTGTAAATGAAACCAACAAAGAAGGTGATATTAGATATGCGCTTGATGATTATCTAGAAATAGAATCTTCAATGAATAAGAAACAAGAAGCTTTAAATAGTATTCTAGAGATAGATGATCAAGAAGTTGTTTTTGAGAAAAAAGTTATAGAAAAGTTTGTTGAAGAGCAAGAAGTTTTGGATGAAATTGATCCAATGAATAGTCCAATTTCTGATTTGCTAAAAGAGCGTGCAGAAGAAAGAAGACGCAAAATGAAAGATTTCAACTATAAATTCAATAATGCTAAAATTGATGATATAGAAAAAGTACCAGCTTATAAAAGGCAAGGTGTAAGTTTAGAGGATGCTAAGCATTCCTCTGAAACCGATATGTCTAGAACTAGTATAGGATTAGATGATAATGATGATATCCAATTAAGAACAAATAATTCGTTTTTACATGATAATGTAGATTAATTTAACCATACTTTGTTATTAAACCCCAAAAAGAAACCCTCATCTTTTTGGGTTTTTTATTTTATAAAGTTTCTCTACTTATTAATAATGTCAAGAATCTATTTTTTATCTTCGCGTATCAAAAAATAAATAAAGATGAGTTTACAAGACGCAGTTATGACAGCTTTAAAAGAAGCCATGAAAGCAAAAGATCAAACAGCATTAACAGCATTACGAGCTGTAAAATCAGCTATTTTATTATCACAAACAGAAGATGGTGCAAAAGCAGACTTATCAGAAGAGCTAGAACTTAAAATTTTACAAAAACAAGTAAAACAACGCAGAGATAGTGCTGCTATTTATATAGAACAAGGACGAGAAGATTTAGCAAGTTCGGAAATTGCAGAAGCTGATATTATAGCACAGTTTTTGCCAGAGGCATTAACTGATAAAGAAATAGAGAAAGTTGTTGTCGCTATTATTGAGCAAACAGGAGCTGACTCTATGAAAGATATGGGAAAAGTAATGGGTATGGTTAGTAAAGAACTAGCAGGTAAAGCAGATGGTAAAACCATATCTAATATAGTAAAGTCTAAATTATCTTAAGTTAGTTATTAATAAAAAGGGCTGCGTAGTTCAATTGGATAGAATATCAGATTTCGGCTCTGAGGGTTGGGGGTTCGAATCCCTTCGCGGTCACTAAAACATTTTCAATTAATTTCATTACCCCACAGTTTCTTAGGAACTGTGGGGTTTTTGTTTTCAATTGGGTTTGTTAGAATTCGTTTCAAACCACATTTTTGTTTCACTATTGTTTCACCAAATGAAAAAATGTTTCACAAAAATGTTAAAGTTTTGAAAAGACATAAAATTTCTGCTTCTAAAAGACGAAACAGATAGCAAGATTAATTTCAATTAAGTTCATGACAATCGAAGTGATGTCAATTTTTTGTTCCACAAACATTTTATAAGAATTTAAATCTTTAACAAAATTTAAAATTATGGGAACAACATCCAATTTTTACATTAAAACGCCAAAGCAGATAGTGGACAATAAGTCTTATCCTTTGTATTTAAGAATTGTACACAATCGAAAAAAAGCTGAAGGAAAAATTAGTACCACAAAAATCAGTAGCAAGGATATCAAATACTGGGATGAAGATTTGCAGCGCTTTAGCTCAAAACAAAAGCATTTGCTAGCACATAATATTTTGCTTAATGAAATACAAAATGAATTTCATAACTACCTGCGAATCCACCTAACTAAAATGGGAACAGTAACGCCGCACCAAATTACTGACTATCTGCTGTCAAGAAAAAAGGACGAGGAGGGTATTTCAGTTATAAATGCAGCCAATCAATTTTATGATAAAATTATATTTCCAGATGTCGATAAGGCTCCTGGAACCAAAAGAAATTACAAAAAATCAATCAATCATCTATGTAACTTTTTAGAGCATAAAAAGTTAAATTTTTTAGGTATTAAAGACTTTAAAAAGCTGCATGTTTCTATGTTCATTGAATACCTAAAAACACCCATTCCTGAGCAAGAAAAAATAGGAATGAATAGCCAATCCGTGAACTCAATTGTTAAGAATGTCAAGCCCATATTTAATAAACTACTATTTGAGGAGCGTATTACAACTAATCCTTTTAATGGTGTAAAAGTTCCTTTTAAAAAAGCAGATAGGCCTCGTTTGGCTAATGATTGTTTTGTAAAAATAGCCAAACTAGATTTATCAAAAAATAGTACTTTAGAAGTATATAGAGATATTTTTCTATTTTTATGTTATAGTGGACTGAGTTACTGTGATGCAACAGATTTAACATATCAAGATATAAAAAACGGTTTAATAGAGTTAAAGAGAAAAAAATCAAAGGTACAGACGAAGCAATTTTTAACAAAACAGATAGTGGAACTCGTAGATAAATATGACGGAAAAACTCCAGAAGACAGGATACTACCTGAGCGTAGTTTAGACAAAATGAATTTAAACTTAAAGCTTATAGCAGCAAAGACGGGAATCGATTTTTCACTTAGTACCTATACCGCAAGACGCTTCTTCAGACAATCTATCTTTGAATCTGGAATCAGAGAAAGTTTAGTTATTAAAAGCTTAATGGGTCATACCAGTAGTAATGATATAGACAGTCATTATTTTAATGTAAGTGATGATATTTTAAAGGGTGCCAAAAAGAAATTACAAAAACATTTTAAAAAGTTATTAAAATGAAGGGAAAGCTCAAAAGCATAAATATAGCGTTTAAGGAAAAAATATTTGATTTATTACAATCGAAGAGAAGTCAAATCATCAATCATTTAAATACACATGAAGAGGATTATTTGAAACTTAATGAATTGAAACGCTATGTTGAAATTTATAAGTATGTAGCTGCTTTATGTTTTTATAATGATGATGAGGTAAAAGATGTTGTTAGAAGATTGAGTTTAAAAAAATATACACCTAAAGTTTTTATGTCCTATTTATATTTTTTTAAATCTTTAGATCAATACCATGAAGAATCAAAATATTTATATCCTTACGAAGTCATATGGGGCTTTTATGAGCTGTATAGTTTATCTGTAATTAAGGAAAAAATGGCATTGGATTTTAATATAAATTTTTCAGCTATTGCACGTAAGGTGAATAGACAATTACACAGCCAAAGTTTTCCTCCAATTTTGACAGAAGCCATAGAAGATATCCATATATTAAATGATTTAATTAAAAAAGAAATCCCCAGCTATAAAATGGATATTTCTGTGAAAAACCCATTGACATCTGTAACGCATAAAATAAAATATTCTCATAAAAATGACTTACATAATTTATATAATTATTTAGTAGATTTTAATAAAGAACTTAATTCTATAGACTTTAATGAGTCTGATTTTAAAGTCGAGTTTTATGATTTATTAGAAATTATTTTAAGGGAAAAGGAATTATTAAACAATAGTGAAGAAGCAATATCAAATTATGAAACTTTAAGGCGATTTAAGATTAAACGCGTAGAGCGGCTGATTTTGTCTTAGTTAGTTTTTTGTTCCACAGCAAGTTAGTATTTTATTAGAAATTTGAATCAAAATAAATTCAAATGGAAATAAACGAAACACAGACGCTAAAAAAATCAATAACTTTTGGAGATTGGATACCTAAAAAGGTTGTTCAAGATTTTTTCAATTATGGAGACACTAAAATGTCAACCTTCTCAGCGGATTATAATATCAGAACCTCAAAAGTAGGAAAGCGGATTTTTTATAAACATAAGGATATCGTCAGATTGATCGATGAGAATATTCAGGAAAACAATCACTAAACACTTTTTTTTACGGCAATATTCAAAATTTCATAGTATCGGGGGGTAAAACTGCAAACCACATTTTTTAATACAGTAAAGTAGCGTTTATCCCAAAACGGTCAAATCACTTGTTTTTAAAAAAAGAATAAAGCATAACTCTTACTATTAAGAATATCAAAAAATGAAGATGTTGTTACATCTTTTGAATAATATTCTAAGCTAGTTAATGTATGGCTGTTTTGTTTATTCCATCTGCGTTTATAAAACTCAAATTAAATACCAATATAAATATTATGGAAAATGATAAAAGACTCTTGATTACCCTGACTGTAGGAGAATTTGTTAAGCTAAACAAATCCTTAACACGTGAGGTTAATCTAAACCCTTCTGATTTACAAAAGCATGGAATTAATAAATCAGACATTATTTATGTTGATCAAGCGGTTGCATTAACTGGTTACACAAAAAAAACGATATACACCAAAGTTTCAAGACTTGAAATACCAGTTGTTTCTTTTGGCCGGCCATTAACATTTTCAAGGAAAGAATTAAACCAGTGGATTAAAAAGGGAAGACCCTCTGTAGCTGAAACTAAAGCAGATAAATTCATGAATAAAAAAGGAAGAAAATAATGGAAAATAAAGACTTATTAACTTCAGACATACTGAATACATTCAATGAAGTATCAAAAATTGACGGTCATTTTTGCACAGAAAAGGTAGACCTTGGGAATTCAAAATTTGGGATTGATATTTTCACTATAATAAAGAAAAAAGAGAAAAGCGGAGAAGAATATTTGTTTTTATCGGGACTATATAAAAAAGGAGTTATCAGCCTTCTAGAACATCTAGGAATTTGTCATGTAAGAGAAAATCAATCATTTATACTAGTTCGAAAAGAGTTTAATATAATTTCTGAAATTTCCTTAAAAGAAATAAAAGACCTCGTTAATGATTACTTAACGCAATTACCGGAGTTAAATATTGAGATTGATTGTGTAGAAGGATGTTTTACTTCGGAGGCACAAACAGAAATGTTTTATCGTCAAACAAATACAGTATTGAATGATAATTTTTTGGATTTTTTATGCAAAGATGAAAGCCCAATAAAAAAAGATTCAACAGAAAAAGCATGTGTATTTTTTGAGAATGGAATAGTTGAAATTAAGGCTAAAAAAGTTGTTAGAATACCATATAGTATCACTGTAGATGGTTTAATATGGAAAAAAAATATAATTAATCGTCAAATTAAGCAAAGAGATTCTTCAAGTTGCCATTTTTCAAAATTTATTGAAAATGTTTGTAATAAGGATCGTAAAAGAATACGATCACTTAGAAGTGGTTTAGGGTATTTAATGCACTCTTTTCAAAGGAGTTCTGGAGGGCAAATGGTCTTATTGTATGACGAATCGATAACCGATGTAAATATTCCTCAGGGAGGCACAGGAAAGGGACTTATATCGAATGCAATCGCTATGATAAGAAATACAGTAAAAATCGATGGAAAAAAATTTAAAGGTAATAGTCGTTTTGACTTTCAAGATGTAGATAGAGCTACTAAAGTATTATGGATTGATGACGTAAGCAAGGAAATGGATATCGATCGATTTAATTCCCTTTCAACTGACGGATTTAATTTAGAACAGAAGTTCAAAGATTCTTTTTTTATACTTGCTCAAGACAGTCCTAAAATCTTGATATGCTCAAATATTATATTGGATTGTGTTGGCTCAACAAGAAAACGGCGTCAATTTATTATTGAGTTATCTGATTATTATTCACGTAAAATAGGTTCAGGAGTCGAAGAACCCATCGTTGAAGAACATGGCTGTCGGTTTTTTACAGATGAGTGGGATGATAACGAATATAATAGGTTTTACTGGTATATGATAGATTGCATACAATTGTACTTAGATAAAGGTCTAATTCCGGCCCCATCCATTAATATGGTTGAAAATCGGTTAAGGCAAATAATAGGAGAAGAATTTCTTGGCTGGGCTAAAAGCAAAGAATTTAAGCCAAATGAGGAGTACAATACCAAAGAATTATATGAAGAATATAAAGAATTATACGAAGACGGTAATAATACATTCACTCAAAGAACCTTTAGTAATTATCTGAGAAAATACATGATTCATAAGGATTTAAGTATAGAGTTTTTCACCAAAAGTATCAACGGTCAAAAAATCAGTTTTTTTAGAATTATCAATAATAAAGATAAAGTATAGGGGGGTACCAAAAGCTAATTTGCTAATTCCTAATTCCCCATTTACGATAAAACTGTATGGGATACATTTTTTAAAATATAGATTCGGGCTATCAAAAACAAATGTGGCGCTCAAATACTTTAAGTTAATTAGGGTTAAATGAAAAAATCCGTTTGGCTAAACAAATTAGTTATAATCACCACACAGTAAAATAGTAAAGTAATTAAGAATAATGCTAATTAGATTAATGACATTTTAGTTCAAAAGCCGGTCGTTTTAGAATCTGTAATATTAGGTGAATGCCTATTTTAAATTAAACCTAAATAAGCTAGCCTTGCACCGCCAAGGAAAAAAAACCTTTTTATATGTTAGGTTGCTAATTGAGTAGATATTATATCAGCAATAGTATCTTTTAATAATTTCATATGGAAAAACCCAGAGAAATTAAAAGAATAGTGGGGGATTATTTTTTCATTTCCAAAATATATTTTAGTTGCTTTAAAAAATCTTCCTTTAAAATGTCTTATGGTTTCAGAAGTAGGTAAAATTTAAAATTAATAAATAAAAAATATCAGATTAATTTTTAACTTGAGATTTATAAACTCACACATTTTATTAGATAATACCTTTATATGTTAAACTGTTTTAAAGTAAATTAATCTAAATTAATTTACTTTAAAACAGTTTAAATTGGCTTATTTACTTCTTCTTTTTTTATATTGTAATTATAAAATAAGATGCCTCCAACTATTAAAATAATTACAAATAAACCTATGTTAATTTGGGTTAATTTACTTTTAGTTTTTTCAATTTGGATTGTATCTTGGTTTGAATACATATCTATTTGAGTATTGATATTAGTCTTTGATAGTTTTATGATATCTTCTATTTCTAAGTATTCATTCATCGCCTTCAAGTTTAATGATTTTATATAATCCGTTATCTAATAAAGTAATGCCATAGTTATATATGCCAAAGTAATATTCATTTTTAATGATTTTAGTAAAATGAAAGAAGTTAAAATTATAACCACAACCTAATAAATAATCTTTATTTCTTATTAAGAATTTGTTTTCTTCAAGCGCATCTACTAAGATTTTCCAATTATTGCGGATATGATTATCAATTTTAGCCATCAAATCTCTAATTTCTTTTGCTTTTTGATTGTTATAGGCAATTTGGTTTTGTCTATTAGCGAAGTATTGGTTATTTCTTTTTGGATAAAAAACTTCACCTGTGTAAGGGTCTATTCTACGTAACATAATATATAAATTTTCAACTAATATATTTAAGTTTTTTTATATTTTAAAATACTGGATTATAGGTATTTGTGCATTTATTTTAATTTAGATTGTTTTATTTTAATCTATATTAATTTGGATTTTTAATGGTTAATAAGTTTGATTTTTTGTTAACACTTTTGAAGTGCAATTTGTTTAATGTTGGTCACTATGATTTGGTTGGAGTTACTACATTTACTCGGACAGAAATTTTAAGACTGTTTAAATAAAAACAAATATCTTAGAATAATGAAAAAACGAGTTTACAGTACTGAGTTTAAATCAGAAGCAGTACGATTAAGTTATCAGCGAGAAAACATTAAAGAATTAGCAGATGAGCTAGGAGTTCAGGTGCAACGGATTTATAAGTGGGGAGCAGGTCAAAAAACAAAAGCTTCTCCAAAGGCTACTATAAAACAAGAGACTGATTCTATAGAATTAAAACGATTGCGAAAAGCCCTTAAGGAAAAAGAATTAGAACTTGAAATATTAAAAAAAGCCGTTCACATCTTTTCCAAGAGCTATGGGAAGTCTATCAATTTATAGTAAGCTATAAACATATGTATCCTATTGAAAAGATGTGTAAAGTTTTAAAAGTAAGTCGAAGTAGTTATTATAGATGGTTCAGTTATGGACCATCAAATCGAGCTATAGAAAACAGTCTGTTTACAAATTTAATAAAAGAGATTTTTGATTTAAGCAATCAAACTTATGGTAGCCCTAGAATAGCTGAACAACTAAAAAGGAAAGGTCATCATATATCAAAAAAGAGAGTTGCTAAACTGATGCGTATCAATGGTTGGAGGAGTAAACTTAAAAAGCGGTTTAAAGTTACTACAGATTCTAATCATCCATATCCTACTTTGTAGAAATCATTTAAATAGAAACTTTACAGCAAATAGACTAAATGAAGTTTGGGTATCAGATTTAACCTATATAAAAACAGTTACAGGTTGGCTATACCTTACTACCATTATTGATTTATATGACAGGCAAGTAATTGGATGGTCATTAAGCTCAAGGTTATATACCAATCAAACTATTATTCCAGCTTGGAAAATGGCAGTATCAAAAAGAGAAATATCCGAATCTTTACTTTTTCATTCACACAGAGGCATACAATATTCTTCTATAGAATTTAGAAAATGGATTAATAAGAATACTTTAATTACCCAAAGCATGAGTAGAAAAGCGAATTGTTGGGATAATGCTGTAGCAGAGAGTTTCTTTAAAACACTTAAAGTTGAATTAATTTATCATCATAACTTTAAAACTATCGAGGAAGCTAAATCTAAAGTCTTTGAATATATAGAGGTCTGGTATAACAGAAAACGATTGCACTCGTCTTTGGGATACAAAACACCTAAAGAGATGGAATTAGAATTTTATCAAATGAAGAATGTGGCATAGGTCTTAGAAAATTTGTCCGACTTTTTGTTGCAAGTCCAATTTTACAGTAAGCTAAAATATGAGGCATGACGGTAAAAAAAAGTTTATAATTAAAAATCTCTAGACGAATTAGTAATTGTATTGGAAAGTTTGTTATTCGTTTTAATAATTTATAAATGAATGATTAAATAACTTACCTCTTGTAAATGTCAAATTTTTAAGATGTGAAATGATATTAAAAGAAAGACGAAATTTAA
>NZ_CEWOCJ010000006.1:0-164265 GCF_982512915.1 Flaviramulus sp. | reverse complement strand
CTGATAGACAAAGAAAAAGCCATCATTTCTGATGGCTTGTCCAGTGTGGCTCCCCCTCTTGGGCTCGAACCAAGGACCCTTTGATTAACAGTCAAATGCTCTAACCAACTGAGCTAAGGAGGAGTGTTAATTTTTCGCCTAAGCGAGCGCAAATATATATATATTTTTATTTACTGCAAATATTATTTTTAAAAATTTTAATCAAAAATTGCTTTAAAAATATCATTACCGTTTGCAAATAAAACTAAAGCAATAAGTATAAAGAAACCAACCATTTGGGCATACTCCATAAACTTATCTCCTGGTTTTCTGCCTGAAATCATTTCATATAATAAAAACATCACATGACCACCATCTAATGCAGGTATAGGCAATAAGTTTAAAACCCCTAACATAATAGATAGGAAAGCTGTTATGGTCCAAAAAACTTGCCAGCTCCAAAAGCTTGGGAAGATATCATAAATTGCTTTAAAACCTCCAACACCTTTATAAGCGCCTGTACTAGGTGTGAAAATAGCTCCTAATTGATCCCAATAAGAAACCATTTTATCTTTTGCCTTATTTAAACCAACAGAAAAAGACTCAAAAAAACCATAATCTTTTGTTTCAAATTGGTAATAACCTAATGCTTCTAGTGTTTCTGGAGTAGAACCTGAAGCATATACTAACCCTAATTTTGCATTATCAGAAATTTTCAAGGAGATATTAATTTCAGATTTATCTCTTAAAACTTTAGCAGTAACCTCTTGACCTTTAAATTTCTCTAATCCTAGTTTAACCTCATCGGCATATTTTGTATTAAAATCATTTAATCCAATAACAATATCACCTTTTCTTAGTCCGCTATTTTTATTGAAAGAGGTATCTGGAACTTGAACAACAATGAAAGGTTCTCTTAGATTGATAAAACCTCTTTCTTTAGAATCTATAAGTTGTGATAAAAAATCTTCAGGAAAAATAACCGTTGATTCTTTGCCGTTTCTTTCAATGGTTATTCTTTTTCCAAATAAAACCTTTTCTGATATTTGAGAGAAATTTTCAATTTTGTCTCCATCGACAGCAATAATTTTATCTCCTGTTAAAAGCCCTGCTTGATTAGCTACTTTGTTTTCTATTAAAAGGCCGTCTTTAATATTTTCAATAGGTAAAAATCTATCACCATAATAATAACTCATACCAATGTATATAAGGATAGCTAATAGAAAGTTAACAGTTACACCACCAAGCATAATAATTAAGCGTTGCCATGCAGGTTTTGAACGAAATTCCCATGGTTGTGGCTCCTGCGCCATTTGCTCGGTATCCATGCTTTCATCAATCATTCCAGATATTTTTACGTAACCCCCTAAAGGCAACCAACCTATACCATAAACTGTTTCGCCAATCTTCTTTTTAAAAAGTGAAAACTTAACATCAAAAAACAAATAAAATTTTTCTACTCGTGTTTTAAATGCTTTTGCAGGGATAAAATGACCTAATTCGTGTAAAATAATTAGTAAGGAAAGGCTCAGTAAAAACTGAGATATTTTTATAACAAACTCCATAGTTTCTTAAAATCTATTTTTAATAATCGCACAAAAGTAAGCTTTTAAACCAACTTTAAAAAGCTAATTAATTAATGGTATTCGTTTTAACATGAATTTAAGTTCCTATAACATTTTACACCTCTAATTTTCATCGTATTTTTGCATAAATCAATAATATATATGCTTACGTTTTTTAAGGATTACAAGAAATTTGCCATTGTTTTTGTAATCATTTCAATCATTATAATCGCACTTATTTTCAATACACTTAATGTTTATAAACCCTTACCTATTTATCAGCCAGCTATGGTAAGTGAAGAGCTTGTTGATAGCACCATTCAATATCAAAAAAAGTATCATAAGGTTGGAACTTTTAGCCTTATTAATCAAAATGGAAAAACCATAACCCAAGATGATTATAAAAACAAAATTTATATAGCTGATTTCTTTTTTACAACCTGCAAAACTATTTGCCCAATAATGACAAATCATATGGCTAAAATTCAGGAGAAAATTATAAACGACAATGATGTTATGTTGTTATCCCATTCCGTTACCCCTGAAATTGATTCGGTTGCACAATTAAAACAATATGCCATAGAAAAAGGTGTGATAGACAAAAAATGGAATTTAGTTACTGGTGATAAGAAACAAATTTATGATCTAGCTAGAAAAAGTTATTTGGCTGTTAAGGACAATCCGTATAGTGGAGAATTTGATATGATTCATACCGAAAATTTTATGCTTATAGATAAAAAAAAACAAATTCGTGGGTTTTACGATGGCACAAACCCCGAGGAAATGGATAGATTAATAGATGATATGGCAACACTGAAAAAAGAGGAATAAAACAACCTACTTTGTTACTTATTTTGTTTTGCGTTAGGGATTGAGCAATTGTTGGAGCTCCTTAATGAGAGCGACTTGCGAAAGCGCGACCCTTGGGTAACGCCAAAAAGCTTTTATAAAATATTGAAGCACTTTTAACTTTAAATTTTTTAATGTACTTTTGCTTCTTTAAAATCAATCTAAATAAGCTTGGAGGATACTTTAGCACATTTGAAACGCGGTGAACATGCAATTATTAAGGATGTTTCATCTATTCATATTCCTTTAAAACTATTGGAAATGGGTTGTTTGCCTGGTAATTCTGTAGAGCTTGTTCAGCTTGCGCCTTTTCAAGATCCGATGTATTTAAACATTAATGGTACCCATTTAGCTATTAGAAAAGAGACGGCTTCTCATATAATTATAGAAAAAATACCTCATGAGTAAGCAAATTAATGTCGCTTTAATAGGGAATCCAAATACAGGAAAAACATCTGTATTTAATGCTTTAACAGGTTTAAATCAAAAAGTTGGTAATTACCCCGGTATTACAGTTGAAAAGAAAGAAGGTATTTGTAAACTCCCACGTGGTGTTAAAGCCCATATTATTGATTTACCGGGAACATACAGTTTAAATGCCTCATCGCTTGATGAGAATGTGGTTATTGAGTTACTTCTAAATAAAAATGATAAGGACTTCCCAGATATTGCTGTTGTTATTAGTGATGTTGAAAATTTAAAGCGAAACCTATTATTGTTTACTCAAATTAAAGATTTAGAAATTCCTACAATTCTGGTTATTAATATGGCAGATCGTATGAATTACAAGGGTATTTCTCTAGATATTGATTATTTAGAAGAACATCTTAAGACTAAAATTGCTTTAATTAGTACGCGTAGAAATGAAGGTATTGAAAGTTTAAAAAACCTTATTACTAATTATAAAGATATTCCTATTTCTCCTTGTTTAAATGCCTCTGAGATTGATAAAGATTATTTTGAGAATTTACAAAAAGCATTCCCTAATCAACTACTTTATAAACTTTGGTTAGTAATCACGCAAGATGTAAACTTTGGAAAAACAGACAGAAACGAAATTGATGCAGTAGCTAATTTTAAAACAAAAAGCAAAAGTGATTTAAAACGTTTACAACAAAAAGAAACCATAAAACGCTACCAATTTATAAATAATGTTTTAAAGGTTGGGCAAACTATTGATGCCTCTCAGGCAAAAGATTTGCGAAGTAAACTCGATAGTGTTTTAACGCATAAGGTTTGGGGTTACGTTATTTTCATTATTATTTTACTTACCATTTTTCAAGCTATTTATGATTGGTCTAGCGTACCCATGGATTTTATTGATAGTGCATTTGCTTCTTTAAGCGAATGGACTAAAAACGTATTACCATCGGGAGCTTTTACGAATTTACTTGCTGAAGGCATCATCCCTGGACTTGGAGGTATTGTAATTTTTATTCCGCAAATTGCCTTTTTGTTTTTATTTATTGCTGTTCTTGAAGAAAGCGGTTATATGAGTCGCGTGGTGTTTTTAATGGATAGAATTATGCGTCGATTTGGGTTAAGCGGCAAAAGTGTAGTACCGCTAATTTCTGGAACTGCCTGCGCCATTCCTGCTATTATGGCTACTAGAAATATTGAAAGTTGGAAAGAACGTTTAATTACTATTTTAGTAACACCTTTTACAACTTGTTCTGCGAGACTTCCAGTTTATTTAATTATTATAGCTTTAGTAATACCCGAAGGACGAATATTTGGATTGGGATATCAAGCATTAACCTTAATGTTATTGTATTTAATTGGGTTTGGCGCTGCTATTATTTCGGCATATATTTTAAATAAAATATTAAAAATTAAAAGTAAAACGTTTTTTGTTGTTGAAATGCCTAATTATAAATTACCTCTTTTTAAAAACGTAGGTTTAACCGTAATTGAAAAAACAAAATCATTTGTTTTTGGAGCAGGAAAAATCATTTTAGCCATTTCTATTGTTTTGTGGTTTTTAGCGTCTTATGGTCCAGGAGAACAATTTAATGATGCGGAAAATATTGTGGAAACAACTTTCGCTTCTGATAATTTGAGCGAAGAAGATTTACAGCAAAAAATAGCGTCTCATAAATTAGAACATTCTTTTATTGGTATAACTGGTCGTGCTATAGAGCCTGCCATTAGACCCTTAGGTTACGATTGGAAAATAGGTATAGCGATCGTTAGCTCTTTTGCTGCAAGAGAAGTATTTGTAGGTACACTAGCTACAATTTACAGTGTAGGAAGCGATGAAGAAGAAACTATAAAAAACAGGATGGCAGGAGAAATAAATCCTATTTTAGGAGGTCCTTTATTTACTTTTGCATCTGGTATTTCTTTACTTCTTTTTTATGCTTTTGCCATGCAGTGTATGAGCACTTTGGCGGTAGTTAAACGCGAAACCAATACTTGGAAATGGCCCGTTTTACAATTGATAATTATGAGTGCCTTTGCATATATTGTGGCATTAATTGCTTTTCAATTTTTGAAATGAAAAGCATTTAATTACGACTAAAAGTTTTTATGAATACATTAATACAAAACATATTAGTTTTTGCTTCCATGGCTTTAGCCATAAGCTTTTTGGTAAGAAAGTTTTTTTCGAAAAAAACGGCTTCAAAAAAAGCTTGTGGTGGAGATGACGGTTGTGGCTGTCACTAATCTTTATTTTTTTAATAAAGCATCTAAATAATTACTTGTATTTAAATACTCGACTCTCATTTTTCTTAAATACTCTAAAATGACCTCTTTTTGGATATAATCTGGATGCAAACAATCCTTGTTGTCTTTATCTGTTACGGTTATCACTAAGAACCAATTACCCATTCTAGAAACATAAGAATCCTCAAAAATGGATTCATTATTATTGGCTTCCAAAGCACTGTCAACTAAAATTGGCAAAATGTTTAAAGTCTTATCTGGGATATCAACTTCGTAAAACGAAAAATAATAGACGGTTTCATTAATTTCAAAAGGGATATCCCATCCAACTTCTTGATCATTCAACTCATATTTAATGTTTATATAACTATAAAACTCATTAACATCTTTAGGGTCCTCAAAAATAAAAGCATGTTTTTTAGGAAGTTTTCTTTTAAATTTACTTGCTACCATAACTTTATCTGTTTGGATAGTTGGAGCAATTCTAATTGGAATACATGAAAAATATAATAATGGTATTAAAATTAGTAGTCGTTTCA
This sequence comes from Flaviramulus sp., assembly GCF_982512915.1. Taxonomy (NCBI): domain Bacteria; kingdom Pseudomonadati; phylum Bacteroidota; class Flavobacteriia; order Flavobacteriales; family Flavobacteriaceae; genus Flaviramulus; species Flaviramulus sp. The sequence goes on along the minus strand of NZ_CEWOCJ010000006.1, from coordinate 158,666 downwards.
TATGAAAACCTTTTCGGCAAACATATCAATTTTTATAACAGCATTTGAATTGCGAACTCAATTATTTTTTTCAATATTGATATTATATCCTATTGAAATATAATTCATGATATGATTAATTCCTGTTCCAAATGAAAAGTCAATTTGGCTTTTCTTGTTTACCAAATAAGTAATTCCTGCATCAAAACTATATTGGTAATCATCAAAATTTAAAAAGTAACCAAATGGTTCAATATAAAAACCAAATGAATCATTAATTACTTTTGCTAGTGAGTTAGAAAAGGTTAAATTACGGTAGCCTTCACCAAAATAATCATAACCCACATTGTACCCTACAATTAAGATGATTACTTAAACTATGAGAAATGGAGAGTTTATTTATTGTTCCTAATTTATCGTTTGTAAAACTTTTAGAGCCAGTTGGAAACAATACATGCGTTATAAAAGCAATTTCGGTATTTATATGCTCTTTTTTTAATAACTGAATTTTTGTTCCTAACTGTAAATCGCTCATGCCAACAAATTCTTGCAGTATAATTTCAATACCGCTACAAATACCGTATCTAAATAACGTTTTGGTGTTAATAGTTGCTTTTCAGAATTAAAATCATCTTCTATAAAGCCAACTATAATCCCTGTTTCAATTTGCAAACTACCCCTTTTTACTGTTGAAGAACTTTCGGTTTGATCTGATCTATCTGTTATAATTGTTTGAGAAAAAATGGAATTGATTGTGAATACTAACAACAGCATGGTAAAGAATTTATTCATACTCTGTATGTAACTAAAAAATAATTCTCCAAAATTGAGCCACCAGAAACGTAACTATAAAACCTAAAAAAATAGGCATCACTGAGGCAAAAACCGTCCATTTTACACTTTTTGTTTCTTTGTAGATGGTATAAATTGTGGTACTACAAGGGTTATGTAATAAACTAAATAACATCAAATTGATTGCAGTAAGTAATGTCCATCCACCTGCTCTTAAAATATCAGCAGTAGCGTCCATAGAATCTAGCTCAAACATCACACCAGCACCAGCACCACCTGAAATTCCTGTAACCATAACGGTAAGCATTAAAATAGTAGGAATTACAATTTCATTTGCTGGAATTGCTACAATATATGCTAATAATATAACGCCGTTTAATCCTAACAAAAATCCAAAACCACTCATCCCGTTTATAGCCCATGATGCTATACTTTCATTGCCAATATAAATGTTAGAAATTAACCAAATTACAGCACCTGCTGGCGCCGCAAATACGATAGCACGCCATAAAACAATTAAAGTTCTATCGATTAATGATGTATAAATAGTTTTCCAAAAACGCGGTGGCCTGTAAGGTGGTAACTCCAAGTTAAAGGTTGATACTTCTCCTTTTAAAACCGTTTTAGATAATGCCCATGAAACAGTAAACATAAATGCCATCCCTAAAACAGCAACTCCTATTACAGCTAACAGGGACACTAAACTAGAAAACGACTCTGGAACCACAGCTCCAATAAAAATAGTTGCTATTAATATTTGTGTTGGCCAGCGCCCATTACACAAGGAGAAATTATTAGTAATAATAGCTATTAAACGCTCTCTTGGGCTATCAATAATTCTGGTAGCCACAACGCCTGCAGCATTACAACCAAAACCCATACTCATAGTTAAAGCTTGCTTGCCATGTGCTCCAGATTTTTTAAATAAAGAGTCTAAATTAAAAGCAACACGTGGTAAATAACCAAAATCTTCAAGAAGCGTAAACATTGGAAAAAATATAGCCATAGGAGGTAACATAACAGCTATTACCCAAGCTACTGCAAGATAAACACCATCAATTAAAAAGCCATCTAGCCACCAAGGTGTCCCTATGCTTGCTGCACCACTTTTTAAAATAGGGTGCATGTTATCTAATAATAAACTTGCTAATAAAGATGATGGATAGTTTGCTCCTACTATGGTTAACCACAATACCAATCCTAAAATTAAAAACATGATAGGAAAACCGAAGGTTTTACTCGTTACAATTTTATCTATTTTAGAATCTAAACGAAAGCGTTTTTTAGAATTATCAACCTGTACCGTGTCTTTTACAATATTAGCGGCATCAGCGTAAATACTTTCAGTTAAATTATCATGAAAATCATCGCCAATTTGCCATCGTAATTCATTTGATAATTCAATAATATAATCAATATTTTTCTGATTCATTTACGTTAGTTTAAACAAGTTGTCCTGCTTTTAAAGCATTAATTATTTGGGTATCACCTTCTAACAATCTAAAAGCTATCCATCTACTATTAGGAATATTAGGAAACTCTTTTTCAATCTCATTTGCAAGTGTTTTAACCGCTTTTTCAATGTTATTAGGAACACTTTTTATTTTATGTGGTTTACAAACAATGTTACCGTTAGCAATTTCGCTAATAGTTTGAATGAGTTCTGGGATGCCTTCGCTAAATCTCGCACTTGTAGGTACAACAGGTATACCTAAATCTCGTGACAACGTACGTACATCTATAGAAATGTGATTACGCTTAGCTTCATCCATTAAATTTAAACATAAAACCACTCTATCTGTAATTTCTAATATTTGAAGTACCAGATTGAGATTACGCTCTAATCGATTAGCATCAACTACAATAACTGTTACGTTAGGTTTTCCAAAAAGGATAAAATCTCTAGCAGCTTCTTCATCTTCTGATGTTGAAAGTAATGAGTAAGTCCCAGGTAAATCAACCAATTTGAATTTTTGAGTATTATATTCAAAACCGCCTTCTGCTCGTGTAACTGTTTTACCTGGCCAATTCCCAGTATGTTGCCTTAATCCTGTAAGGGCATTAAAAACCGTGCTTTTTCCTGTATTTGGATTTCCTGCTAATGCCACTACAAAATCGAAATTATCTGTGTGAATACCTAATTTTTTTAAACCGTCAGCATTAAAATGTGCACACATTTCACAAGCACTTTTAACTTTTGTATTCATAGCTTTTTTTTATTAGAATTTTAGCTGCTTGATCTTTACGTAAAGCAATGGAAGTTCCTTTAATTAAATAAGCGTGAGGTTCGCCTAAAGGATTCATCATATCAATGCTGATTTTGGCGCCTTTTACGAATCCTAAATCTAATAGCCGTCTTCTGCTTTCGCCTCTACTTTCTTTAGAAATACCTATAATTCTAGCCATTTCATTTTCATTTAAACTTGATAATCTAGCAATATTATCTTCTATAACAACTTCTTTTTCAATAGCAGCCACAGTAAGGTTAGCAGCAACAATTGGTGCCAATTTAAACTCTTCACCTTCCGACTGAAAAACAATACGCGTACTATTATTTTCAACAACTCTTAAAAGAGATCCAATATGGATGTTTTCGGCTAAAATTTGCTTGTAAATAATTTCAGGTTCGTCTTCAATATGAGTGATTCTTCCAATGGTGTTAATAGGTAAAAGCGGTAATTCAACACCAATAACATCAGCCATTTTACCTGTTTTTGTTGGAATGGGATCTCCGTGTGGATCAAATTTTGGATTTCCTAAACGTGCAGCAAGAGTGTTGGTTTCGTCATGACTAAGTTTATGTTCCATCATTTCAGCTCTATCATGCCATTCGGTTTTACTAAAACCTGTTTTTTCAGCTAAATAGCGTTCCCATAATCTGTGTACACGCACAATACGTAAGGCATAATTTCTTCCAGCTTCTGATAATTTTAAAATATCCGATTCAAAATAAATTAAATTATTAATAGTCATTTTATTAATGGCTTCAACAATACTAGCATTTTTATAGTCTAATACCTGTACCAGCGTTTTCATATCCACTTTATTACTGGAATATTCGAAATGGTACAGTTGTTTTAAAACATCCTCTATAATTGTTTTTTCATTGTTTTTAAAATGCTTTCTAAGTATCCAAAACCAACCTTTTACAGGACGAAAAAATATAAAAAGCAAAACCACCAATACAAAAAATATGAGGAGTGCCGATATGGGATTGTAGTTATTCATTTTAAATACTTAAATATAAATTTTGAGCTACCTCTTTAGATATAATCATCTTTTGAGATTTGGTTTCAATAGTTAAGGAATTGTCAAAAGGCTCGAAATCTAAAACCTTTATGGTATCCCCTAATGCTAATTTGTTTTTGTTTAAATATTTTAAAAAAACGTCGGTTGAATCTTTCACAAAGGACAAAATACCTTGATTTCCTGTATCAATATCAAAGATACTTATACTTTTTATTGGAGAGTGGTTACCGTTTTTATCAGGGATTGGATCGCCATGGGGGTCATGGGTTGGAAACTCTAAAAAGGCATCTAGTTCATTTACTAATTTTAACGATTTTACATGCTCTAGTTGTTCGGCAACTTCATGTACCTCATCCCAAGAAAAATTAAGCTTGTTAACTAAAAAGACCTCCCAAAGCCTGTGTTTCCTTATAACTAATGCTGCAGCTAAGCGCCCTTCATTAGTTAAACTAACACCTTGATACCTTGTGTAGTTAGCCAAATTTTTATCGGCTAGTTTTTTTATCATATCGGTAACTGAAGAAGCCTTTGATGAAACTTTTTCTGCAATAGCGTTTGTACTAACAGAAAGCGTACCCTGCTTTCCTAAATGATAAATAGCTTTTAAATAATTTTCTTCTGATAATGTGACCATAACTTGTAAATCACAACAAATATAATCAAAAATTTACCTTTGAGTAAAAATATTTTTAGGTAAGACTAAAAATTTAAAATAAAATGATAAAATATTTATAACTTAGCTACATGGCACAACATATTGAACTTGGTAAAAAAGGCGAACAATTAGCAGTAGATTTTCTATTAAAAAAAGGTTACGATATCATTGATCGCAATTATAGATTTGATAATGCTGAAGTTGATATTATTGCTCAAAAAAAAGACACTCTTGCCATTATTGAAGTAAAAACCCGTTCCTCAACAGATTTTGGTAATCCCCAAGATTTTGTAAAACCGAAACAAATACAACGTTTAGTAAAAGCAGTTGATGAATATGTAAACGTTAATGATTTAGACGTTGAAGTTCGTTTTGATATTATTGCAATTGTAAAAGAAGAAAAGTTGTTTAAAATTGAGCATTTAGAAAATGCATTTTATCATTTTTAATCTGCCTTAAAAAAAGGTTTTAATGCTTCAAAATTTACTGGTTTAGCAATAATTTCTTTGTCTTTGTTTAAAATAAAATAGGTTGGTGTAGCAATTACACCATAAGCATCTCCTATTTCATTATCCCATTTGCCTTTTCCATAAACATGAATAAATTTAGGGTAATTTTTTTTAATATTTTGCCAACCTTTTGGTTCATCTTCCAAAGCAATAGCTATTACTTTAACAAATCCTTTTTCAAAAGAATTTAAAAAAGTATTTAATTGTGGAACCTCATCTAAGCAGTGCGAACATGTACTACTCCAAAATAAAATAATGTAGTTTTCTGAAATATTAAGCTCACTTAATTTTTTAGTACTTGTGATGTTATCTTTTTTTACTTCAAAAGAAAAATCTGGCGCTTTACTTCCTATAGAAGTTTCACTGTAAACAATCAACGCATTTAATAATTCTTGATCGTTTAACGAAACAGCAATATCCATTAAAAAGGTTTCAGCTATATAATTTGCAACAGGTTCTATCTCTAAATCTACCATTTGTTGCCATAAATCTAGCAACAAAATACGCTTTACTTTTTGAGGAACACCTTTAATTTTTGAGCAAATAACATCAATATTTTTTTTATAGTTTTTGATGTCGTCATGTGAATCTGTCGTCATCCCAAAGACATAACTCAATATTTTTTCTTCTAAAAAACTAGAACTTTGTAAAGTTTGGTTATTAAAATCGATATTATCAAAATAATGATTTTTTAAGTTTTCAGTATACAATTTTACATCCTCAGGTTTTTTTGGAGTGTAGGATTTGTTTGCTTTTATAAATTGAAGTGCTATCGTTTCTTTTGCAGCTTTTTCAAAGTTTAATTGCGTTTCTCTTTGTGTTTTAAAAATGGCTTTTAAGGCCATAGTGTCCTTTATTTTTTGACTATAATAATTTGCTAAACTTTGAGTAACCATAGACATACTGTTAGTGTAGGATGCCAATAATTTATTTTCTATTGATGTTTTAAATTTTACGCCAGTTTCAGAATTAAAAGAAAGCTCAATATCTTCTTTCCCATTGTAAATAATATCAAAATTGTAATCCTCTTGGGGTATGGCATAAACCAAACGATAGATGCCTTTTTTATTTGTAGAATCTAAATTAAACTGAAAACTGCCATCCTTTTTTATTTCTGAGTTAGCAATGTATGTTGAAACTGTTGGTGTTACTTTATAAAGCAAAGCTAAGTTGTAATCTTTTGCTGGATAAAAATTACCTTTTATAGTATGTTGTGCAAATAGAAAACTTGGTACTAAAAGAGAGAGAAAAAGGATACGTTTCATTTGTGTTAATTCATTTTAACCTTATTATATATTAACTAATAATTAAGCCAAAATAGGCTGCAAAGTATTTAATGCTTTTTTTACAGATTTAATATTGTCAAAACTTAACATTAATCTTAATCCATTTCGTGTTTGCTTTTCTTTCATCTTACATTCGTTCGGATGAGATTGCACATATTGTAAGACTTTTGTGAAATTAGCACTTAGATAAAAATTACTCTTTTGGTCGTTTATAAAATAACCAATAAGTTTGCCTTGCTTCATTATAATTTTTTCAAATCCAATTTTAGTGGCTAACCACTTTATATGGACACTATTAAGTAAATCAGTCACTTCTTTTGGCAATTCCCCAAAACGGTCAATTAATTCTGTTTCAAAGGTATGCAATTCTACCTCTGTTTTTAAATTATTTAATTGTGTGTACAAATTCAAACGTTCAGCAATATTATTTACGTAACTGTCTGGAAACAATAATTCAAAATCGCTATCAATAGTAACATCTTTAACATATACTTTATCAGCCTGATCTTCATTATACAAATCTTTAAACTCATTTTCTTTGAGTTCTTCTATAGCTTCATTTAATATTTTCTGATAGGTATCAAAACCAATCTCATTTATAAAACCACTTTGTTCACCACCTAATAAATCGCCCGCACCTCTAATTTCTAAGTCTTTCATGGCAATATTAAAACCACTACCAAGTTCTGTAAACTGTTCTAAGGCTGTAATGCGTTTTCTAGCATCATCTGTCATTGCTGAATATTCTGGTGTAATAAAATAACAAAATGCCTTTTTATTACTTCTACCAACTCGCCCTCGCATTTGATGCAAATCGCTCAGTCCAAAATTATTAGCATTATTTATAAAAATCGTGTTAGCATTCGGCACATCCAATCCGCTTTCTACAATAGTTGTACTTACTAAAACATCAAAAGCGCCATCCATAAATGCCAACATGAGCTGTTCTAATTTTTTTCCATCCATTTGTCCATGGCCAATACCAATTTTAGCATCCGGCACTAAACGCTGAATCATGCCTGCAACTTCTTTAATATTTTCAATTCGATTATGAATAAAGAAAATTTGACCTCCACGTTCAATTTCATAACTCACCGCATCACGAATAGCTTCTTCGTTAAAACGAATAACATGACTTTCAATAGGATATCTGTTAGGTGGGGGTGTGGTAATTACCGATAAATCCCTAGCTGCCATTAAACTAAACTGTAGCGTTCGTGGTATTGGAGTAGCAGTTAAGGTTAACACATCCACATTATCTTTTAGAGTTTTTAACTTTTCTTTTACTGCAACTCCAAATTTTTGCTCTTCATCAACAATTAAAAGTCCTAAATCTTTAAACTTTACATTTTTATTAACCAATTGGTGAGTCCCGATAATAATATCAACCTTACCTTGTTCCAAACCTTCTAGCGTTTCGCGTTTTTCTTTGGAGGTTCTAAAACGGTTTAAATAATCAACCGTTACAGGAAACTCCTTTAATCGTTGAGAAAATGTTCTAGAATGCTGATATGCTAAAATAGTTGTTGGCACTAAAACGGCTACTTGCTTTCCGTTATCAACGGCTTTAAAAGCAGCCCGAATTGCGACTTCAGTTTTACCAAAACCAACGTCGCCACAAACCAATCTATCCATTGGGCGATCGCTTTCCATATCTGCTTTTATATCTGCAGTCGCTGTACTTTGGTCTGGTGTGTCTTCATAAATAAAAGAGGCTTCCAATTCATGTTGCATGTAACTATCTGGATTGTATTGATAGCCTTTTTCCGTTTTACGTTTTGCATATAATTTTATGAGATTGAAAGCAACGTGTTTAACACGTGCTTTGGTTTTCTCTTTTAAGGTTTTCCAAGCATTACTCCCTAGTTTGTAAATTTTAGGTGGTTTACCATCTTTACCATTAAACTTAGTGATTTTATGTAATGAATGTATACTTAAATACAACACATCGCGCTCGCCATAAACTAGTTTTATGGCTTCTTGTTTTTTACCTTCTACATCTATTTTTTGTAAACCTCCAAAACGCCCAATACCATGATCGATGTGTGTTACATAATCCCCTACATCTAAATTGGTTAGTTCTTTTAAAGTAATAGCTTGCTTTTTAGCGTAACCATTTTTAACATGAAACTTGTGATAGCGCTCAAAAATTTGATGGTCTGTATAACATACAATTTTATTGTCGTGATCTATAAAACCTTGATGTAAAGAGCGTATAACAGTGTTATATGGTTTAACTTCCAGATGAGAATCGTCAAAAATATCATGAAAACGTTTGGCTTGTTGCTCACTTACACAAGCTATATAATTGGTGTACCCTCTATCATGATTGGTGTTTAAATCTTCAATTAATAAATTGAATTGCTTATTGAATGATGGTTGAGGTGTGGTGTTAAATGCTATTGATTTGGATGTTTCGACTGCGCTCAACATGGCAGACGAATTACCAAACTCTACAATTGAAAAATCTAAAAATTGTTTTTTCAATAATTCTGAATCGCAAAATAATTCATTAGGTTGTGCATGTTTAATTTCGGAAGAAAGCGTTTTAAAAGCATCTTCTGCTTTGCCATAAAAATCATCAATTCTTGCAAAAAGCAAATCGGCATTCTTTAAACAAATAACTGTTTTTTGAGCTATATACTTTAAAAAACTTTGTCTGCTTTCTTGCAACATTTTGTTCGCAACATTGGGAATGATATTTATTTTTTTAATTTGCTCTACAGATAGTTGTGTTTCCACATCAAAGGTTCTTATACTATCTACCTCTTCTCCAAAAAACTCAATACGATATGGTTGGTCATTAGAAAAAGAAAACACATCTACTATCCCACCACGAACTGAAAACTCCCCTGGTTCAGTAACAAAATCAACACGTCTAAATTGATATTCAAATAATACTTCATTTATAAAATCGATAGATAAGTTATCGTTAACAGAAACTTTTAAAGTATTGCGTTCCAACTCTTTTCTAGTAACAACCTGCTCAAAAAGAGCATCTGGATAAGTAACAATAATAGCTGGTTTTTTTTGAGAATTGAGACGATTTAAAACTTCGGCTCGCAATAACACGTTAGCATTATCAGTTTCTTCAATTTCGTATGGCCTCCGGTAACTGCCTGGATAAAACAAAACATCTTTGTCTCCACACAATAGCTCTAAATCGTTTAAATAAAAAGCAGCCTCTTCTTTATCATTAAATACAATTAAAAAAGGCTTATCTGTTTCTTTAAATATGGTTGAAATTACAAATGAAAATGAAGAGCCAACAAGTCCTTTTAAGTATATTTTATTTTGAGTTTGGGCAACAGCTTTTTGAAGATTTTGCACTTGCAAAGCCTTGGCGTAGGTTTGAGAGAGTGAAGTTTTACTCACCTAATTTTGTTTTGAGTTGCAAATATAAGGTTTGATATTCTTTTTTTAATGTTTTAATTTAAATTCATACTTTTTTTATAATTTGATTTACACAAGTTATTAGCATTAGGGGTGGAAGTGAAAATCCTTATGATTCTGCAAAAGATTGAAACGAAAAGCCCTACAATCTTTAAGCACGGAAATGACTAAAAAAATAAATTTTCATTTAAGTTATTGTAAAAAAATATGTAGGTTTGTATCTCTAAAAAAAGGATATATGTCGTTTTCAGATTTGTTTGATAGTGGTTTTAAAAAGCGTAATGAAGATCATTTTGCTGCTATTGTACGTGTTGCCATGGATGATGGTGTTATTAGTGAAGAAGAAAAAGCGTTTTTAAAGAGATTAGCACGAAATTTAGATATTAGTGATGATGATTATGATATAATTTCTAAAAATTACAAGTCACATCCTATCAACCCTCCAGTTGAATATGACAAACGCTTAGAACGATTATATGATTTAGTTCGAATGGTACACGTCGATCAAATAAAAGGAGATTCTGAGCACAAGCTTTTAAATAAAATAGGTGTTGGTCTTGGCTTTCATGCAATTAATGTAAGATATATTGTTGACAAAGCATTAAGCATTGTAAGTTCTGGTGCAGACTTAGATACTTTTATTTACGAAATTAAACATATGAATCAGTAAAACTATTATTGTATTCACAGAAAAGCGAACCCTTGAGTTCGCTTTTTTTATTTATGCAATTTTAATTGAATCCGCTTTCGCGGAATATCAACCTCTAAAACTTTAACTATTATTTGTTGATGCAAACTCACATGTTCATTCACTTCTTTTACAAAACTATCCGATAAATTAGAAACGTGTATTAAGCCACTTTCTTTTATTCCGATATCAACAAAACAACCAAAATTAGTAATATTATTTACAATTCCAGGCAGCAATTGCCCTTCGTGTAAATCATTAATTGTTTTAATATTTTGATTAAAAGTAAACACTTTGGCTTGCTCTCTAATATCTAGTCCTGGTTTTTCTAGTTCGCTAATAATATCTTGAAGCGTAGGCAAACCAACAGATTTTGTGATGTATTTTGTTAACTCAATACCTCCAAGTATGGTTTTATCACCAATTAAGTCTTCTACAGATTTACCTAAATCTTTAGCCATTTTCTCAATAAGCGTATAACTTTCTGGATGTACAGCAGAATCATCTAATGGATTTTTAGCAGATCTAATTCTTAAAAATCCTGCACCTTGCTCGAAAGCTTTACTGCCCAGACGAGGTACTTTTTTAATGTCATTTCTTGAAGCAAAAGCCCCATATTCATCACGATAATTTACAATGTTTTCTGCAAGTTTTGGTCCAATGCCTGATACGTAACTCAACAAACTTGTGCTTGCTGTATTGATATTTACACCAACGGCGTTTACACAACTTTCCACAACAATATCTAATTGTTTTTGGAGTTTTGTTTGATCGACATCATGTTGGTATTGGCCAACGCCAATTGATTTAGCGTCAATCTTAACCAATTCCGCTAAAGGATCTTGAAGACGTCTCCCAATTGAAACACTACCCCGAACAGTAACATCATAATTTGGAAACTCTTCTCGAGCAATTTTAGAGGCAGAATAAATACTTGCACCTGCTTCACTAACCACAAATACTTTAATGTCGTGTTTAAAATGGATTTTCCTTATAAACGCCTCCGTTTCGCGAGACGCAGTGCCATTTCCAATGGCAATCGCATCAATTTTATAAGCTTCGGATAGCGAACTAATTTTTTTCATCGCACCTAAACTATCGTTTTTTGGCGGATGAGGATAAATAGTTTCATTATATAATAATCCACCTTGTGCATCTAAACAAACCACTTTACAACCTGTTCTAAAACCTGGGTCGATGGCTAAAATTCGTTTTTCTCCCAAAGGAGAACCTAATAAAAGCTGTTTTAAGTTTTTAGCAAATACCGTTATTGCAGATTCATCGGCTTTATCTTTAGCTAGTTGTAAAGCTTCGTTACTTAATGATGGTAATAATAAACGTTTATAGGCGTCTTTAATAGCTATTTGAATCTGTACTGAACACGTATTATTACTTTTAATAATTTTATTCTCTAAATAATCTATAGCACGTTCATCATCAATTGCAATTTTGACTCTAACAAAACCTTCCTTTTCTGCCCTTAAGATGGCTAATAATCGGTGAGAAGGGATTCTGCTTAAACTTTCTTCCCAATCAAAATAATCTCTAAATTTTTGAGCGTTTTCATCTTCTACTTTTGTCTTTACCACTTTAGTGGAAATCATAGCAAAACGATCTAACTGGTTTCGAATGTTATTTCGAACGTCTGTGCGCTCATTAATCCATTCAGCAATAATATGTCGTGCACCTTCCAAAGCATCATCTATTGAAGCTATATTTCCCTTTATATACTTAAATACTAAAGATTCCAGATTGTTAACATTTTGAGACATGATGCTTTTTGCCAAAGACTCTAAACCGTTTAGTCTTGCAGTTTCGGCTTTAGTTTTTTTGCTTTTTTTGAAGGGTAAGTATAAATCTTCAAGAGTTGTTAAATCTTGTGTAGCTTCAATTTTTTGTTTCAGCTCAGTTGTTAACGCATTTTGTTCATCAATAGCTTTTAAAATGCCTACTTTACGTTTTTCTATGGCTTCAAAAAGTTCTTTATATTTAACAATCTGGCCTATTTGAACCTCATCTAAGTTATCTGTTGCTTCTTTACGGTAACGAGAAATAAAAGGTATGGTGCAATCTTCGTTTAATAAAGCAATAGTGTTTTTTATTGATTGATCTTTAATATTTGTTTGAGAAAAAATATAGGCTACCAGTTGCATCATAATTAAATAAAATAATAAACGAATGTAATAAAAACAAAAAAGGTTATCCTAACAAGAATAACCTTAATTACTATTAATCAATTAGAAAACTACTTAACTGTAAGTGTGTATTGAGGTGTTGGATTTAGCGGGCAGAAATATATATATTCGCCTTTTGCTAATTTTGTAGCATTTGTTTTTTGAGTTTCACCATCTTTAGCAACAGCAATTACGTAGGCTGTTTTAATATGGTTTTCTGGTTTGCTAGCGTCATCCCCTTTTTTTACTAAAACTAAACCTACTTCTTTTGCAGCATGATTGTTTGATACTTCAAATACATAAGTGCCTTCACTTACTGTTAACGCTTTTTGAACAAATTCACCTTTAGTTTGCTCTAAAGAAATGGTTTTTACTGCCTTATTCATCATTTTGTCTTGTGCATTTGAATTTAATGTAAATGCTAGTGTGATTACTAAAATTGAAATAACTCTTTTCATAGTTTTAAATTTTATGAGCTTAATGCTCTGTTTATTAATTTTTATTAATTTTTATTTTTATACTAATAATGTTTGTAGTGGTTGAGCTAGTGGAAAGTCTACAGGTACTTGTGTGGTACTGTGAACGTAGTTTGAAATTGTTTTATCTCCTACTAAAGAAATGGTATCGATTAAATTTCCTTTAGAATATCCTGCATTGAAAAAGTTTTTTAAGACCTCTGCATCTGTTCTACCTCTATTTTCTGTAATATTTCTAGCTAATCTTGCTAAAGCATCTAATTTATTATCGAAAGATGCTTGTCCTGCTCTTAGTTCCAAAATTTGATCGTCTGAAAAACCATTCATTTTACCTATTGCGGTGTGTGCAGATAAACAATAAATACAGTTATTCACTTCACTTACTGCCAAGTTTACAACTTCTTTTTCTTTAGAAGTTAAAGAAGTTTTTGCATTTGCGAAATTTAAATAGTTTTCTAAAGCAGTATCACTATTAGCATAAGTTGCAAATAAATTTGGTACAAATCCTAAAGCTTTATTTAAATTATCGAAAATAACTTGGTTGTTTTCGCTTACTTGGTCTCTTGTTGGTACATTAAATGTGCTCATAATTTTTATTTTTAATATGATTTTACTGTTTGTTATTAGTGATACAAAAGTGCAACTGTTATAAAATTTACACCATGTAGTTTATTCCTTTTAGCTTGTCAATTTTTCCCTTATTACTTATACCTATTTAGTTAGAAGCAATATGAGGTCTTTCAGCATCACAATAAAAATCTGAAATATGATTTTGATCGCAATGTGTTTTTGGAGTAATAGTATTTAATATTTCTTTTCTTTTTCCTCTATATATTTCAATTAGATTGAAAATGGATATGTGTTTTAAATTCATGACTTTGTTTTTTTAATTGTTCGGTACAAAGATGAATTAAAATAGAAGGTGATAAAATGGTGGAATCGCCTTAGTACTTGTCAATTTTTCCCTAAAATGCTTTTTGGAGTTGTTTCTTGAAGTCTGAAGGAGATAATGCAGTATATTTTTTGAATAATCTACTTAAATGTGAAGCGTCTTCAAAACCAACTTCGTATGCAATTTCTTTAGCGGTTTTATCAGTATAAATTAATAACCGTTTAGCTTCAAGGATAATGCGCTCATGAATAATTTGTAATGGACTAGTATTTAACTTAGCAAAAGTATTAGATAAGGTTTTAGGCGATTTAAATAATTTATCTGCATAGAAAGACACACTATGCTCCATTTTAAAATGTGTTTCTACTAACATATTAAACTCGCGCAACATATCGATTTTTGAGCTTTTTTGGGTTTCTTTATACCCTTCTTTAGCTTTTAATAAACGTGTACATATTATGATAAAACGCGCCATTAACATACGCAACATTTCTGCTTGAATATTATCTTTAGTTTTTAACTCGTCAACAAAAACTTCAAACAACATATTAAATTTTCGTTGCTCTTCTATATTAAGATTTATAATTGGAATATGTACGTTTCCAAAAAATAATAAACCCGCACAACTTACTTCTTGATCATGATCTTTTATGCAATAAAACTCTCTATTGAATTGATATACTAATAAATCTTCACCAGAAATAAACTGAAAATACTGTACAGTAGTTAATACCAAAATACTATTAGGCTGAATATAATAGGGTATATTATCAACCATAATTTCAGCTTTAAAATTACCTGTCTGTATAAAAGTATATAAATCAGGTTGTTTTGCCAATTTGTAGGGTTGTAGGATTTCTTCATCTCCTATTTTAAGAATAGCATTTGTAGAAAACTCAGTAAATGTTTTTTGCATAGAATCTTTGTCTGAATCTTTTTTAAAACATTACAGAACATGATTTTATTAATCTTAACTTACATACAATCCGTTTGCAACTTTAGAATCGTCTGGATTTACAAAAACCAATTTTCCTTCAGGAGTCTCAGTCATCAAAATCATCCCCTGACTTTCCACACCACGTAATGCTCTAGGAGCAAGATTTACCAAAACGGTTACCCTTTTTCCAATTACTTCTTCTGGCGTAAAACTCTCTGCAATTCCTGAAACTATAGTTCGCACATCTATGCCTGTATCTACTTTTAAAACCAACAGTTTTTTGGCTTTTGGCATTTTTTCGGCCTCCAAAATCGTACCCACTCGGATATCTAATTTAGAAAAATCTTCAAAAGAAATAGTCTCTTTTTGAGGTTCTGCTTTTTTATTTGCAGCTTCATTAGCTTTTTTACTCGCTTCTAACTTATCCAATTGAAACTGGATGGTTTCATCTTCAATTTTAGCAAACAATAATTCTGCTTCTGCTATTTGATGACCAGATGTAAGTAATACGTCTTTAGTACTAACTTCGTTCCAAGATGTTTGGTCTGCACTTAATGAAATATTCAGAATGTTTTTAAGCTTAATAGAAGTAAATGGTAAAAATGGTTCACTCAATGTAGCTAAAGCTGAAGCTAGTTGTAACGCCACATACATAATGGTCTTTGGGCGTTCTTCATCTACTTTAATCACTTTCCAAGGCTCCGCATCTGCTAGGTATTTATTTCCTAAACGCGCTAAATTCATAAGTTCTTGACCCGCTTCTCTAAAACGGTAACGCTCAATAGAACTCGCTATCACATCAGGATACGCTTTTACAGCTGCTAAAGTTTCTTTATCTACTTCTAAAAAAGTAGCTGGTTTTGGAACTTCTCCTTGATAATATTTATTAGTTAATACCACAACACGATTGATGAAATTCCCAAAAATAGCTACCAACTCATTGTTGTTTCTTGCTTGAAAATCTTTCCAAGTAAAATCGTTATCCTTAGTTTCTGGCGCATTTGCTGTTAACACATAACGCAAGACATCTTGTTGCCCTGGAAACTCTTTTAAATATTCAGGCAACCAAACTGCCCAATTTTTTGAAGTAGAAAGTTTATTCCCTTCTAAATTTAAAAACTCATTTGCAGGCACATTATCTGGCATGATATAACTGCCTTCTGCTTTAAGCATCGCCGGAAAAATGATACAGTGAAATACAATATTATCTTTTCCTATGAAATGAACCAATTTAGTGTCTTCATCTTTCCAATAAGGCTCCCAATCTTTACCTTCGCGTTTGGCCCATTCTTTGGTTGATGAAATGTAACCAATTGGAGCATCAAACCAAACGTAAAGCACTTTACCATCTGCGCCATTGGCAGGTACAGGAATTCCCCAATCTAAATCTCTTGTTACTGCTCGAGGGCGTAATCCATCGTCAATCCAAGATTTAACTTGTCCATAAACGTTAGGTTTCCAATCTTTTTTGTGCCCTTCTAAAATCCATTCTTTTAAAAAGACTTCATATCTATCTAGTGGTAAAAACCAGTGTTTTGTTTCTTTTAAAGTTGGCACATTACCTGTTAATGCCGATTTTGGGTTTATTAAATCAGTTGCGTTTAAACTCGTACCACACTTTTCACATTGGTCACCATAAGCTTCTTCATTGCCACATTTAGGGCAAGTTCCTGTAACAAAACGGTCTGCTAAAAACTGATTAGCTTCTTCATCATACAATTGTGCTGTTATTTCCTCAACAAACTCCCCTTTTTCATTTAAAATTTTAAAGAATTCTGAAGCTGTTTCATGATGAATTGGTGCTGAAGTACGGGAATAATTATCAAAAGAAATTCCAAAATCTTCAAATGAATTTTTAATGATAGCATGATATTTATCAACAACATCTTGAGGTGAAACACCTTCATTTTTTGCTTTGATTGTGATAGGAACTCCGTGCTCATCACTACCACCAATAAGAATCACATCTTTACCAATTAAACGTAAATAACGTGCATAAATATCTGCTGGAACATAAACACCGGCTAAATGCCCAATGTGTATGGGCCCGTTTGTATAAGGAAGCGCAGTGGTAATTGTATATCTTTTTGGCATTTTGGTTTCTTTTAAAGGCGTAAAAGTACACATTTTGAGTACGATTTAGAAAAAAAATGTACATTTACATCATGTCTAAACACCTACTTACATTAAGCCTTATTTATGTTGTTTTTTTCTTTGGAATAAAACCTATTTCAGCGCAAGCTACCCTAACCGAAAATGAAAATATGACTTTAAAAAAACCACCATATCTAAAAACTGGAGATACCGTTGCTATTGTAGCACCATCTGGTGTTTTAAAAAACCGAACTAATGAAGTTGAGCAAGCCAAAAAATTACTAAATAGTTGGGGCTTAGAAGTTGTATTTGGAAAGCATGTTTTTAACCAAGCTAATCATTTTGCAGGAACGGATGCTGAGCGATGTGAAGATTTTCAAAAGGCTTTAGACGATCCTAAAATTAGTGCCATTTGGTCTTCCAGAGGCGGCTACGGTACCGTTAGGATTTTAGATAAATTAGATTATTCAAAATTCATAAAAAACCCTAAATGGATTATTGGTTATTCAGATATTACCGCACTTCACAACCAAATTCATAATGAAGGTGTAGAAAGTATTCATGCTATGATGTGTACAAGTTTACAGGATGATTTAAGTAGTATTGAAGAAACGGTTTCAACATTTAAAGATGCTATTTTTGGGAACTCGTTAAGTTATACTTTAAAAGGTTCGAATTACAACAAAACTGGAGTTGCTGAAGGCCAGCTTGTTGGTGGTAATTTAACGATGCTTCATACTATGTTAGGCTCTAAAACATCTATTGATACTTTTGGGAAAGTACTTTTCATTGAAGAAATTGGTGAATATAAATATCATATTGACAGGATGTTACAGAGCTTAAAACGTGCCGGATATTTTGATAATTGTAAAGGTGTGATTGTTGGTGATATGTCTAAACTTAGAAAAAATACAACCCTTTGGGGTACTTCCATTGAGCAACTCATTTTAGATGCTTTATCTGATTATGATTTCCCAATTGCTTTTAATATGCCGGCAGGACATGAAAAAGATAATCGCGCTTTAATTTTAGGGAGAACTATTGAGTTAAAAGTAACCAGTGGGCAGTCTTCAGTTGTTTTTAAAAATTAATTATAACAAGCCGTTTCAATAAGTTTTACTGATTTTAAAGTTTCCCAGACATCATCCATAAATTTTTTAGGTGAAAATCTAAAAACAATTAATGCCTTATTTTCTTTTTCACAATAAAAACTTTCTACAAGTACATGCAATGTAATGGGTTCTTTGGTGAAACGGGTATCAAAAGTTTTTACCTTCCCTTTAAAATACAAAGTGTCATTTGACACTTCATTTTTAATAAATACAGCTTGTGATTTTTGTACTTTTTCTTCATTAATTTTAAAATAATCAAGTCCCATTAAACCATCAAAATAAAATTGTAAATCGCTTTCCAATTCTTTTTCTGTTATTTCTTTTTTTTCATTTACGCTCCAAACCCAAACGTATGACCAAAATTCTGGACTAGCTTGTTTTGCCCAACCTCGTGGAAAACGTAAATCTTCAAAACCTTCATAAATAATCTCTGGAGCAAAACGCAAAGGGAATTTTATAATTTCTTTTGACCAAGTGTTTTCTGAATTTAAAATAGATGAGATTTCTGTTTCTTGAGTAAAACCAAATATTGAAAAGGTTACGAGTAATGATAGTATAATGTTTTTCATAATATATATTTATAAACTTAGTTTAACTTCAAACCCAATGGCATCAGAGATAATACCATCTTTTAACTTTCCTTCAATTTCTTTGGAATTGTAATTGATGTTCCAACGTGTGCGGTCTATTTTAAATTTTGTTATCATTTGTGCTTTTTCATAATCAACCTCAGCTTGAAAATCAACAGGGTTTGTTACGCCTTTTATGGTAAGATTTGCATATATTTTCATGTGTTTATTATCATGATACTTAACGTGAGAAATCACTAGTTTTGCTATTGGAAATTTTTTAACATCAAAAAAGTCTTCATTTTTTAAATGATCAACTAACCCCTCTTTACCTTCTTCATTCTCAATATCTAAATTTTTAATGGTATCCATATCTATAATAAATTCACCTCCAGTTATAACTTCATTAGTTTTAATAAAATAACCTTCTTTAAATGTTACAATGCCATTATGTCCATTAAAATAGAAGGCATAATCTGCAGTCCATTTAATGTCACTTTTTAATATATTAATTTCTAGTTGTTCTTGAGAAAAAGACATTAGAGAACACATAGTAACTGCAAGTAATAAAATACTTTTCTTCATAATTTTTTTGATTTTAGTGGTTTTTTTATTTGGTAAAACTAGGTTGAGAGGAAAAATATTATGTCAAAAAAATGTGAAAGAAGTGTCAACAGATGTAAAAATTCACTTATTTATAGTTTATTTACTAGTATTATGAAAAACCGAATTAAATCTAACTTATTAACCCTATTTATAATTTTAATTATCAACTCGTTATTAACTTGTGCAAAAGATGATTCATTTTCTCAAGTTTCTAAAATAGCGCTCAGAGATTCTGGAAATAAACTATTGCTATCAAATAATGATTCTATTTCTTTAATATTACCCATTTCTGAAATTGAAAAAAACGAATACCTCTTAAGCTTTAAAAACCAATTAACGTTTGAACCAAACACCTTGGTTTTAATCATAAAAGAAAGTTTTAAAAAAGTAAATTTACCAACAAACTATCGAGTTGAAGTTATTAAATGTGATGATAGCGAAGTAGCTTACAGCTATGAAATTAATAATGATGAAGAAAAAAGCATTATCCCTTGCTCTGGAAGAGTATTGCCTTTTAATTGTTATTTCATTAGAGTGATATTTATTAATCAGGAGTCTATCTTTTCAAAAAATTATTTAACCTTATTAGCCATTATAATATTAGGTTTTGTATTTCTATATAAATATCAAAAGAAGAAAAAAATAGAAACTGAAGACTTAACATTCTCTAAAATTGGCACATACAAATTTTATAAAGATCAAAATAAACTCATAAAAGATACTATAGAAATAAAGCTTTCTGCTAAAGAATGCGAACTTATGGCTATGTTTAGCTCAAATCAAAATAAGGTTATAAAACGAGAACTTATTGTGAAAGAGATTTGGGAAGATAATGGCGTTTTTGTAGATAGAAGTTTAGATACTTTTATTTCAAAGCTTCGTAAAAAATTTAAAAACGATCCCACTATAAATATCATAAATATTCATGGTGTGGGTTATAAATTAGAGGTTAACTAAACTCCAAGCTGATACAAATGATGATCTAAATGCTTGTAAAAAAATGATTACATTATTTTTAATGATAATTTTCCGAAAGAATGTGACGGGTTGTTATCAAAATATGATGCTACCAAATTTTGGGTTTTAGTTATAAAATCTATCTATCTTGCTTTTTCTTCTATAAAGTTTTTAGAATCCGAACTAATAAATTCTGGTGCAGTTCTGCCATTTTTCTTATGAGGTTTTTCGCTTACTACAAAAGGTTTTACAATAGCTTTTAGCAAAAAAAAATAAAAGCATTAGGTCTTTTGTGCTTGGTTCCGTAAATCATCTCATAGGTCACATTACAATGTACCAACATCTGGTCAACACTCATTTTACTCCATTGAGGTTTTGCATAAGCATCTAGTTTATTAATCTGTCGATAATAGCATTTGTTTCACTTAAATCTAAATATTCCTCATATTTCCTATTTTTTGAAACAACAAAATACAAATTAAAATCCTCTTTCTTTCTGTAATTGCTCATAAGCAGCTTGTACTTGTCTAAATTTTTCTTCAGCACCCTCCTGATGTTCCTTTCCTAAATGAATAACTTTATCTGGATGATATTTTTTTGCCATAGTTCGGTAAGCCTTTTTGATATCATCAACTGATGCACTTTTTTCAATTTCTAATATTTTGTGTGCATTATAAGAACTATTATAAAACATAGCTTTGATACTTTCGTAATCACGAGAACTAATCCCCAAATAACCAGCCATCGTATAAATTTGGCGTTCTTCATCTTCGGTAACAGTACCATCTGCTTTAGCGATACCAAATAAAAAATGTATTAGTTGTAAACGTGACGGATGATCCATCATTTGCTTAATCTGTAAACAAACTTGTCGTATAGAAATATTATTTTGATTATTAATGCCTTTAAACAATTTAAAAGCATGATTAGCACGCTCTTTTCCATACATATTTACAAATTGTTGTCGCACAAAATCAAGCTCTAGTTGGTCTTGCTTACCATCTGCTTTTATTACAATGGATGCTAGAATCAGGAGACTTACCTCAAAATCTCCTGATTGTGTTTGTGGGCGTTCTTGCTTTCTATAACTTGTACTTCTTCTACTTTGTGTACGTTGACCTTCACCAAGAAATGGACTATTTTCCCCCTCTGATACAGAGTCAATTAAACTTCCAATAGCTAGACCAATTATGGCGCCAATTGGACCGCCAAACGACCATCCTAAAGCGCCACCAATCCATTTTGAGAAACTCATACTTTAATAAATTTTAATTATGGGTAAATATAATATTTGTTAGTTGATTGCATCACGAATTTGTTACACAATTGGTATCTTTGCAACAATAAAAATTGTTAATTATTAAAATTTAAAGATATGTATCCAGCAGAATTAGTGAAACCAATGCGCGAAGATTTAACCAAAGTTGGTTTTTTAGAATTACATACAGAAGAAGCAGTGGATGCTGCTATAGCTAAAGAAGGTACTACGCTAGTAGTTGTAAATTCAGTTTGTGGATGTGCTGCAGCTAATGCGAGACCAGGTGCTAAAATGAGTTTGCAAAACGCAAAAAAACCTGACCATATCGTAACTGTTTTTGCAGGTGTTGATAGAGAAGCAGTTGATGCTGCTCGTAGTTACATGATTCCGTTTCCTCCAAGCTCTCCAAGTATGGCATTATTTAAAAACGGTGAATTAGTACATATGCTTGAGCGTCATCATATTGAAGGTAGACCTGCGGAGTTAATTGCTGAAAACTTAGTAGATGCTTATAATGAGCATTGTTAAGCCACGCTTCAAATTAAAAAATTAAAATAAAAACCACGATATATTCGTGGTTTTTTTATGGTCTTACGCAACCTATTTAAATTTTTTACATCTCATAAAAAAACCAGTAAAAATGAAAAAGCCAATTTTTAAAATTCTTTTAGTTCCTATTTGTTTATTATTATTTTCTACACAATGTGAAGAAGATATAGTACCGCTAACAATTGATGATGAACAACAAGAATTGACTATTTTGAAAACTGAAATTGAAAATCTAGCTAGTGCTTCAATTTGTGGTGATACTTTTGAATGTAAATTTATTGGCTTAGGTAGTAAACCTTGCGGTGGTCCAAGGAGTTACTTGGTTTACTCTACCTCAATAAATTTTGAAGAATTAGAAAATTTAGTTGATGCTTACAATCAAAAAGAATCTGAATTCAACACAAAATGGGAAATCGTTTCAGATTGTGCTACTACAAATACACCAACAAGTATATCTTGTGAAAATAACACTTGTATAGCTGTGTATTAA
Source organism: Flaviramulus sp. (assembly GCF_982512915.1). Lineage (NCBI taxonomy): Bacteria > Pseudomonadati > Bacteroidota > Flavobacteriia > Flavobacteriales > Flavobacteriaceae > Flaviramulus > Flaviramulus sp. The sequence goes on along the minus strand of NZ_CEWOCJ010000006.1, from coordinate 136,001 downwards.
AAGGAGATTTTTTATTTTTGCGACATGCAAAAATTATTAGCTTACCCTCTAACCATTATTTATCTCCTTTGTTTTTTTATAACACTGCTTATTTTTCATCCAATCCAATGGTTTTGTTTTAATGTTTTTGGATATAAAGCTCATAAAAATAGTGTTGATATTCTGCAAGTTTGTTTAATGCGATGTGCTCATATTTTAGGCACTCGATTTACATTTAATAATCCACATCAAATAGATAGAAACCAACCAATAATTGTAGTTGCTAATCATCAAAGTTTACATGATATTTATCCCTTAACTTGGTTTATTAGAAAACAGCATCCAAAATTTATTAGTAAAATAGAATTAGGTAAAGGTATTCCTAGTGTTTCATATAATTTACGCCATGGCGGAGCAGCATTAATAGATAGAAAAAACCCCAGACAATCTTTACCAGCACTCATGAAATTTGGGGAATATATTGAGAAAAACAAATATGCAGCTGTTATTTTCCCAGAAGGAACTCGTACTAAAAATGGTGAACCAAAACCATTTCAAACTAAAGGTTTAGAAATTTTATTTAAAAAAATACCTTCTGCTTTAATTGTACCAATTTCAATAAATAATTCATGGAAAATGTATCAGTATGGTAAATTCCCAATGGGAATAGGCACTCATATTACATTTACAGTACACAAACCTATAAAATTAGCTACATTTGTAGATAAAGAAAACTTAATTAGTAGTATTGAAACCACTATTAAAAAACATATACACCCATAAAACATATTTATGTCGTTAAAAAATGTAAGATTAGAAGTAATGCAATTTTTGGAAAAAGATGTAGATGCTTTAATTGAAAAATACCTAATACCCATAGAAAAAATATGGCAACCTACCGATTTTTTACCAAATTCTGAAGGTGATAATTTTTTTGAAGAAGTAAGAGAGATTAGAGAACTTTCAAAAGAATTACCCTATGATTTTTGGGTAGTTTTAGTTGGTGATATGATTACAGAAGAAGCACTACCTACTTATGAATCTTGGCTGATGGATGTTGAAGGTATAGACCAAGTTGATAAAGAAAATAGTTGGGGAAAATGGGTGCGTCATTGGACGGGTGAAGAAAATAGACATGGGGATGTGCTTAACAAGTATCTTTATTTATCAGGTCGTGTTAATATGCGCGAAATAGAGAAAACCACTCAATATTTAATTGCTGATGGATTTGATATTGGAACCGATAGAGATCCCTACAAAAATTTTATTTACACAAGTTTTCAAGAACTAGCTACTTATATTTCTCACAATCGTGTTGCTAAAATAGCTAAAAAACATGGCAACAAACAATTAGGTAAAATGTGTCAGATAATTTCTGGTGATGAAATGCGACACCATAACGCTTATTCTGAATTTGTAGAACGAATTTTTAAAGTAGATCCAAATCAAATGATGATGGCTTTTCATGATATGATGAAACGTAAAATTGCGATGCCAGCTCACTTTTTAAGAGAATCTGGAAACCAAATAAGCACAGCTTTTGAAGAATTTTCTAATACAGCACAACGTATAGGTGTTTATACCTCAAACGATTATGTAGATATTTTAGATAAGCTTATTAAACGTTGGGAGATTGATAAAATTACCAATCTAAATGACGAAGCAGAAAAAGCTAGAGATTATTTGATGAAATTACCTGAAAGAATGTATCGTTTATCTGAGCGAATTAAAATCCCAGAAAATTCTTTTCAATTTAAATGGGTAGAACCTGCAATAATCAAATAGAAACATATTTTTATTCAATTTATAAATTAATTCCTTTCCAAACCGAAAGGAATTTTTATTTTTAACCTATGCATAATTCAGAAGAAATAATTGATAAAGCCATTATCTTTGTAAAAGAAATACTTGAAAATGCTGAAGGTGGTCATGATTGGTTTCATATTGAACGTGTTTATAGAAACACTTTATTAATTGCTAAAACAGAACCTGTTGATAAATTTATTGTATCTCTTGGCGCCTTATTACATGATATTGCAGACAGTAAATTTTATAATGGCGATGAAACTATTGGCCCAAAAATAGCTCGTGAGTTTTTATTTGAACTTAATCTCGATTCTAAGGTTATAGAACATGTTATTAATATTATAAAACATATTTCATTTAAAAATTCATTAGAAAAAAATTCAAATTTTACTTCAAAAGAACTTGAAGTTGTTCAAGATGCAGATAGATTAGATGCTATTGGTGCAATTGGTATTGCTCGTTGTTTTAATTATGGTGGTTTTAAAAATAGAACTCTCTACAATCCAGATATAAAACCAAACCTAAACATGAGCAAAACTGAATATAAAAATTCAACAGCTCCTACAATTAATCATTTTTACGAAAAATTACTGCTTCTAAAAGATAAAATGAATACAAAAACAGGCAAACAAATAGCTTTTGAGAGACATACTTTTATGGAAAAATATCTTGTGCAATTTTATAAAGAGTGGAAAGGTGAAAAATAATTATTTTAAACTCTAATTTTCTTTAGCCACCTCTAAAGCGGTAAGCTTATATTCTAAAACTGCCAGTTCTTTACCGCTTTGTATAATTTGATCTACTGATAAATTACTATTAGAATTTATAAAATCAACTATTACACTAATCTTAATGGAGTAGTAATTTATTGTTTTATCAATTTTATTTTCGTCCATATATATTATTGAATAATATGTTTTATTTCTTTTCTGTAATTTGAAGCGCTTTTTCCTGTAATTTCATTAAACTGTTTATTAAAATGAGAAAAATTATTGAAGCCACATTCAAAACAAATATCTGCAATACTCATCTGGCTTTCATTTAAAAGCTTTGTTGCATGAACTACTCGGTATTCGTTTACCAATTGTGTAAATGTTTTACCTGTAGTTTTTTTGAAATATCTACAAAATGCAGGTACCGTCATACTTACTTTATCTGCTATTTCGTCTAAGGTAATATGTTGCTGAAATTTAGCATTTACATATTTGTAAATAATATTAATTTTATTACTATCTTGTGGATTGGTTTCTAAGGCTATCCCATCTGCGTTTAATAAAGTGTAATCTTCGGTATTAGCTAAGTAATTTAATATTTCCAAAAATTTTAACACCCTTTCTAAACCTGAATGTTGTAAAAGGGTATTTATTTTAGAACCTAGTATAGCTTTTGTATCAATTCCAAATCTTAATCCTTTTTTAGCCCTATCAAATAAAGCAGACACATTAGCCATTTCTGGAATATTAATAAAATCATTACCTAAAAAATCAGACTTAAATTGAACAGTAGTTTCTGTTCCGTTAGCGGTTAATCTATCTGTGAAACCATTGTGAGGAAGATTAGCACCAATTAAAATAAGCTGACTATTATTAAAATAAGATAAATGATTACCAATATGAGTTTTACCTTGGCCTTTATTTACATATACAAGCTCCAATTCAGGATGAAAATGCCAAAAAGCATTATTTTTATCAACTTGTTCTGCATGTTGTTTTACCAAAATGGAACTACCAAAACTAGGACTTAATTTTTCTAAGGTAGGTTTCTTAATAATCATAACTGGGGTTTATGCAAATTTAAAATATATTATTCTTACAAACTGTGTTTTTTTGCTCAAATTGTATGTTATTTTGTCTTAACATAGTGTTAACATTAATTTAACGGTTAAAATAGCATATAAATAAGTCAAAATTGATGTTTTATACACTCGATTACTAAATTATCTTTGTAGTGTTAATCATTATGAAATTAATTTATAAGTAACCTAATTAAAATAATCTTTAAAATACTTTAGTGGTAGTAGTATTCACAGATTTATTAGGTATCAAGAATAAAGTAAAAATATACTCTTAATTATAGAGTGACGAAATTCATTAATAATTAGTTTAATGTCTTATTTAGTTTAGTTGGTAAAAGTGAGCTGTGGTGGCTCACTTTTTTTTTGCTAAATTTTTACTTGCATATAACTTAAAAAGAGCGCAATTAGATTGATAAAACTTAGTTATTAAACATTATGATTATTTGACAATAATATATGCTTTATTAACTTAAAAATTGTTTAGTATTTAAATAATAGGTAAAATAACATATAAATATATTAAAATCCATGTTTTATAATGTGCAAATAGCATCTATATTTGAAGTGTTGAACGTTAAAAAAACCAAATCATGAAAAATGTAATTAAACACTTAAAAAAAGGAATCTTATTGGTAACCATGTTAACTACCATTTATAGTTTCGCAAATGAATCTTCATTTTATTCTATAAAAAATGATACTAAAAAAACGTCTTTAACCTTAAACAATGTAAAAAAAGGAAACATATTATCAATCATAGATATTAACGGCATCATATTATACAAAGAAGTTATAGAAAATTCAGGTATATATAGTAAAGGATTTGATTTGACTTATTTACCAGATGGCTTTTACACTTTTGAGTTAGATAAAGACTTAGAGATTAAAACTATCCCATTTACAGTAAACTATAACAATGTTGTTTTTAATAAAAAAGAAGAAAAAACAATCTTTAAACCATATACAAGGGTAAAAGATGATTTTGTTTACATCTCTAAACTTGCTTTAAATAATGACCCTTTAAAAATTGAAATATACTTTTTAAACGATTATGATTACGAGCTTGTTTATACTGAAAAAGTAATAAATACAAAAAATATTGAAAAAACGTATAAACTAACTGGATTAAAAAAAGGTGATTATAAAATTGTTATTGAAACGGAAGGAAAAACTTTTACAAAAAACATATAATATTAAAACATCAACATTATTAGCAAAGTGGATTTTTACAATCCACTTTTTTATTGTAAAAATTTTTAATTTACATTAAAACTCATATTTATAGTTAAAACTATTATTATTAGTTATCTTTATAGTATTATAGATTTTACTTAATGATAATTAGATTTATCTATAGATATGGAGAATAGTAACCAAAACTATATTCATAAACGCTTTTTCGAGCTATCACTTGAATTAATTTTCATAGCAGATTTTCACGGGTATTTTAGATATGCCAATCCTTCATTAGAAAAATTTTTAGGCTACTCAACAGAAGAATTACTTGCAAAAGATTTTGTAGAACATATTCATCCTAATGATTTAAAAAAAACTGAAAAAATTTTATTCAATTTATCAAAAGGAAGGAATACACTTGTATTTGAAAATAGATATATCTGTAAAGATGGATCAATAAAAAATATCAAATGGACAGCAACACCCATAATTGAAGAAGGCATTATTTATGGTATTGGAAAAGAAATTACCGAGCAAAGTTTAACTGAAAATAACAAATATGAAAACGACATAAGTTATTCGGATCTTTTTAAAACGATGTCGGTTAACTTTATGCTTAATGAGTTAATAATTGATGACAATGGAAAAGTAATAGACCATTATTATCGGGATGTTAACCCAGCTTTTACGAAATTAGTTGGGAAGCTTAGAAACGAGATAATTAATAAACGAGGAAAAGAACTTTTCAAAATTGATGATTATTGGTTAGATATTTTTGAAAAAGTTAATAAAACTGGAGACCCAATAACCTACCAAAACCTTAGCAGTGAGATGAATAGATACTACACTATTCATGCGTGGAAAGTAAAAGAGGGCTTAATAGCTGTAGCTTTTAGTGACATTAATGAACAAAAGGAATTTGAAAATAAATTAATAAAGTCTAAAGAAAAAGCTGAAGAATCTGATAGTTTAAAATTAGCATTTCTTGCTAATATGAGCCATGAAATTCGAACTCCAATGAATGGAATTCTTGGATTTACTGATTTATTAAAAGAAAAGAAAGTTTCAGGTGAAGACCAACTAAAATTTATCGACATTATTGAAAAAAGCAGCAATAGAATGCTTAACACTATTAATAATATTGTTGATATTGCTAAAATTGAATCAGGACAAGTTAAAATTTCAATTTCAAAAATTAATTTAAATGAATTATTAGACGAGCTACTGGACTTTTTCTTGCCTGAAGCTAGAAAAAATAAATTGTCAATTTCCTATACAAAGGAAGTATCTAACAAGAGAGCCATTTTTAAATCTGATAAAGAAAAAATAAATTCTATACTAACAAACTTAATCAAGAACGCGATTAGATTTAGTACATCAGGTCATGTGGACTTTGGATATCATATTAACGAGGATAACAAAAAAAAAGAAATCGAATTTTTTGTATTTGACACCGGAATTGGAATTCCTTTAAAAAGACAAGAAGCCATTTTTAATCATTTTGTTAAAGCCGATATCGAAGATGTACAAGCCTTTGAAGGTTCTGGCTTAGGTTTATCGATTTCAAAAGCTTATGTTGAAATGTTAGGTGGGAAAATTTGGGTAGAAAGTAAAGAAGGGGTTGGTTCTAAATTTTATTTCACAGTGCCTTATCACATGGAGAATTCAATAAATGAAGAAAATGATGAGGTTTCTTCTAAAGCAGAATTATCAATAACAAAGCAATTAAAAATACTTATAGCTGATGATGATGAGGTTGGAGTTGCCTTTTTAATAGAGGTGCTTAAAACCCACGCAAAAGAACTTTTAATTGCAAATACAGGAAAAGAAGCTGTGAAAATTTGTAAAGAAAACCCAGATATTGATTTAATTTTAATGGATATTAAAATGCCTGAAATGAATGGTTATGAGGCTACTAAACAAATACGAGCCTTTAATAAAAATGTATACATTATTTCACAAACAGCATTTGCACAAGTTGGAGATAGAGAAAAAAGTCTTAAAGCTGGCTGTAATAACTACATTTCAAAACCAATAGTAAAAGAAAAATTGTTGGAGCTAATTTCTAATCACTTTTAAAAATTTTTTAAATAATTAGTATAATATTAACTACCAGTAAAATCTGCTTTTCTCTTTTGTAAAAAGGCTGTAGTACCTTCTTTAAAATCATCCGTTCCAAAACACTTACCAAATTCATTTATTTCAACGCCATAGCCATTAATACCATCTGTAAAATTAGCATTTACTGCCTTAATTACTGAACTTATAGCAACACTTGAATTTCGAGAAATCTTGGAAGCAATCTTTTCACAAAGTGGAATTAATTCTTCAAGAGCAGTAATATGATTTACCAAGCCATAAGTTAACGCTTGGTTTGCATTTATCATGCCTGCTGTCATTATCATTTCCATAGCACGACCTTTACCAACCAACTGCGGCAAGCGTTGTGTACCACCATATCCAGGGATAACACCTAAAGACACTTCTGGCAAGCCTAGTTTTGCGTTATCACTAGCTACTCTAAAATGGCATGCCATAGCTAATTCTAATCCACCACCTAAGGCAAAGCCATTAACTGCAGCAATTACAGGTGTAGATAAATTTTCAATGAAATTAAATAACATCTCTTGGCCTTTTGCAGCTAATACTGTGGCTTCCTCAATATCAAAATCGGCAAATTCACTAATATCTGCTCCAGCAACAAATGCTTTATCACCACTACCTGTTAAGATAATTACTTTTGTACTTTTATCTTTATCAGCTTCGTAAAAAGCGTCATGCAACTCCTCAATAGTCTCTTTATTTAGAGCATTTAATTTATTTTCACGATTAATGGTAATTGTAGTAATACCATTATTTGCTTGAAATAATATGTTGTTAAATTTCATAAGTTATTGTTTAAATAATTCTAATCCTTTAATATAAAATAAATCTGATTCATAAAAACGTAAAGCAGTGTTTACTACTTTATCGGTTTTATCTCTAGGTGATTTGGTAATATATCGAGCTTTAGAATTTGTGAAATTAATTTTATAAACGTCATCCATTTCTGTATTTTTATCCGTGTAGAAAAAAACAAGATTTCCTTCCGCTTGCCAAGTCCCTTTACCATAAAATTTTTCAGCACTATTCGCTTTTGAAATAGCTGAGATATCTCTAAAAAAATGGTACAAAAATGTGCCATCCTCATTTAATGTAAGCGTCCAATTCAATTTTGTTCCATCAGAATGTTTATGGTTATTATCAATTATATAAACGCCTGCTTGTGTAAAGACGTGGCTTGAAATAAAAAAAATTAAGACAAAAAATAGTTGTTTCATAGCTTAATCATTTTGTTTTGGAAAGCTTACCTTAAAAGTAGTACCTACATCTTTTTGAGAATTAAAAGATATGGTGCCTTTATAAGTTTCTACTATATTTTTTACCATCGCCAACCCTAGCCCCATACCACTTGTTTTAGTAGTAAACTTGGGCTCGAATACCTTTGAGACATTTTCCTCAGAAATACCAGAACCATTATCAGCTATGGTGATTATAACATTTTTAGCATCACTATCAACATTAACATTTAGTATGGGTGTACGATTATCTGGAATAGACTGGATGCCATTTTTTACTAAATTAGTAACTACTCGTATAAGTTGGGTTCTATCAAATTTTGCTATAATCTCATCGTTTTCAGCAGTAAAAACTAAATAATCCTCATTAAAAATATCGAGGGCTAATTTTACAATTTTAACCACATCCAAAGTTTCATTTTGTTGTGCTGGCATTTTAGCAAAATTAGAGAATGCAGATGCTATAGAACTCATGGTATCTATTTGCTGGATGAGTGTTTTACTATATTCATCCACTTTTAAATGGATGTTTTCATCTTCAGGATTAAACTTCCGTTGAAAATTTTGAACCGTTAATCGCATGGGCGTTAATGGATTTTTAATTTCGTGGGCTACTTGTTTTGCCATTTCTCTCCATGCTTGTTCACGCTCACTTCGAGCTAATTGAACAGCACTTTCTTCCAACTCATCAATCATACTATTATAAGAGTGAACCAAAGTCAAAATCTCTTCACTAGTCGTATCTACTTCAATTTTTTGATTGCGTTTTTCTAACCTTGTAGTATTAATTTTATCACTAATTGTTTTTAAAGACTGCGTAATGTATTTAGATAGTAAAAAGGCAATAGAAATGGCCATTAATAATACAAACATGAATGCAAAACCAATACGTTTCAAAAACTCTTCTAGTTCTTTTGCTAAAAAATCGTCTTTTTCTAAATAAGGTAGATTTAAAATAGCTAATGACTTGGATTTTTGATCTGAAATAATAGTGTAAGATGATTGAAATGTTTCGCCATTTTCTGTATGTTTATCTACATATCTATGAATAGCTGTGTTTGTGATAGCGTTTAAAATTTCTGCAGATATACATTTATCTGCTACATTATTTTGAAAGCCTGCTTTTGAAGAGATTAGTAAATTCCCATCTAAATCGTAAAGATTAATTTGCAGTTTATGGATGTCTGCAATGTTATAAATTTCTTCTTTAAAAATTATGGAGATATTCTCTGTTTTAACTTCCCAAGTATTTTGCCTACCATTTAAAACACGTCTAAAATGTGTTTGAATATTTTCTTCTTTACGCTCTAAACGCTCTTTATGATAATCTTCACTTTGTTCTTTGTATTGATAGATTGCTACCGCTGAAATAAGTATAGAAGCCAATAATACTAAAAATATCATGGCTAAAAATATACGCGTACGTAGGGATAGTTTTTTTAAGTTCATCTAGAATAATAATCGAATAAATATAACAATAATCGAACCAAAGACACCCATGATTATTAAAAGTTTACTACGATAGCTTGCGTTAAGGATAGCAATGGAAATCCTTTTTTAGAGGTACGAAAAAAAAGATTATAATGTATAGCCTGACCCGATAGGGAAACGCCCTACTTACCGAGACCTTTTTTAAGCCTCAGGATTTTTATCTCTTACATTTTTATAAAGCTTAAACCCTAGCATGATTAATACACCTAAAACCACAATACCTATAACGCCCCAAACCCAATTGATGGCGCTTTTTAAGATAACTAAAAACACGACTGCAAATAGTATAAAGGTAGCGCCTTCGTTCCAAATTCGCATAAAATTGGATGTTTTTTTTACTACATCGTTTTGTAATTGCTTATAATATTGATGGGTTTTTAACTGATAAATTATAAGCAAAATAACAAAGCCTAATTTTACATGCATCCAAGGTTGTTGCAGCCAATAGGGTTGTAATATAAGTAGCCATACAGCAAAAATAGTTGCTAAAATTGCTGATGGCCACGTAATAATGAACCAGAGGCGTTTTGCCATTAACTTGAGCTGTTTGCCCAAAATTTCTTTATCTGGTGATGGTTTATGAAAGGCTTCTATTTGATATACAAATAAACGCGGTATGTAAAACAGCCCTGAAAACCAGGTTATTACAAAAATTAGATGAAACGATTTTATATAATTGTAATATTCCATTAATCTTTAACAAACAAATAATTTAATTGTTTATTGTTAAAGGCCTCATTAAATGCCGTTATCTCATCATTTATCAAGGTATTAAAAGTATCTAATTGTTCTTTAATTTTACTTGAAAGCTCATCTTTAACAACTATATCTTGCTGGGTTGGTGCAAAATCTCCCATACCTACTAAAGAGTTTAAATGCCCTAATTTATTTGTTAAACGTATTGGGAAGTTTAATGGGTCTTGACCACTACGATTTTTTGTTTGATATAAAGCTTCTTCTATTTTAGTGAAAGCTTCTTTTAATATTTTTGCTTTTTCTATTAGCTCTTTTACAGTTTCATTGTCTTTATATTGTACTTCAAAAGCTATAAGTTGCTCATTAATATTTCTGATTTTTTTGATAGATTTATGGGCATCATCCATTGTTTTATTAACGTCTTTTATAAAATCAAATTGACGTTGCATATCTGTTAAAGTACTCTCAGCTCTAGGATCAGCTACAATGTTAAATGTTTGCGGGATAGCTGTTCCATTTACATTTAAATGAACTTTATAAGTTCCTGGAATGGCTTTTGGTCCGTCTAAACTTGCCCACCATAAAATCATGCCATCTAACATTTCGGCTCCATCGTAAGCCATATCCCAAACAAACTGATTCATACCTTTTTTTACAGTGAGTTTGTCTTTCTTTTTGTTTTTTGTTGAAAAGGTTTTAATACTATCACCTTTGGTATCAAAATAAGTTAATGAAACCTCATCTTTTTTCTCATCAAAACTATCTAAATTGAAGTAAGTAATAACGCCATTTGGATGGTTAGCGCCTTCCGTTTTACTTCCTTTACGGCTACCACCTCTCATTCGGTAAGTATCTTTTGGTTTAAATAATTTGTTTGCTTCTGAGTTTGAAGCATACAATTGATGAAGTACTGTTAAATCATCAATAATCCAAAGACTTCTCCCCTGTGTTGCCACGATTAGATTGTTATCTTTTATAGCTAAATCTGTAATTGGTACTATGGGAAGGTTTAATTGAAAAGGTTTCCAATTATTTCCATCATCAAAAGAGATATACATACCAGTTTCTGTCCCAGCATACAACAACCCTTTTTGCTTCGGATCTTCTCTTAAAACTCTTGTGAAATGTTCTGGGTTGATGCCATTGGTTATTTTTTTCCAAGTTTTACCGTAGTCTGTTGTTTTATATAAGTACGGATTAAAATCACCTGTTTTATATTTTGTTCCTGCTACGTAACAGGTTCCTGCTTCAAAAGCGCTAGGTTCTATACTATTAATCATCATCCATTCTGGCATCCCTTTAGGGGTTACATTCTCCCAATTTCCACCACCATCTTTAGTTACATGAATTAACCCATCATCGCTTCCAACCCAAAGCAACCCTTCTGTAATGGGAGACTCCTGTGCAGCAAAAATAGTACAGTAATATTCTACAGACGTGTTATCTTGTGTAATGGGTCCTCCTGATGATTTTAGTTTTTCTGGATCATTTCGGGTTAAATCTGGACTCACAACTTTCCACGATTGTCCTTCATTTTCTGTTACATGAACATGTTGTGAAAATGTATATAATCGATTTGGATTGTGTTTTGAAAATACAATAGGAAAATTCCATTGGAAACGGTATTTCATTCCTTCTGCTCCATGACCCATAGGATTATCTGGCCATACATTGATAGCTCTTACCGTTCCTTTTTTATGATTAACACGAGTTAAAAACCCATCGTAACTTCCTCCGTAAACAATATCATTATCTTCTGGATCTACGGCAATATGCGCAGATTCTCCTCCTGCGGTACTTTCCCAATCATCTTCAGAAACTGATCTGCCGTCAGTTCTGTGCGAAATTCTTACTGTAGAGTTATCCTGTTGTGCTGCATAAATACGATATGGAAAATGATTATCTGTAGTTACTCTATAAAACTGAGACGTTGGTTGATTATGGTAAGTACTCCAAGTTTCACCACCATCGTAGGTAACTTGAGCACCACCGTCATCTCCAATTATCATTCGGTTTGAATCTTCTGGTGCTATCCATAAATCATGATGATCTCCATGTGGTGCATTATAGGTACTAAATGATTTTCCGCCATCTGTGCTTTTGTGATAATTCACATTTAAAACATAAACAACATCTACATCTTTAGTATCTGCATAAACTCTGGTATAATACCAGGCACGCTGACGTAATTTACGTTCACTATTTACTTGTGTCCAAGTTTCTCCACCATCATCGCTTCTATATAAACCGCCATTATCTTTGTTTTCAACAATAGCCCAGACACGTTGGTTATTAACCGGTGAAACTGTAACGCCAATAATACCTAAAGTACCTTCAGGGAATCCTTTTTTAGTTGAAATTTCAGTCCACGTTTCGCCTCTATCTGTACTTTTCCAAAGTGCTGAACCATCACCACCAGAACTTAAACTGTATGGTGTGCGCTGAACACGCCATGTAGATGCATATAAAATTCTAGGATTTGTTGGGTCGATTAATAAATCAACAACACCTGAGTTTTCGTTTGAAAATAAAGTCTTTTTCCATGTTTTACCACCATCCATACTTTTATAAACACCTCTATCTTGGGTTGGTTTATAAATATTTCCTAAAACAGCTGCATAAACAATATTATAATCGTTAGGGTCCACTGCTATTCTAGGGACGTGTCTTGAATTTGTTAAACCAGCTGAAGTCCAAGTTTTTCCAGCATCAACACTTTTCCAAATACCATAGCCCGATGACACATTTCCTCTAACTGTTTTTTCTCCTCCTCCAACATATATAACGTTAGGATCACTTTTTGAAACCGTAATAGCACCTGTACTTCCTCCAAAAAAACCATCAGAAATATTGTCCCAATTTCGTCCACCATCTAAAGTTTTCCAAACACCACCTCCAGTAGATCCAAAATAAAAAAGATTAGGATTATTTGGAACACCTGTAACAGCAGCACTTCTTCCTCCTCTAAAAGGACCAACAAGTCTGTATTCTAAAGCATTGTACTGTGATTCGTCAAAAGATTGGGCATTAATTTGTGCTATATTTCCAAATAAAAAAAGGCACAAAACGATTCTGATTAGTCTCATTATTTATGGTTATTAAGTTAGTTGCTTTAAAAATAAGGATAAAAAATTATTATTCTGAAGTTTGATTTAATTTTAACTTTACTTCACGATGTAAAAAGAATGCTGTAAGTATGGTTGATAAAACATCTGAAATTGGGAACGATATCCAAATACCTAATTCTCCAAAAAAAATAGGCAAAATATACATGAGTGGAATAAAGAATATGGCTTGCCTTGTTAATGTTAATAATAACGCTGGTAATGCTTTACCTATAGCTTGAAAATAAGCTGCACCAATAAGTTGTAAAGCTAAAACTGGTACTGCTGCAAATGCCCAACGCATATTATTAGGCGTTACGCTAATTACTGCTTCATCTGTAGTAAACCATTTGGTTATCATTTCGGGGAAAAGCATTAAACTAATAAAAACTAATGTAGCCAAAATAGTTGCATACTTTATTGCTGTAAAAATTACTTCTTTAACACGTTGATTTTGGTTTGCACCATAATTATATCCTGCAATAGGTATAAAGCCTTGAGTAATACCAAAAACAGGAAACAAGGCAAACATGCTCATTCTACCAACAATGGCATATGCAGTTACAGATGTTTCTCCACCAAAATTGAATAAAGCGTTATTAACTAACAAAAATGTAACACTAATTACAGCTTGTCTTACTAAAGTAACCGAGCCTAAAGCGCTTATTTCTAAGACGATATTTTTATCCAATCCTAAATGAGACCAATTGATTTTCATTTCAGAATTTTTAGATAAAAAATACCAAAAAATGAATAGAAAAGAAACCACATAAGAACCCGTAGTTGCCCAAGCAGCGCCAGCCATTCCTATGTTTAATACATTGATAAAAAGGTAATCGAATACTAAATTCCCAATAGATGGAATAAGCATCGCATACATAGCAAATTTAGGGTTTCCTTCTGCCCGAATAACATTATTTCCCATCATCACAAATCCTAAAACAGGAACGCCGTATAATATGATTTCGTAATAGGTTTTTGCAGGTTCAAAAATAGTGCCTTTACCACCAAAAGCGGGAATTAAAGTGTCAACAAAATAAAGACCAAAAACGGCAAACGTAATAGTGAATAAAAATGTTAACGTAATTTGATTACCAAAAGTTTTAAGTGCTTTTGTGTTATTTTCAGCACCCAAAGCTCGAGAAATTATAGAAGATCCTCCAACACCAATAGCCATACCTAATGCTGCAATAAAAAACGATACCGGTAATACCACATTAATGGCTGCAATGGCTATAGAGCCAATCCATTGGCCAACAAAAATAGTATCAACCAGTATATTTAGCGACATTACTAAAATCCCTATGGAGGCTGGAACTGCTTGTTTTATAAGAAGTGTACTTATAGGTTCGGTTCCTAAACCTTGTGATGGAACTTTAGCCATTAAACAAAAGACGGTTCAACGGTTACCCATTCCTTTATCCATTTTGATAGTAATGCTACCCACTCGTCATCATCATTTAAACATGGTATGGTTGTAAACTCTTTACCACCTACCTCATGAAAAATTTCTTCACCTTCCATAGCAATTTCTTCCAAAGTTTCTAAACAATCACTCACAAATGCGGGTGTTACAATAGCCATGGTTTTAACGCCTTGTTTTCCTAAACGTTCAATAGTTCTATCTGTGTAAGGTTGCAACCATGGATCGAATCCTAAACGTGATTGAAACGAGGTTGAATAAGTTCCTTCCTCAAATTGAAGTTTTTCAGCCACTAAACGAGTTACTTCCTTGCATTGATGTTTATAGCAAAACTCGTGTGCCTCACTTGGAGTTTTACAACAAACACAATCTATTTTATCACTTGGTTTACAGTGTGATTTTGTGATATCGCTTTTACGAATATGTCGTTCCGGAACACCGTGATAAGAAAATAGTAAATGCTCGTAATTTTTACCTTCTAAATATTTTTTTATAGAATTGGAAAGTACTTTTATATAGTCTGGTTTATTATAGAACGCAGGAACTGATTCTATTTTTAAATTTGGAAAATGAAGTACTCGAATTTCTTCAGCTAAAACTGTAATCGTTTCTGTAGTTGCCATAGCAAACTGCGGATATAACGGAAATAATAAAACCTCATCAACGCCTTTATCAACCAATTCTTGAAGCCCTTTTTTAATAGTCATGCTTCCATAACGCATCGCTAAAGCAATTGGACAATCTACTTGTTTTTGTAATTTATGTTGAAGTCTTTCAGAAATTACAATAAGTGGTGAGCCTTCATCCCACCAGATTTTTTTATACGCTTTTGCGGAAGTTTTTGGTCGTGTATTTAAAATAATACCTTTAACAAGTAAGTTTCTTGCCCAAAGTGGTACATCAATCACACGTTCATCCATTAAAAACTCACCTAAATACTTTTTTACATCTTTAGGTTCTGGGCTATCGGGAGAACCTAGGTTAACAAGTAAAATTCCTTTTTTCATTTTTCAATTTTTATTTTTTTTTATTTAAAAACTACTCTTTATTATTTTCTGATTTTTGTTGATGATATAATTTTGGTCGGTCTTCATTATAATCACAATCTTGAAAAATCCCACACGAAACATTCGAACGCACTAAAGATTTTGTTACAAAATTTTTTGATAAGGCTTCAATTTCTGGAGTTAAATATTTCATCGTTTTTATTTTTATTTAATTTAATGACGTAACATATTTTTTGGGTGTGGTGCCGTATTTCTTTTTAAATGCTGCAATAAAATGACTAGCAGTACTGTATCCAACTTTTAAACCAACTTCATTAACATTATCTTCTCCAGATTCTAGTAATTTTCTGGCTACTTCCATCTTATAATCAAACAAAAAACTAAAAACAGAATCTCCATAAATTTGTTTAAAGCCTTCTTTCAGTTTTTTTAATGTTAAACCTATTTCATCAGCTAATTCTTGTAAACTTGGTGGTTCAGCCATACGTGAGATTATAATATCTTTTGCTTTTCTAATTTTAATAACATTCGTTTCATCAATTAAAAAAGGACATTGCTCAATATTAGCATCTTCACTTCTATTAAAATATAAACTTAAAAGTTCGTAAGCTTTACCCTTAAAATACAAGTTTTTAATAGATTGGTTAAGGTTAAAGTTTATTACTTGATTTATAACAATAGCCATAGATGGAGATATAACACCATCTTTATAATATTTTTTATCTTTATTATCATCGCTTAAAAAGGTTATATAACCTGCTTCTTGCGAAAATAATCCATGAAACTTTTTTATGGAAATTAAAACAGAAACTATCCAAGAATTTGGATCTACCTCAAGATTTATTGGTAAATCGCGTTGCGGATTGTAAAGCAATAAAGAATTCTCTTCTAAAACATTTAAAGAGTACCTACCTTCATTAAAAATAAATTTACAGCACCCTTTAACACAAAAATGAAATTGAATAAAATCGCTATCTATTTCTTTAACAACACGTTGTGATTCACTTTGGTCATTCTTATAAGTTAAGACTAAAAAACCATCATCTACTCTTGTTTCTTTAAACGAACTTTCAGCGACATTTTTTCGAGAACTTTCCACGTTATTCATTTTGCTTTTATTTAGATTGATTCTAAATAGAAATGATCTAAACTATTGATTTTACTGCAAAAATATGACTTTTATTATTTATTTTATCAAAAAGAGTTTAAAAAACTTGAAACGATACTAAAAGTTCTTTGAGCGTTATTTTTTTAGAAAGCATCCCTATATTTTTGCCTCATATTTTCGAGTGTAAGTATGGAAAAGTATAATATTTCAAGAAGTAGCTACTTTTATGCCATTGGTTTAAGTTACAAAAAAGCCGATGCAGACATACGCGGGCGCTTTAGTTTGGATGAATCATCTAAACTAGCTTTACTTAACCAAGCTAAAGAAAATAATATTGAAAGCTTAATTGTTACATCAACTTGTAATAGAACCGAAATATACGGTTTTGCACAACACCCTTTTCAACTTATTCATTTACTTTGTAATAATACGCACGGTACTGTTGAAGAATTTCAAAAAGTAGCATACATATATAAAAACAACGATGCCATAGCACATATGTTTAGAGTGGGTTCTGGATTAGACAGTCAAATTCTAGGTGATTTTGAAATTATTAGTCAGTTAAAAACAAGTGCTCGAATTTCAAAAAAACACAATTTACTTAATCATTTCACCGAACGTTTAATTAATGCCGTTATTCAGGCAAGTAAACGCATAAAAAATGAAACTGAAATTTCTTCCGGAGTTACCTCTGTTTCCTTTGCTTCTGTGCAATATATTTTCAACACTGTTGAAGATATTTCAAACAAAAATATTTTGCTATTTGGCACAGGAAAAATTGGAAGAAACACTTGCGAAAACCTAGTAAAACATACCAAAAATAAACATATCACTTTAATTAATAGAACCAAAGATAAAGCAGAACAAATTGCTGGAAAATTTAATTTAGTGGTTAAAGATTATTCTAATTTACAAGAAGAAATCAGTAAATCGGATATCTTAATTGTAGCTACTGGTGCACAACAACCAACCATAGATAAGCATCTCATTCAAACTAAAAAAAACTTACTAATCTTAGATTTATCTATTCCTAAAAACGTGAATGAAAATGTTGAGAATTTAGAGAAAGTAACCTTAGTTCATCTAGATGATTTATCTAAAATAACGGATCAAACTTTAGAATCTAGAAAAAAACATATTCCGCTTGCTGAGGCTATTATTGAAGAAGTTAAAACAGAGTTTAATAGCTGGCTCGAAACCAGAAAATTTGCGCCAACTATTAAAGCTCTAAAACATAAATTAAATGATTTTGCAATAGCAGAATTAGAAACTCAACGTAAAAAAATGAGTGATTTTAATGAAGCACAAGCCGAATTAATTACAAATAATATCATACAAAAAATTACAAACCATTTCGCACATCATTTAAAAGATGATAGCTTTTCTACAGACGAAAGTCTAGAACTTATTAAAAAAGTGTTCCAATTAGAACCTTCACCAAAAAATGTCTAAAGTCATAAGAATTGGTACACGCGATAGTGAATTAGCACTGTGGCAAGCCAAAATAGTACAAAGTCAACTCGAAAATTTAGGTCATAAAACCACATTAGTTCCAGTAAAATCTACTGGTGATTTAGTTTTAGAAAAACCGCTATACGAATTAGGAATTACAGGCATTTTTACACGTACTCTTGATATTGCTATGTTAAATAACGATATTGATATAGCAGTTCACTCTTTAAAAGATGTTCCAACTGTTTTACCAAAAGGAATTGTACAGGCTGCAGTTTTAAAGCGTGGAAATGTAAATGACACTTTAGTTTTTAAAAATAACGAAGAGTTTTTAAGCTCAAAAAATGCCACTATTGCAACAGGGAGTTTACGCCGTCGTGCACAGTGGTTAAATAGGTTCCCTACGCACACCATTGTAGATTTAAGAGGCAATATGAATTCTCGTTTACAAAAACTAGAAGATAATGAAAACTGGAACGGTGCTATTTTAGCTGCTGCTGGTATTGGTAGAATAGGAATAAGACCAGAAGAAGCAGTTAATTTGGATTGGATGATTCCTGCGCCAGCACAAGGCGCCATCATGATTACGGCTTTAGAAGAAGATAATTTTGTTAGAACTGCTTGTGCTGAATTAAACCATGAAGAAACCGAAATCTGCACCACTATTGAACGTGAATTTCTAAATAAGTTAGAAGGTGGTTGTACAGCACCAATTGGCGCATTAGCATACATCAAAAATGAAGAAATTAATTTTAAAGGGGTTTTATTAAGCACCGATGGTTCTAAAAGAATTGATGTTACACGTGTTAAAAAACTAGGAGAACATCATGATATGGCACAGTTTTGTGCTGATTTTATAATTGAGCGTGGCGGAAAACGTTTAATGGATGCTATCAAGCACAGTTACAGGAAAACGAATGTGTTTTCAACAAAATCCTTCACTGAAGATCAACGTTTATTATTTAATGAAAAAGTAGCTCCTGAGAGTAGTGATTTTATCAAAATAAGTTTGAATCGTATTCATCCGCGTTTCTTAAAAAACGAAATTCAAAATGTAGTGATTACGAGTAAAAATGCGGTTGAATCGTTAATTACTAACTATTCAGCAATCGAATTACAGTTCAAAAATATTTACTGTGTAGGAAGAAGAACCAAACGTCTGGTAGAAGATCGTATTGGGAAGGTCAAACATTTTGAAAAAAATGCTGAAGCACTAGCTAAATATTTAGTTGAATACCTTGAAGGTACTGAGGTTACTTACTTTTGCAGTGATATCAGACTAGATGCTTTACCTACTATTCTATCTGAGAATAATATAAAAGTAAATGAAGTTGAAGCCTACCAAACAAAATTTGATGGCTTTAAAATTGATGAATCTGTAGAAGTGGTTATGTTTTACAGTCCATCAACTGTTGAAAGTTTTGTTGAAAAAAATAAAGGTGAAATTATTGCTTTTTGTATTGGGGAAACAACAGCTAACGAAGCTAGAAAACACTTTAATGATGTAAGAATTGCAAAAGTACCTACGGTAGAAAGTGTGATTGAATTGGTGAACGAATATTATGTATAATGGTTACTTGTTAATGGCTATTGGTTAATAGAACTAAAAACCATTAACAAGTAACTAATAATCAAAGAAATGATTAAAAACGATTTATTTTTAAGAGCATTAAAAGGAGAAACTGTTAATCGTCCTCCAGTTTGGATGATGCGCCAAGCAGGACGTTATTTACCAGAATTCATGGCAATAAAGGAAAAATACGATTTCTTTACGCGTTGCCAAACACCAGAATTAGCCAGTGAAATTACAATACAACCTATCCGTCGATACGGTATGGATGCTGCCATATTATTCAGTGATATTTTGGTTATCCCTCAAGCTATGAATATTGAGGTGCAAATGAAACCAAATTTTGGCCCCTATTTACCAAACCCTATTCGCTCTCAAAAAGACGTTGACAATGTTATTGTACCGGATGTAAAAGAAGCTTTAAATTACGTTTACGAAGCTATAAAGGTTACCAAAGAAAAACTTAACGATGAAATTCCTTTAATAGGATTTGCAGGATCCCCTTGGACAATTTTATGCTACTGTGTTCAAGGTCAAGGTAGTAAAAACTTTGATAAGGCCAAAGAATTTTGTTTTACTAACCCTATTGCTGCTCATCAATTACTTCAAAAAATAACAGATACGACCATTGCTTACTTAAAAGAAAAAGTAAAAGCAGGCGTTAATGCCGTTCAAGTTTTCGATTCTTGGGGAGGTATGTTATCGCCTGTAGATTATCAAGAATTTTCATGGCAATACATACAACAAATAATCAATGCATTAAAAGATGATGCTCCTGTAATTGCATTTGGTAAAGGTTGTTGGTTTGCTCTTGGCGAGATGGCAAAATCTGGCGCTTCGGCTTTAGGTGTAGACTGGACTTGTTCTGCCAGAAACGCAAGATACTTAACTGGAGGCAATATTACTCTACAAGGTAATTTTGATCCATCAAGGTTGTTATCGACTCCTGCAGAAATAAAAAAAATGGTTCTCCAAATGATAAACGACTTTGGGAAAGATAAATACATCGTCAACCTTGGTCATGGTATTTTACCAAACATACCTTTAAACCATGCCAAAGCGTTTATTGATGCTGTTAAAGAATACGGGAATTAAAATATTGTGGACGTTACCTGTTTTTTTGTGTAACATTGAGTTTTAAAAATCTACTTATAGTTACAAAAAAAAGGTTGGGCTTTCGGCAGTTGCTTCCCGATAAAAATCGGGAGAGTTTCAACAAATGCCTCAATTCCTAACGCAAAAGCAACTATATGATTAAAAATATCATTTCAGGAATTAAAGCATATTTTGGAGCCTTTAGTTTAATATCAAAACTAAAACTCTGGAAGTATTTTGTAATTCCAATGATAATTAGTTTGTTAACAGCAGTTTCTGTTTTTGCTTCAGCCTATGCATTTTCAGATAATATTGTAAATTATATAACAAGTATTTTTCCTAGTTGGAATAATTATTCCTTGTTAAAAACAACATTTCAAATTATCTCAGGTTTAATCATTATCGTAATTGGTCTTATTCTTTACAAACATATCATAATGGCTCTATCGGCACCATTTATGAGTCCCGTTTCAGAAAAAATTGAAGCACATTTAACGGGTATTCCTGCAAATTCAATAAGAGACACTACTTTTTTAGAACAACTTTGGCGCGGTTTAAAAGTGAATGGCAGAAATTTATTGATGGAGCTCCTTTTAACACTTCCTATTTTATTATTAAAATTAATTCCTGTTATCAATATTTTTTCAACCATATTACTATTTTTATTGCAAGCATACTATGCAGGTTTTGGTAATATGGATTATACTTTAGAGCGCCATTTTAAATACAAAGAGAGTGTATTGTTTGTTAAAAAACATCGCGGATTAGCTGTTGGAAACGGTATTATTTTTATCCTCTTTTTGTTTATCCCCGTTTTTGGTGTTATTTTGGTATTACCACTTTCAGTAACCGCTGCAACACTAAAAACTGTTGATGCGCTTCAATTAGAAAAAAACTCACCTCATGCAACTTAACTTTAATTCGTACAAAATAGAACCTATTAAAATTGAAGACGCTTGGAGTATTTGCGACTTTGTTAATGCTAATGAAATCGGATTAAAACGTTTTTTTCCTTTAACTTTAAAAGAAAACCTAACACCCGAACTAGCTAAAATTTTTGCTCAAAAAAAGATAAAAGAGTTCAATCTTAAAGAAGAATTTTTATTCATCATAAAAGAGCAAAAAACGAATCAACTCATTGGATTAATTTATTTAAAAAAGTTAGATTGGACAAAAAAGGAAGGTGAATTGGCTTATTGTATCAGTTACCCTTTTGAGGGTAAAGGCATTACCACAAACGCCGTAAAAGTTTTATCGGATTATGTTTTCAAAAATCTCAATTTAAAAACTCTTCAAATAATCGTTCACCAAAGTAATATCCATAGTGTAAAAGTTGCTGAAAACTGTAATTTCAATTGGATTAAAACACTTAAAAATGAACATACGCCACCAGGAGAAAAGCCTTTAGATATGGAGTTATATGAATTGTATCATGAAATAAAATAAAATGAAAGATAAATTTTTTAAATATATACACGAATTACAAGACGCCATTACTTCAAAACTAGAAGTTGTAGATGGTAAAGCAAAATTTAAAGAAGATCTTTGGGAACGACCAGAAGGTGGTGGAGGCAGAACGCGAGTGATAGAAAATGGGAATATTTTTGAAAAAGGAGGTGTTAATATTTCTGGTGTACATGGTAAATTACCAAAATCGATGCAAGCTTATTTTAAGGTTGGTGATGTCGATTTTTTTGCTTGTGGTTTAAGCTTAGTAATTCACCCTAAAAACCCTATGGTCCCTACAGTACATGCTAATTGGCGCTATTTTGAAATGTACGATGAAAACGGAAATATTATAGATAGTTGGTTTGGTGGTGGACAAGATTTAACGCCTTATTACCTTTTTGAAGAAGATGCAAAGCATTTTCATCAAACTTGTAAAACGGCTTGCGATAAGCACAATAAAGAGTTCTATCCAACTTATAAAAAACGTTGTGATGAGTATTTTTATAACACCCACAGAAATGAAGGCAGAGGTGTTGGCGGTTTATTTTTTGATTATTGTAAAGCTTCAGAAACCATGACCATTGATAGATGGTTCAACTTTGTTACCGAGGTTGGAAATAGCTTCCTAGAGGCTTATGTGCCTATTGTTGAAAAACGTAAAGAGTTAGACTACACAAACGAACAACAAAACTGGCAAGAAATCCGACGTGGTCGCTACGTAGAATTTAATTTAGTACACGATAAAGGCACCCTTTTTGGTTTAAAAACAAATGGTCGTATAGAAAGTATTTTAATGAGTTTACCACCACATGTACAGTGGGTTTACGACCACCATCCCGAAGAAGGAAGTGAAGAAGAAAAACTAATCGAAGTATTAAAAAATCCTGTTGATTGGGTTTAAAATAATAATATGAATTGTTACTGCGGAAGTTTAAAAACCTTTATCAATTGTTGCGAAAAAGTACATAAAAATTTAGCTGAAGCTAAAACAGCTGAACAACTCATGCGTTCTAGGTATAGTGCTTTTGTAGTAGCTAATGGCGATTATTTAATGGCTAGCCATCATACGAAAACACGCTCGTTAAAAGAGAAAAAATCTATTGTTTCATGGGCAAAATCTGTGCAATGGATAAAATTAGAAATACTAAAAACTACCAAAGGAACTCTAAACGATTCCGAAGGCACTGTAACATTTAATGCTTATTTTTATGAGGGCGGAAACGTAGAGATAATTCATGAAAAATCAGCATTTATAAAAGAAGATAGTAATTGGAAATATCTGGGATTAAGTAAATAAGCATATAAACAAAAATATATCAGTATGTACCCACTAAGAAGAAATAGAAGATTGAGAACTAATGAAGCTATTCGCTCTTTGGTTCGTGAGACTATCATAACACCAAATGATTTTTTAGTCCCTCTTTTTGTTGTTGAAGGCAAAGGTATAAAAGATGAAATTACATCTATGCCTAACTACTTTCGTTATAGCTTAGATTTATTAGAAGGAGAGGTTAAAGAACTTTGGAAACTAGGTTTAAAATCGGTGTTACTTTTCGTAAAAGTACCAAATAACCTAAAAGACAATAAAGGAAAAGAAGCTTTAAACCCAAACGGACTCATGCAACGCGCTATTAAAACGGTAAAAAACGCTTGCCCAGATATGCTAGTTATGACTGATGTGGCATTAGATCCCTATTCTTCTTATGGACACGATGGCATCATTGAAAACGGACAAATAGCAAATGATATTACTTCAGATATTTTAGCAGAAATGAGTATTTCTCATGCTCAAGCTGGCGCCAATTTTGTAGCGCCTAGTGATATGATGGATGGTCGTATTCTAACCATTCGCGAGGCTTTAGAACATGAAGGCTTTATCAACACCGGCATTATGAGCTATTCTGCTAAATATGCATCGGCATTTTATGGGCCTTTTCGTAATGCGTTAGATTCTGCTCCTGTAAATTTAATTGATATTCCCAAAGACAAAAAAACATATCAAATGGATTATGCTAACCGTTTTGAAGCCATTAAAGAAACTCAAATGGATATCGATGAAGGTGCTGATATTGTGATGGTAAAACCTGGTTTATGCTATTTAGATATTGTACGAGAAATTAAAAATGCGGTAGATGTTCCTGTTGCAGTTTATCAAGTATCTGGCGAATATGCCATGCTAAAAGCAGCCGCTGAAAAAGGTTGGCTAGAACATGACGCCGTAATGATGGAACAAGTTACAGCCATTAAACGTGCTGGAGCAGATATCATTGCTAGTTATTTCGCTAAGGATGTTGTAAAATTAATTTCGTAATTTCACTTTTAAATTCATTTTTAATGAGCACATTAATTTTTTGGGCAACCATTTCTATTTTCTTTTCCTTTTTATGTTCTATTCTCGAAGCTGTTTTATTAAGCGTCACACCAACGTTTATAAACCTAAAAAAACAAGAAGGTAAAGACTATGCCTTAACTTTAGAAACACTAAAAAAAGATGTAGATAAACCATTAATTGCCATTTTAACACTTAACACCATTGCCCATACTTTAGGCGCTATGATGGTCGGTATTGAAGCTGAAAGTTTACCTTATAAAATTGAACTTTTTGGCATTAATACAGTTGGTATCGTATCGGCAATTATGACACTTTTAATTTTAGTAGCATCAGAAATTATACCTAAAACAATAGGCGCTACTTACTGGAAAAACCTTGCTAACTTTACAGCAACAGGATTAACTATTTTAATTTTTCCTTTAAAATGGACGGGTATTTTATGGCTTTTACAACTTACTACAAAATTAATTGGAGGTAAAGGTCATGGTAGTATTTTAAGCAGAGAGAGTTTTATCGTTATGACCGATATGGCACATAAAGAAGGTGTTTTTCAAGAAAATGAAAGTAAGATTATTAAAAACTTATTAAACTTTAAAGAAGTATTTGCAAAAGATGTGATGACACCAAGAACGGTGATGCTAATTGAAGACCAAAACACCACTGTTGAAGATTTTTTCAAACGCAATTTAAACCTCCGTTTTTCTAGAATTCCCATTTTTGAAGACACACCCGATAACATAAAAGGATTGGTTTTAAAAGATGAAATTTTTAAAGAAATGGCGCTTGATAATGGTCATAAAAAATTAAATGATTTAAAACGAAATATTATCATTGTTGATAGAGAATTACCAATTCCAAGTCTTTTTGAGCAGCTAGTGGAATCTAGAAACCATATGGCATTAGTAGTAGATGAGTATGGAAGTGTGAGCGGTTTAGTAAGTATGGAGGATGTTATTGAAACCCTTTTGGGCATGGAGATAATGGATGAAAGTGATAATGTTTCAGACCTTCAACTGCTTGCGAGAAAAAGCTGGGAATCTCGTGCTAAAAAGCTTGGTATTATTGAAAATAATACGCTAGAAAACTAATGGAAACCTGTATCATCAATTCACCATTAGGATTTACAAAAATTGTTGGTGACGAAGATGGTATTGCAGCAGTAACTGTGTTAAATGACATCAAATGCTCTGAAGAAAAATCAATTGAAAAAATAACAGACATTATTCCGGTTGAACTTGAAGATTGTGTGATTCAACTTAACGAATATTTTGAAGGTAATCGCACAAAATTCGACCTTAAATTAAATCCTCAAGGAACAGATTTTCAAAAAAAATTGTGGAAAGAATTAGAAAAAATTCCATATGGAAAAACAGTTTCTTATTTAGATTTATCAAAACAATTAGGTAACATTAAAGCCATAAGAGCAGTGGCTAGTGCTAATGGCAAAAATCCTATTTGGATTATAGTACCATGCCATCGTGTTATAGGGAATGATGCGAGTTTAACCGGATATGCAGGAGGTTTGCATCGCAAAAAATGGTTATTAGATCATGAAAGTCCTTACAAACAACAAACGTTGTTTTAGAATTGAAAAATATAAAAAAATTCCTATATTTAATTAAACTAAACTTTTTACCATGAAATTTTTAAAAAAACTGTTTAAATGGGTTTTAATCGTTTTCGGTTTATTAATAATCCTATTATACATAACAGATACGGACTACCTGATTAAAGCTGTAAGAACCATTTACCTTCAAGGATATACAACTGCTTATTTAGAAGACTATAAGAAATTTGATAATGCTGCTATTGAAAATGGAACACCTGAGCCATGGCCTAATCACGATTCATATAATTCAGTAGAGGAGACTGAAACACTTAAGGATATTAATAAATCTAACGGAACTATTGCTTATGTTATTATAAAAAACGATAGCATTTGGTTTGAAAAATATTATGCCGGATTTGGAGAAAACTCTCAATCCAACTCCTTTTCTATGGCTAAAAGCTATGTTTCTGGGCTAATGGGAAAAGCCATTCAAGAAGGATATATTAAAAGTTTAGACCAACCGGTGAGTGATTTTTTACCAACTTTTAGTGAAGATTTAGGAAGTAAAATGACTGTAGGTGATTTATCAAGTATGAGTTCTGGCACCAATTGGGACGAAAAATATTATTCGCCGTTTTCAATCACTACTCGTGCCTATTTTGATGATGATTTAGAAAAAGTTATGCTGGGTTTAAAAGTTGTTGAAGAGCCTGGTAAAAAATTTAAATATGCCAGTGGCGATACTCAAATGCTCTCCATGGTTATTGAAAAAGCTACTGGGAAAAAAATGTATGATTATTTAACCGAATCGTTTTGGAAACCTTTAGGATGTGAAAACCCAACGCTTTGGCAAGTGGATAGTGAAGCACATGATTTGGTAAAAGCCTATTGCTGTATAGCAAGTAACGCTAAAGATTTTGCGCGTTTTGGTAAACTTTATAAAGACCATGGTAAATGGCATGGTAAACAAATATTAGATTCTGCTTTTGTAGCTAAATCTTTAAAACCAAGGTTTCCTGAAAGCCCTGAATATGGTTACGGATGGTGGCTTAAACAACAAAATGGTAAAGACTTTTTTATGATGCGAGGTCATTTGGGACAATATGTAATTGTTGAACCAAATGATAATGTTATTATTGTAAGACTTGGTCATAACAAAGGTCCTGGAGATGCAATTGCAACTTTTACGCCAGACATATCTACCTATATTGATGAGGCCTATAAAATGCTAGAAAAATGATTTCAAAACTAAACTTAGAAACTATATTATTCTTGGATATTGAAACCGTTCCAGAAACTCAATATTTTTCTGATTTAGATGAAACTAAACAAGTGCTTTGGGAACATAAATCTCAATATCAACGAAAAGATGAATTAACAGCAGAAGAATTTTATGACCATGCTGGTATTTGGGCAGAGTTTGGTAAAATAGTTTGCATTTCAGTAGGTTATTTTAATATACAAGGTGATCTAAGAAAATTCCGGGTGACTTCTTTTTATGGCGATGAAATTAAAATTTTAAAAAATTTTAAAAATCTAATTATCTCTCATTTTAGCGAAACAAAACATTTGCTTTGTGCTCATAATGGGAAAGAATTTGACTTCCCTTATATAGCAAGACGCATGATAATCAATAATATCGAGTTACCATACAAACTTAATCTTTTTGGGAAAAAACCATGGGAAGTACCTCATTTAGATACTTTAGATTTATGGAAATTTGGTGATTATAAAACCTACACATCTTTGAAATTATTAACTAATGTATTAGGTATTCCTTCTCCTAAAGATGATATTGATGGGAGTGAAGTTTATCGTGTTTATTATGAAGAAAATGAAATTGATAGAATTATAACTTATTGCGAAAAAGATACCATAGCAGTAGCTCAAATATTTTTAAGATTACGAGGTGATAACATTTTAAATAACGATGAAATTATTCATATTTAAATGGTGAAAAATCCCATTCTTAAAATAGAAAATCTATCTGTTTCATTTGGTAATAATGAGGTTGTTCATAACATCTCATATAAACTTAATAAAAATGAAATTTTAGGAATTGTAGGAGAATCAGGTTCGGGTAAATCAGTTTCATCATTAGCTATTTTGGGTTTGCTTCCTCCAAAGAAATCTAAAATAAATTCTGGTTCAATTATCTATAATAAACAAGATTTAACAACACTGTCATCTAAAGCGTTACAAACTATTCGAGGCAAAAAAATTGCAATGATTTTTCAAGAACCTATGAGTTCTTTAAACCCATCAATGACCTGCGGAAAACAAGTTCAGGAAATTCTTTTACAACATACGAATCTATCTAAAAAAGTAACAGAAAAAGAAACGCTTTTGCTTTTTGAAAAAGTAAAACTTCCAAATCCTGAGCGTGTTTATAATGCGTATCCACATGAAATTTCTGGTGGACAAAAACAACGGGTTATGATTGCAATGGCTATTGCTTGTAAACCAGATATTTTAATAGCAGACGAACCAACTACAGCCTTAGATGTTACGGTTCAAAAAGAGATTGTAAAACTTATTAAATCTTTACAAGTTGAAACTCAAATGAGTGTTATTTTTATAACCCATGATTTATCTTTAATTTCAGAAATTGCTGACACTATTTTAGTTATGTATAAAGGAGAAATTGTTGAAAAAGGAAATACAAATACCATATTTAAAACGCCTCAGCATCTTTATACAAAAGCATTAATAAACTCAAGGCCATCATTAGAAACTAGATTAAAAGTATTACCAACGATTCAAGATTATTTAAATAATACAGCAAACAAAACCATCATAACTTCTGTAGAGCGTAAACAAAAACACGAAAAATTATACAGTAATCCACCATTACTTGAAATAATAAATGTTGAAAAAGAATACATTTCACAAAGTGGATGGTTCAGTAAACTATCAAAATTTAGAGCAGTAAATAATGTAAGTTTTAAATTATACGAAGGTGAAACTTTAGGTTTAGTTGGAGAATCTGGCTGTGGAAAAAGCACCCTTGGAAATGCCATTCTTCAGTTAGATAAAGCAACAGCTGGAAAAATTATTTATAAAGGGAAAGATATTACAAAACTTACAAATTCAGAATTAAAAAGACTGAGAAAAGAAATTCAAATTATTTTTCAAGATCCCTATGCTTCACTAAATCCAAGAATTCCTGTTGGAGAAGCTATAATGGAACCCATGAAAGTTCATAAACTCTATAATTCTAATAAAGAACGAAAAGAAAAAACAATAGAACTTTTAAATAAAGTTGGTTTAAATAAAGATTATTTTAACCGATACCCACACGAATTTTCTGGAGGCCAAAGGCAACGTATTGGTATAGCAAGAACAATCGCTTTACACCCTAAATTGATAGTTTGTGACGAGTCTGTTTCAGCATTAGATATATCAGTTCAAGCACAGGTTTTAAATTTACTTAATGAATTAAAAGAGGATTATGGTTTTACTTATATCTTTATTTCTCACGACTTAGCGGTAGTGAAGTACATGAGTGACCAATTATTGGTAATGAATAAAGGTAAAATTGAAGAAATTGACGATGCAGATATTATTTACAAAAACCCTAAAAAGGAGTACACAAAAAAATTAATTAAAGCTATTCCCAAAGGATTATAACTTTTAATTTTCTACAAAAAAAATCCCGAAATTTTTTCGGGATTAAATTCTTTAAATTTTATGTAAAATTAAATTACAGCATAAATATTTTTTTAGTCAAATAAAACAAACTCTTTACAAACTGCAAATTCTCTTTTACTGTTTCTTTGAATTTGCTTTCATCATTTGTAGGTAGTTCAGGTAGATTTGTTGCAATATTCATAAGTTTAAAGTTTATGGTAGATTTGGGGGAATCTATAATTAATATTGGTTTATTTGGGCACTGCTAATGTATTACTTATATTTCAATAAATCAGTTTAAAAACATAAAAAATCGATAAAATGCATTTTAATTTAACATTTAATCGTATATTATACCTATCTAATTGAGATTTTTACTCTCAAAAAACCATTTCTGGAATAATGCCTTCAATAATTAAATCTCCTTCAGTAGCATTTTTTATATCTTCAACTGATATCCCTGGAGCACGTTCTAAAAGTTTAAATCCATAATCTGTTACCTCAAGAACTGCCAGATTTGTTACTATTTTTTTAACACAACCAACTCCAGTTAATGGTAATGTACATTTCTTTAAAATTTTAGACTCACCTACTTTATTGGTATGCATCATAGCAACAATAATATTCTCTGCGCTAGCTACTAAATCCATAGCACCTCCCATACCTTTAACCATTTTTCCAGGAATTTTCCAGTTAGCAATATCACCATTTTCTGCTACTTCCATAGCTCCTAAAATAGTTAAATCTACATGTTTACCTCTAATCATTGAAAAACTCATAGCAGAGTCAAAAAAACTTGCTCCTGGTAAGGTTGTTATGGTTTGTTTACCTGCATTGATCACATCAGCATCTTCTTCTCCTTCAAAAGGAAAAGGTCCCATACCTAAAACCCCGTTTTCACTCTGAAACTCAACCTCTATATCTTCTCTTACGTAATTGGCAACTAAAGTTGGAATCCCTATTCCTAAATTAACATAATAGCCATCTTTAACTTCTTTTGCAATACGTTTTGCAATACCTGTTTTATCTAACATTACTTAAATTCTTTGTCTTACTGTTCGTTGCTCTATACGTTTCTCGTATTTGTCACCTTGAAAAATACGTTGGACAAAAATCCCTGGAACATGAATCTGGTTAGGATCTAAAGAACCTACTGGCAATAATTCTTCTACTTCGACAACTGTGATTTTAGCAGCTCCACACATATTAGGGTTAAAATTTCTTGCGGTTCCTTTAAAAATTAAATTCCCAGCTTCATCTCCTTTCCATGCTTTAACAAAAGCAAAATCAGCTTTAAAAGCGTGTTCTAAAACGTACATTTTTCCATCAAATTCTCTTGTTTCTTTACCCTCTGCTACTTCAGTTCCATAACCTGCTGGTGTATATATTGCTGGAAATCCTGCTTGAGCAGCTCTACAACGTTCAGATAATGTGCCCTGAGGAATTAATTCAACATCTAATTCTCCAGAAAGCATTTGGCGCTCAAACTCATCATTTTCCCCTACATAAGAAGATATCATTTTCTTTATCTGTTTTTTTTGTAATAATAAACCTAATCCAAAGTCATCAACACCTGCATTATTAGAAATACAAGTTAAACCATTTAACCCAAGTTTAACTAATTCTGCAATAGCGTTTTCAGGAATCCCACTCAGACCAAAACCACCAAGCATCAAAGTCATATGGTTAGTAACGCCTTTTAAAGCTTCTTGAACATTATGAACTTTTTTATTTATCATTATAAATCATTTTATGCATCATAAAATTACGAATAATTGAACCAGAAGTCAGAGATTTTAACAAATAAAAAACCATTCTAAAAAGAATGGTTTACAATTTTAAGTTAAAAAATAAGATTATCCAAAATCTAAATCATCTAGATTTTCATCATCTTCATTATTAGTCTCTGTATCTGAAGTATTTGAACAATCAATATTTATTGAAAGATTTTCTGGAGCTAAAAAATCTTCTTTTGAAATATTTAATTCTATATCTGCATAACAACTTTTCATATATAATCCCCAAATAGGTAATGCCATAGCTGCTCCTTGACCGTAAGTTATGGTTTTAAAATGGACTGATCTGTCTTCTGCACCTACCCATACACCTGTAACTAAATTTGGCACCATGCCCATAAACCAGCCATCACTTTGGTTTTGTGTTGTTCCTGTTTTTCCTGCAATAGGATTTATAAATTCATAGGGGTAACCTGTTACAATTTCTCTGTAATCAGCTCTGTAAGCATCCGCACCTTTTCCTCTTAATCTCACTCCTGAACCACTTTGGG
Organism: Flaviramulus sp.; assembly: GCF_982512915.1. Classification (NCBI taxonomy): domain Bacteria; kingdom Pseudomonadati; phylum Bacteroidota; class Flavobacteriia; order Flavobacteriales; family Flavobacteriaceae; genus Flaviramulus; species Flaviramulus sp. The sequence goes on along the minus strand of NZ_CEWOCJ010000006.1, from coordinate 103,715 downwards.
TAACACCTTCCATAAGTTTAACGGTTACATAAGCTGTTTCTTCGCTAATCACATCGCGAGTTTCTGGTTTAAATTGATAAAGAATAGTCCCGTTTTTATCTTCAATATTGGTGACCATTACTGGTTTAGTATAAACTCCTTGGTTTGCAAATGCCGAATAAGCCCCAACCATCTCATAGACACTAATGTCTGGTGTTCCTAATGCAATGGATGGCACCGGAAGCATTTCGGATTCTATACCTAATTTTTTAGCTAAATCAACAACGGTTTGAGGACCCACTTTATCAATTAATCTTGCTGTAATGGTGTTAACTGAATTTGCTAAAGCATCTTTTAAAGTTCTTTGTCCACCATAATCTCCTCCAGAATTTTTAGGACACCATTCCTCTGGGTTTCCAAATTTATTAGCCTCAATACAAAAAGGTGTATCTGGAAATTGATCACATGGTGAATAATGCAATTGATCAATAGCAGCAGTATAAACTAATGGCTTAAAAGTAGATCCTATTTGACGCTTACCTTGTTTTACCATATCATACTGAAAGTGTCTATAATTCATGCCACCAACCCATGCTTTAACATGTCCTGTTTGAGGATCCATGGACATCATACCTGGTCTTAAAAAAGATTTATAATAACGCATAGAATCAAAAGGCTTCATAATCGTATCTATTTCGGAAGCTTTGCCATCTATCCAAGCAAAAACACCCATTTGAACAGGCTTATTGAATGACTCAATAATTTCTTCATTTGTCTTTTTCAAATCATATTTCATATGCCTCCATCGCTCTGACTGTTTCATTGAGCGATTTAGTAAATCATTAATTTCATTAAGATCTAAATCTGAAAAGGGTGCAGTTGGATTTCTTTGTGGTATATTTTGATTAAAAAACTCAGCTTGTAACCTTGGCATATGTTTAAGAACAGCATCTTCTGCATATTTTTGCATGCGCGAATCAATAGTTGTGTAAATTTTTAAACCATCATTATAAAGATTCCATTTTGTACCATCTGGTTTTGGATTATTTTTAATCCAATCTTTCATAAAACCATCCAAATAGCCTCTAAAATAAGTTGCAATACCTTCTCTGTGAGATTCAGGTGAATAATCTAAATCCAATTCTGTATTTTGGAGCGAATCTTTTATCTTTTCATCAATAAAATCATATTTATACATCTGAGCCAAAACAACATTTCGTCTGTTTTTTACACCTTCAGGATTTCTTCTAGGGTTGTATAATGAGGAGTTTTTAAACATGCCAACTAACATGGCGCATTCTTTAATCTTTAATTCTTTGGGTTCTTTATTGAAATATATTCTGGAAGCACTACGAATACCATCGGCATTGTTTCCAAAATCGTAAATATTAAAATATTGTGCTATAATTTCTTCCTTGGTATATTGACGCTCTAAACGTATTGCAATAATCCATTCTTTAACTTTTTGCAATAAGCGTTCAACGATATTAGTAGAACCTTCGCCATGAAATAGTTGCTTTGCTAATTGTTGAGATATGGTACTGGCTCCACCACCACTACCTAATTTAAAAACAGCTCTTAGTGTTCCACGAGTATCAACACCAGAGTGTTTTTGAAAACGAGCATCTTCAGTTGCTAATAATGCATCCACTAATTGTTGTGGTAATTCATCGTAACTTACAGGTGTTCTATTATCGTTATAATAAAATTTTCCTAGTGTTTTTCCGTCTGAAGAGATAATTTCGGTTGCTAAATTAGTTTTAGGATTTTCTAAAAGTGTATGGTCTGGCATTTCACCAAAAACGCCCCAAGAACCTAATAAAAATAATAATAATATAAAAAAAATACCTCCTGAAAATAGAATCCAAAACCATCGGATATATTTTGAAAAATCTTGAGTTTGAATTGTTGTTTTTTTTGATTTTGCCATGTACTTTAATTTAATAAATACTTCTAGATAGAATTCTTAAAAATAAGAATCAACCAAAGTGACATTTAATTATCTGTTTTTTCTACTCTAAAACCCACGTCTGTTATACCTTCCAATTCTATAACACCATTTACTTTTCCATTTTCTCGCATGGCATGCTGGATATTTACTTTATAGATGCCAGGTTCTATAAAAATGAATTCAGATTCATAACCTTTATACCATAATTTATTTTCTTTAATATCGGTATAACCAGCTCCTAAGAGTTTACCGTTAGGCTCTGCCATTTTATACTCTAAAGTGTCTTTTGTTGTTTTTCCGTGTGGATAAACTATTTCAACAATTAAAAACAAATTATTGTATTTATAAGCATTTGTATTTCTTAAATTAACAAATAAATTATAAGTATTTATAGAATCTGGAGGGTTTATTTCGAAACTTATTACAGAATCTTTATGCCATTTATTAGAAACTGATTTATAGCTATCGAAAACACGATTTGAGTCGCAAGACACTAAACCTATAAAAGAAAAGATAAAAAAAAATAACATCGCATTACTTCGTATCATTATTTGTTTTTAGAGGTTTTCTTTTATTGTTTTTGTTTCTGTTATTTCGGTTTCTGTTAGATTTACGTTTATTTGATGGTTTTGGACTATCAAAACGTGTTAAACTATCTTGACCTACAACGTTCTCAAACTCTGTTTTAGTATCTTCTGTAAGGTTTGACGCATAATCTTCTAAGCTAGCAACTTTTTTATTTTTACCATTAATTTCAATAATTTCATTGGCTTGTTCTATTGTTATTTTATGCCAATTCATCCATTCTCCTTCATAAGCATACCACATATGACCTTTAAAAATATCGGTTTTTTGGCATACTGCTAAACCTTTTTCGGTTAGTAATTTTATATCTGTTTTAGGAAAACTTTTTAAAGCATCTAAATAGGTATCGAGTTCGTAATTTAAACAACATTTTAATTTACCACATTGACCAGCTAATTTTTGTGGGTTTAAAGAAAGTTGTTGGTATCTGGCAGCTGATGTACTTACCGAACGAAAATCTGTTAACCATGTTGAACAACATAATTCTCGACCGCATGAACCAATTCCTCCGAGTCTTGCTGCTTCTTGACGAAAACCTACTTGTTTCATTTCTATTCGAGTTCTAAACTCACGAGCAAAAACTTTTATAAGTTCTCTAAAATCTACACGATCTTCGGCTGTATAATAAAAAGTTGCTTTACTAGCATCGCCCTGAAACTCGATATCTGAAATTTTCATTTGAAGTTTCAAATCAATCGCATATTGACGCGCTCTTACCTTCATTGGCTCTTCTTTATCTCTTGCTTCAGACCAAATATCAATATCTTTTTGGCTTGCTTTTCGATAAATTTTTAAGGCTTCTTCAATATTTTCTGGAATGTTCTTACGTTTCATTTGAACGCGTACTAGTTCTCCCGTAAGGGTTACCATTCCAATATCATGGCCAGATTGTGCTTGAGTAGCAACAATATCTCCAATACTTAGAGTTAAATTTTCAGTATTATGATAATATTCTTTTCTGCCATTTTTATATCGTACCTCAACCCAATTGAATGGTTTTTCACCATTGGGAAGCGACATGTTGGCTAACCAATCAAAAACAGTTAGTTTATTGCAACTATCTGTACCACAAGTACCGTTATTTTTGCAGCCCTTTGGAGAGCCGTCTTTTGTTGAGCAACTAGCGCAAGCCATATATTTTATATATTGAATTCGTTAATAAATTAAATTATTACGAATGAAGGTTCTTAAAAAATATTTGAAAACCGTTGTTTTGTAATGGATTTAAAAATCGTCTATTAAAACATGTTCTCGATGTAAATATAAGATTATTCTAAAGACTAGAAACAAATAAACTTAAATGCTTTTCTTTTGTAAAACATCAAAGATATTTCTTAAGTCTTTTTTGAAAGTTAAATGGTTGGCTCTTCCTTTTTTGAATATATCATTGCTATTTCCTTGTCCTTTTCTCAGTTCCTTTTGCACTTCATATGGTAAAGCATGTATGTCTTTACAGTTGGATGAACAGCAATTATGCATCTCTTCTTTACAAGCATCACATTGAATAAATAATAAATGGCAAGCATCGTTTGCACAATTAGTATGCACATCAAAAGGTGCTCCACACTGATGGCATTGTGCTATGATAGCATCACTTATTTTTTCAGCTCTGCGTTCATCAAAAACGAAATTCTTACCTATAAATTTATTTTCGAGATTTAGTTCATTAACCTGTCTGGTGTATTCAATAATCCCACCCTCTAATTGATACACATTTTTAAAACCTTTATGCTTAAAATAAGCGCTAGCTTTTTCACAACGGATACCACCTGTACAGTACATCACTAGGTTTTTATCTTCTTTATAATTTTTTAAATCTTCTTCAATAACATCAAGTGATTCTCTAAAGGTATCAACATCTGGAGTCACAGCATTTTTAAAATGCCCAATCTCACTTTCGTAATGGTTACGCATATCAACCAAAACTGTTTTTTCATCTTCAATAAGATCGTTAAATTTCTGAGCCCCAACATGAATTCCTTTGTTTCGCACATCAAAAGTATCATCATTTAAACCATCAGCAACAATTTTATCACGCACCTTTACTTTAAGTTTTAGGAAGGATTTGTTATCTTGCTCAACTGCAATATTTAAACGAATTCCTTTTAAAAAATCTATCGTGTCTAAATTTTTTTTGAACTCATTAAAACGATCTGCTGGCAGTGATAACTGCCCATTAATGCCTTCGGATGCAACATAAATACGTCCTAAAACGTCTAGTTGATTCCAAACTATAAAAAGTTGATCTCTAAAATCTTGAGGATTTAAAATTTTGGCGTATTGGTAAAAAGAAAGTGTTAATCGACTTTTTCCTGCTTTGTCAATTAATTCAGATCTTTCTTTTGCGCTTAGTTTATTGTACAGTTGCATGCTATACTAATTTATAAGGTTAAAGAATATTTTTAAAGAAACAAAAGTACAATTTTAAAGGAATAAGTCAATTTATTGCACAAAAAAAGCACTTAATATTCTTAAGTGCTTTATTAATAAGCTTGAGTTAGTCTAATTTTCAAACCGTTTTAAGAAAATTTCATAGCAATGATTTTCTTCTTTTAAAATAAGATGCAAAATGTCTAAAAAGGTTGCGTTATAAAATTGTATTCTGAGAAAAGTTATAGTATTTTAGCATCCATTACTTCATAAAAAACAATATATAAATGAGCAGCGAAAAAGAAGCTAAATTAAAAGCACTAAAACTTACATTAGACAAACTTGATAAAGCCTACGGAAAAGGAACAGTAATGAAAATGAGTGACTCTGCAATTGTAGATGTTGATGCCATTCCATCTGGTTCATTAGGTTTAGATATTGCATTAGGTGTTGGAGGATATCCTCGTGGACGTGTTATAGAAATTTATGGCCCTGAATCTTCAGGAAAAACCACATTAACCTTACACGCTATTGCGGAAGCACAAAAAGCTGGTGGTATAGCTGCATTTATTGATGCAGAACATGCTTTTGATAGATTTTATGCTGAAAAATTAGGAGTCGATATTGATAATTTAATCATTTCCCAACCAGATAATGGTGAACAGGCTTTAGAAATTACAGATAATTTAATTCGCTCTGGGGCTATTGATATTGTAGTAATAGATTCTGTTGCTGCCTTAACTCCTAAAAGTGAAATAGAAGGCGAAATGGGAGACTCAAAAATGGGTTTACATGCACGTTTAATGTCTCAAGCCTTAAGAAAACTAACGGCATCCATAAGTAAAACCAATTGTACCGTAATATTTATTAACCAGTTACGTGAAAAAATTGGAGTTATGTTTGGAAATCCAGAAACGACAACTGGAGGTAATGCTTTAAAATTCTATGCTTCTGTTCGATTAGACATTCGTCGTTCTACTCAGATTAAAGAAACCGACGGAAATGTTACCGGTAATAAAACCAAAGTTAAAGTAGTTAAAAACAAAGTTGCCCCACCTTTTAAAACCGCTGAGTTTGATATTATGTATGGTGAAGGTGTTAGTAAAGTAGGCGAAATTTTAGATTTAGCTGTTGAACTAGATATTGTTAAAAAGAGTGGTTCTTGGTTTAGTTATGATGATACTAAACTAGGACAGGGACGCGATGCTGTTAAAGCACTCATAAAAGATAACCCTGAACTTAGTGACGAACTCGAGGCCAAAGTAAGAGGGATAATCTCTGGAAAATAGTTTAAAAATCCCGTTAATTCGGGATTTTTTAGTTTTCAACGCAACCTTTTTAAAATACAAGCATCTAAAAAGAGCAAACACTTATTAATGCCCAAATTTATTTGCTATGAAAAAAATTTTTGTACTTTGTTTTCTTGTGTTATCTATGTCGTGTAGTGTTGATAATGATGCTACTGAATTTAATTTAGAAGTTTTACCAATAGATAGTGTAGATATTCCAACGGAGTTTACACTAGGGGAAACCTATCCAATTACAGTTTCATATTTAAGACCTTCAACATGTCATAGTTTTAAAAATTTTTATTACTACAAAGAAAACAACCAACGTACTGTAGCCCCAATAACATATGTTTTTAAAGCTAATAATTGTGAAATCATTGAAAATGCATTAGTAGAAGCTACTTTTAATTTTAATGTAACTAGTAATGGATCATATATTTTTAAATTTTGGCAAGGAGAGGATGAAAATGGAGATCCTATATATTTAACCATTGAAGTGCCAGTAATTGAATGAGGTATAAGTATTAATTAATATGTGTTTAATTTGAGTTTAAATCAACTCATAGAAAATTGTAAAATTAATGATACTAAAGCACAGAGCGATTTATATAAACTCTTTTCGAGTAAATTGTTCGCTACATGCTTAAAGTATTCGCGCAACTATGCAGAAGCTGAAGATAATTTGCAAGATGCTTTTTTAACGATTTTTGAAAAAATTGAACAATATAAAAACAAAGGCTCTTTTGAAGGTTGGCTTAAACGCATAACTATAAATACTGTTTTGCAACGTTATCGCAACGAAAAAGTTTTTGATTTAATAAATGAAAACACCATTGAAGAAGTTGAATTAGAAATTGATGAAGACTCATTATCTATTGATTACCTTCTAAAAATAATTCAAGAATTACCAGACAGATACCGCTTAGTTTTTAATATGTATGTATTAGATGGCTATTCTCACAAGGAAATAGCCAACATACTAGAGATAAACATAGGAACTTCAAAATCAAATTTAGCCCGAGCTAGACAAATTTTGAAACAAACTATAGAACATTACAAAACAAAAAACCATTCACAATCACTATAAATGAATGATAAAAAACACATAGACAGGCTTTTTCAAGAAGGTTTCAAAGATTTTGAAGTCACTCCTAACGATAGCGTATGGGAAAACATTGAAAGTCAGCTTAAGGGCGAAAAGAAGAAACGTCGTGTTATACCAATTTGGTGGCGTTATGCTGGAGTAGCAGCTTTGTTATTGTTACTAATAACTGTTGGTTATTTAAATATTAGTAAGGATTCAACTATTATTCAAGTTGTTGAAAATGATGAAGTCCCCTTAGAAATTATTAATAATAAAAACAATGAATCAAAGAAGCCCAATAATGAAACCAAAACGGTTATCGCTGATAATACAAACTCAAAAGGTGACTCAGAAAAGGTTAATAATAAATCAATACAAAATAAAATAAATACTTCAAAAGAATCGGCAACAACCTTAGTATCAAATTCTAAAAATGAAAGTAAAGTTAATACCTCTTTAAAAACGAATGCTAATACTAAAAATAAAAACACATCTTCCAAAACTGACATTGCAAATCTTTCTGAAGAAAAAATAATTGATAAAGCACTCAAAAACAACATAAATTATAATACATCAGTTGCTGAATCAAACAATACAGAAAACAAAAATGATGAATCGATAATTAACAAAGAAAAAGCCGGGGAACTTTTAAAGAATACCCTAAAAAATAACAAAGCTATTGTTAATATAAAAACCACTAAAACAGAAACTAAAGCAACCCTGGAAAAAGAGAGTAAAACACTGACAATTGAAGAGGTTTTAGAAAAAAATAAAGAAGTTGTTGCAGATGAGAAAACAAGCCAAAACAAGTGGCGTATAGCCCCTAATGCTGCTCCCGTATATTTTAATACTTTAGGAGAAGGTTCATCCATTGATCCGCAGTTTAATAAAAATGCAAAAAGCGGAGATTTAAACATGAGTTATGGTATTTCTGCAAGCTATGCGATAAACAACAAACTTAGTATTCGCTCTGGAATCAATAAAGTTAATTTAGGATATAATACTAATGACGTTGTTGTTTTTCAATCTCTTGGTCCTGCTCCAACCAGTGCATTGCAAAATATAGATTCTAATAATATTTCGAATAACGGTGTCTCTGTCATTGGCTCAGGAAATTTAAATAATTCAGAAATCCCTGGAAGTTTTATAACTTCAAATACTTCCATTAATCAAGCATTGGGTTATATTGAAATTCCTTTAGAAATTCAATATACGCTGACTGATAAAAAATTGGGGGTTAATTTTATTGGTGGTTTTAGCTCGTTCTTTTTAAATAATAATGAAATCTTCTCTGAAACAGAAAATGGAATTAGAACCTTTGTGGGTGAAGCAAATAATATAAATAAATTAAGTTATAGTGCTAATTTTGGGTTAGGTTTTAACTATAAAATGACTAAAAAAATTGATTTGAATTTAGAACCTATGTTTAAATATCAGATTAATACTTTCAAAAATACTTCAGGTAATTTTAAGCCATTTTTTATTGGTGTTTATACTGGATTTGCTATTAAATTTTAGGTTTTTGGTTAGACCTCGATATTTTTTTAAACTCTTGAAGAAATATCAAGAAAACTGCTCTCTCCCAGGAGCAGTTTTTATATATTAAACCCTTCTAATTGTTTTAAAATAACATCTCTAGATTTTTTATTTAAATATTTAGTCTCATCAATAGTCATTCCTTCAGTAGATAAAAATTTATGCATTTTGACTCGCATTTTACCAGGTCCTCCACTAAAAAAAGTATATGAAAAACGTTGCTTATTGTCAGCAAAGGTTACAGGAACAATTGGGATTTGGTGGTTTATTGCCAACCTAAAGGCACCATCTTTAAAATCGTCCAAAATTATATGTTCTTCTGGAACACCTCCTTCAGGAAAAATACAAATACTCACACCTGTTTTTAATCGTTTTTGAGCTCTTAAAAAAACAGCTTGCCTGCTTTTGGGAGAACTCCTATCTACCAAAATACAGGTGCGTTTATAGAAAAACCCAAATAATGGTATTTTAGCCAACTCCGCTTTACCAACGAAAACAAAAGGATTTTTAACCGAAACTAACATAAGCATAATATCTGCCATCGAGGTGTGGTTGGCTATAAACATATAGCTTTTATGCTTTTCGGGCGTTTGGAGACGTTCTATCTTATAAATAAACCCCATACCTATTAAAATGAATTTTGCCCAAATTCTAGCAATCTTAAAAAAGAAATGATACCAAGATTCTTTTAAAATAGAAATTAAAAGAATTGGAAACATGATTAGTATTGGCAGAGCTACAAGAATGTAAAACCAAACTCTGTATAAAACCCAAAAAATATATTTAAAAACTTTCATAAAGCCCAAAAATACACAATTGTATTGAGCAATTCTATTAAAAAAATTACCTTTGCGCCAATACTTACAACATTACCATGGCAAGAATACTTACAGGCATACAAAGTACAGGCACACCACATTTAGGAAATATTTTAGGCGCAATAATTCCAGCCATAGAAATGGCCAAAAACCCATTAAACGATTCTTATTTGTTTATTGCAAATCTTCATACTCTAACTCAAATAAAAGATGCTGAAACGTTAAGAGCTAATACGTATTCTACAGCAGCTACTTGGTTAGCTTTCGGTTTAGATATTGAAAAAACGGTTTTTTACAGACAAAGTGATGTGCCACAAGTAACTGAATTGTCTTGGTATTTAAGTTGTTTTTTTCCATTCCAGCGTTTAACATTAGCGCATAGCTTTAAAGATAAAGCAGATAGGCTTGAAGATGTAAATTCTGGTTTATTTGCATATCCAATGCTTATGGCTGCTGATATTTTATTATATGATGCAGATATTATACCTGTAGGAAAAGATCAAGAACAGCATATTGAAATGACTCGTGATGTAGCCTCAAGATTTCATGCTAAAGTTGGAGAAACCTTTGTTTTACCTAAAGCAGAAGTGCAAAAAACAACCATGCTTATTCCTGGTACAGATGGCGAGAAAATGAGCAAGAGTAGAGATAACATCATCAATATTTTTTTAGATGATAAAAAACTACGCAAACAAATTATGGGTATTCAAACAGATAGCACACCCCTTGAAGACCCTAAAGATTGGAAAACATGTAACTGTTTTGCGATTTATAGTTTATTAGCTAATGATGAGCAAATTAAAAAGATGAAAGCTAATTATGAGCATGGTAATTATGGTTACGGACATGCAAAACAAGCCTTATTTGAATTAATAGTTGAAACCTTTGCGACAGAACGTGAACGCTATAATTATTATATGAATAACGTTAACGAAATTGATAAAGCTTTAGCTATTGGTGCTGAAAAAGCAAAGCTAATTGCTAATGATGTTTTAGGAAGAGTACGAGCAAAAGTTGGATATTAATGATACAGAAAATTGTTAAACAACCTCAAATAACTTGCCAGGTAAAGGTCTGATAACGCCTTTTAATTCCATGGTTAGTAAAATACTCGCAACTTTAAAAATTGGTAATACACAATTTATCGCAATTACGTCTAATTGTTGTTTTTCGTTTTGTTTTAAATAATTATAAATTATTTTCTCAGTGGCCTCCAACTCAACAAACAATTGTTTTTGGATAACTGGTTTTTTATCATCTTCTAAATTCCAATTTAATATATAAGGAATATCTATAGGTGTGGTAAGCATATGTGCTTTTTGGTGTTTTATTAAATTATTGCAACCAATACTTTGGCTATCTGTAGTTCTTCCTGGAACTGCAAATACATCTCGGTTATACGAATTTGCAATATCCGCAGTAACTAAACTACCACCTTTTTCTGCAGATTCTATAACAATAGTAGCCTCACTTAAACCAGCAATGATTCTGTTTCGTTTTAAAAAATTTCTTTTATCAAATTTGTCTGAACTCCAAAAATCAGTAAAAAAACCACCATTTTTTTCCATATCAGCCATATATCTTTTATGAACTTTGGGATAAATAGTATTTAGTCCATGTGCTAAACAACCTATAGTTTGTAAATTGTGTTTTATAGCTGCTTTGTGAGCTGTAATATCAGTACCGTATGCGAAACCTGAAACGATTATAGGGTTATAAGGCACTAATCTTTCAACCAAATCTTCACAAAAAGCAATTCCGCTTGTTGTAATTTTTCTAGCACCTACAATGCTTATAATCTGTTGTTGTTTTAAGTTTATATTTCCCGTTTGAAATAATAAAATAGGCCCATCAATACAATGTTTTAACTTATCAGGATAATCATTTTCCTTAAAATAAGAGACTATAAAATGGTTGGAATTTATAAACTCTAATTCTTTTTCTGCTTGTTTTAAATATTCTGTATTCTGTAAATCACCTAAAATAACACTTCCTATACCATCAATTCTTAATAGATTTTGCTTCTTTTCTTTTAAAACAGCTTGGGCAGATCCACAATGATTAATAAGTCTTTTTGCGGTAATATCACCAATATTTGGTACATGTTGTAAGGCTAAAGTATAAAGCAAATCCTGATCGGTCATCATAAATGTTTGATTTTAAACTGCAATAAAAGAATTTTTATACTGTTAATAAATACTTCCTTGTAAATTTTATCTAAAAGCAAAAAAATTTAACTTTGTTTCTATGCAATTAGAAACTTATATAAGCGATTTACTTTATAGATACGAATGTGTTACTATCCCAGATTTTGGTGCATTTTTAACACAAAAAACGTCTGCAACTATTAACGAAACATCAAATATATTTTATGCTCCAAAAAAAATGTTGTCTTTTAACGAGCAAATTCAAAAAAATGATGGCTTATTAGCTAATTATATAGCTGATTTAGAAAAAATACCTTTTGAAACTGCTAATAAAAAAATTGCTAAACGTGTTAAACTATTAAAATCTTACTTAACACAAGGCGAAACAATTAATTTTAAAAATATTGGTGAAATTGTTTTTAACGAAGAAGGAAAAATTTTGTTTGAGCCTTGTTATCATCTCAATTACCTAACAGATTCTTTTGGTTTAACCCAATTTGTATCACCGTGTGTAAATAGAGAAGTTTACAAACAAACTGTAAAAACTATTGAAAAAGTAACGCCAATAACAATAACTCCAGAAAGTCGAAAAGCAAGACCTTATTTAAAATATGCTGCTGTTGCCTTAGTAGCATTAACTCTTGGCGGTTTAGTTTCTTCAAATTTTTATGTAAAGAAAATTGAAGAGTATAATCAATTAGCGCAAGAAGAAGCTACCAAACAACTAGACAATAAAATACAACAAGCTACTTTTAACTTAAATCCGCTTCCTGCAATTACTTTAAATATTGATAAAGAATCTGGTAATTATCATATTGTTGCTGGTGCTTTTAGAGTCAAAGAAAACTCAGATAAAAAAGTTGAAGAATTAACAACACTTGGTTATAAAGCAAAAAATATTGGATTAAATAAGTTTGGCTTATATGAAGTGGTATATGGTAGTTATGAAACTGGAAAGGAGGCTTTAACAGCTGTACATGATATTAGAAAAACACATAATAGAGATGCTTGGATTAAAGTAGATTCTGAGTCAAACAAAGAAGTTTCCACTCCAAAAAAAGTGTTCACCAAAACAGAAATAACTTCACAGAAAACTTATACCGCTAATTCTGAAAGTGTTGTTACTAATCAAGTATCAAAAGTGCAGAAAGAAGTGCAAAATTTTGACAACCCAAATATTATTCAAATAATTAGAGAGCTTGATAATACAGAAAATGGTTATTATTTAATTTTAGGAAGTTTTACCGATGCCTTAAAAAAAGATGCATTTTTAAAGACTCTAAAATCAACTGGTTTAAATAATGCTAACTTCTTTTTTCATAAAAAAAGTAGTAACTACTTAGTTTATCAAGAAAAATTTAATGATTTGGGTGATGCTCAAAAAGCATTAAAAACAAGTATTAATTTGGCTTCTCAAAGAAAAATAAAAATTGTTAAAGTAGAAAATTAATAAGCCTTATACCTTTTTAGTGCTTTAATACCTAAATGAGCACTATATTTACGCCATTATTAATCTTTATATAATGCAAGCTAAAACACCCGAACAGTCAAGAACAATTATGACCGATATGGTTTTACCTGGTGAAACCAATCCTTTAAATAATTTATTTGGCGGCGAACTTTTAGCGCGAATGGATCGTGCTGCAAGTATTTCGGCTAGACGCCACAGCAGACGTATAGTTGTAACGGCATCTGTGAATCATGTAGCTTTTAATCGTGCGGTTCCCTTAGGAAGTGTCGTTACGGTTGAAGCAAAGGTTTCTCGTGCTTTTAAAACCTCTATGGAGGTGTTTATTGATGTTTGGATTGAAGATCGTGAATCTGGCAATAAAACTAAAGCAAATGAAGCCATTTATACGTTTGTAGCCGTAGATGAAACGGGACGCCCAATTACGGTACCCGAAGTGATCCCAGAAACTGATTTAGAAAAAGAACGTTTTGATGCTGCTTTACGCAGAAAACAATTAAGTTTATTATTAGCTGGTAAAATAAAACCTAATGAAGCCACAGAGTTAAAGGCGTTGTTTGATTAAGTTTTAAAATGCGTTAGGGATTGCAGTGAAAAGCCCACAGCGAAGGAACGAAGCGAGGACTTGTAACGAAAAGCCCGACCCTTGTGGTAACGCCAAAAAAATTATTTAATTAACTGTTACATTTTATAAATCCAGCCTGAAGGATTTTGTGATGCTCCTTCTTTATAAATACTAAAGCTAAAAATGGTTTCGCCGTTTGCAGGGTTTGTAAATACTTCACCAATAGTTTGTTTTGTTGAAACCTTATCGCCTTCTTTCACATAAACCTTTAAAAGGTTTGTATAAACAGTGTAATAATTTCCATGACGAATAACTACTAAAGGATTAGCGTTTTTTAGTTTTTTTACTGAGGTTACTTCTCCATTAAAAACTGCCATAACTTTTGCGCCTTTCTCTGTTGCTAATCTTACACCGTTACTTTTAATTGTTAATGTTTTATTTATGGGTGAAGGTTGAGTGCCGTAACCAAGCGTAACATAACCTTTTTCTACAGGCCAAGGCAATTTACCTTTATTTGAAATAAAATTTGATGCCAATACTTTTTCTTCAGGTGTTAAAGCAAACGTATTTGAGGTTGGACTTTTACTAACCTTTTTGTTTGATTTTGCAATAGCCTCTGCAATAATTCTATCAATTTCTGCATCAATTCTATCAACTTCTCGTTGTTTTTGTTTTAACTGAGAGGCGTATTTTGATAGATCGTTTTTTATAGATTTCATTAAAAGCTCTTGCTCTTTTCTTTCTACTTCTAAAGATTTTTGAACCTCCCTGTTTTCGGCAATCAATTTTCTCTTATCTTCTTGTTGCTTTAATAAATTTGTATTGGTTTGTTGTAATTCTACAGTTTTCGTTTTTATAGTTTCACCTTGCAGCTTTTGATGGTCTGAATATTGTTTCATATACTGCAACCTTTTATAAGCTTGTTTAAAATTGTTTGAAGACAATAAAAACATAACTCTACTTTGTTGGTTTTTGCTTTTATAAGATTTAACAATCATAGCAGCATAAACCTCTTTTAACTGCTTTAATTCATTTCTTAAATCGGTTATCTTTTTCTGGTTTGAATTAATATCCCGGTTTAATAAATTAGCTTGCTGATTAGTAACTTTAATTAAATTAGAAAGCACATTTATCTTATAATTAAAATTCTCTATAAGTGATAGTTGCGATTTTTCTTTGGATTTATTTTCAGCGCGTAACTCATTAATTTTCTGAATTTCTCTGCGCAGTTCCAGTCTCCTGGTTTCAAGTTCTTTTTGTTTGTTGTTTTGAGAAAAAATTGAAATGCTAAATAAAAGAAATATTAGCAGAAATGCAGTTTTATATGTTTGTTTAAGCAGCATCATTAAAGTTCTATTTCTTTAAACCCAGAAGGTATTTTAAAAGGAAAATTTAAATCTTCATTTAAGGAAACATTTTTAAATTCTAATTTTAGAATAATTTCTTCATTCTCTTCTATTGCAATTACTTTTATGTTTTCTGGTAAAATTTGTTTACCTATTACTTGATGAGAAATATAATCAATTTGTAAATGTCTATGTTCTTTAGGTTGCGAAATTTGTTGAGATTTCACCTTAAAATATGAAGGGTCTATTAAAAAGAAAATTTCAAAAAGATCCAGTTGTTTTTTAGGTTGAAGAATATATGTATTATCGTCAACTATAGCTTTATAATCACCTTCTTTGAGATTGAAAATAGACTCGCCTAATAATAAATTTTGAACTTTCTTAAAATCTAATTCGGTGCCTAATAAATCGCTCAAATATTTATAATTGCCATCAAAATACGTATTGTCTAGCTTGTTATAAAAACTAACTTTTTCGGGAGTAATTAACGCTCTAATAACCGAAAACGTGGCGTTCATCCATAACATTTCATCTTTTTTTGCTCTAAAATTAACTGTATGTGTTTGTGTTTTTCCGTTTTGATCTAACGTTATTTTGAGTTTAGATTGAAGCGTAGTGAAATTAGGTGCTTGCTTTGTGTTTTCTTTTATTAACTGCTTAGTTGAAAGTTTGAAATTTGCATCACCACCATTAATAGTTTTTGATGATTTACAATTACACAAAAAAATAGTTAGTAAAACTAAAGCGAATTGGGAACGTATATTCATTAATTTGGGGTTTCTAATTGTTTGGCTTTATCAGTAAACGTTTTTGTTTTATCAGTATTGTTTAACAGTGTATAGGCTTTAATTAATTGATTATAAAAATCGGCTTCCATTTTAGTGTTGTCTATAATATAATCTAATCCCATTTCTAGAGACTCAATAGCTTTTTTAGGTTTATTTAACTCGTTAAGCGAAACACCATTAACTAGGTAAAATATAGGCTGAGACGGATATTTATCAAGGGCGTTTCTACTTTTTTCTTCAGCAAGATTATATTTTTTTAAATCAATGTATAATAACATCACATTACGTAAAACTCCAAAATTATCAGACTCTAATTTTAAGGCTTTCTCAAAATATTCTAACGCTTTTTCTTTATTATTTTTGGATAAGTAGTATTGTCCTAATTCAATAAGTGTTTTACTATTATTAGTATCGCTAACCATAGCAATTGCCTCAACTAAATCAGTTTCGTATTGTGGATTACGAGAGACAAACTCTACAAAATCAGTTAGTACTTTAAGTTTAGCTTCGGGCTTAATCTCATTGCTTTTAACAACAATTTGCATAGACTCAATAGCATTTTCAGCATCATTATCTTCAATATAAAATTTATATAATGCTAAATGCACTAGTTGCGAGTTGGGGTTTGTTTTTAACAATTCCTTTGCTGTTTCAAAAGCCTTATCTTTTTCATTATTTTCACTATATCGAAAAATTAGTGCTAAATAATTGGTCTCATTATCTGGGTTATTTTCAACCCGTGTTTCTAGATTTTTAATTTGATCTTTTTTTCTGCCAGTAATATCATAAATTCGATTTCGCATCAGATCACGAGAGACTGAAATTCCAAACTGTGCATCTAATGCATCTAAAATTTCTAAAGCTGCATCATATTTTTCTGTTTTAGCATATATAGATGCCAAATCCTCTTTGTAATCTGGATGGTATTTTACTAATTGCTCAAGGGTTTTAATAGCCTTATCATAATCATTTTGAGAAACGTAAAAACCGTAAAGTTCATCTAAAAACCATTCATTATCTGAGTCTCTATCTACTGCCTTTTTAAATGCATCTTCAGCTGCTCCAAAATTTTTAAGTAAGTTATGATTTTTACCTAATTCAAAATATAAAACTGGAACCGTATCATCAATTTCAAGACATTTCAAAAGTGCTTCAATAGATCTATCATAGTTTTCGATAGATTTTTGTTTTAAAGCTTCAAAAAAAAACTCCTGAAACTTGTCTTCGTTATTTTCTAAATCATCATTTTGAGCATAGTTTATAGTGGGGAACATTAAAATTCCGAAGAAAAGAAAGCTTATGTAGATTTTTTTAATCATTTACTGAAAAGTACTTTTTAATATAATAGCATCAAAAGATTAATTCAAATTGTATACCGAAATCTAAAATTATTCTAAAATTGAATAATCCCCAATACTAATACTTGTAAAATCGCCATTATATGCTACATAATTACCAATCATCGCATTATCTAAATTAGCATTTTTGATACTGGTATGCGTTTGTATTAAACTATTTTTAATGGTTGAATTTTCTATTGTACAATGATTGCCTATGGATACATAAGGTCCAATAATGGAGTTTTTTAGTACCACATTTTCTCCAATAAAACACGGCTCAATAATTTTGGAGTTTTCTAATTGTGTTGAAGGCGCTATTAACTGCTCATCACCATCTGCTTTTAAAAAGCCTAACATCCGTTGATTGGTTTCAATAGTTATTGCTTTATTTCCACAGTCCATCCATTCATCAACCGTTCCCGTTTTAAAAACTTTACCAACTACCATCATGCGTTTTATACCATCATTAATTTGGTATTCGCCTCCATTCATAATATTTTCATCCAATATTTCTTGAAGTTTCTCTTTTAAAACAGCTACATCTTTAAAATAATAAATACCTATAACGGCTTGATTACTAACAAAGTTTTTTGGTTTTTCAACTAATTCAACAATTTCGTTTTTGTTGTTTAGTTTAACTACGCCATAAGCTTCAGGGTTATCTACTTCTTTAGTCCAAATAACACTATCAGCTGTTGGATCTAAATCAAACTCAGCCCTAATTAAAGTATCTGCATAAGCAATTACAGCTGGTCCTGATAAGGATGGTTTTGCACACATAATAGCGTGTCCTGTTCCTAAAGGTAGGTCTTGACGGTAAATAGATGCTTTAGCGCCTAAACTGTTAGCTAAATCTTCTAAACTTGCAACTACATCGTCTCCAAACCATGCTGGATCTCCTAAAACAAAAGCAATTTCATCAATGGGTTGCTTTAATACTTTAGCAATATCTTTTACCAATCTGTGAACAATAGGTTGCCCAGCCACTGGTATTAATGGTTTTGGCACTGTTAAACTATGTGGCCGTAAACGAGAACCTCGTCCTGCCATGGGTACTATTATTTTCATTTTAAAGATTGATTTGTTTTGTTGAAAATATGTTTTTTATAATTTTTAAATAAAAAATGACCAATCGTAATTCATTAATTACTTCGTTCCTGTACTGCCAAAACCACCTTCTCCACGTGATGTTTCAGAAAGCACTTCTACTACTTTCCATTCAGCACGTTCATGTTTTGCTATTACTAATTGTGCAATTCTTTCTCCGTTTTCAATAACAAAATCTTCATTAGATAAATTCACTAAAATAACACCAATTTCACCTCTATAATCGGCATCAACAGTTCCTGGAGCGTTTAAAACTGTAATGCCTCTTTTAGCCGCTAATCCGCTTCGTGGTCTTACTTGCGCTTCAATACCTATGGGTAACTCTATAAACAAACCTGTTTTAACTATGGTTCGCTCTAAAGGTTTTAAAATAATGGTTTCTGTAATATGTGCTCTTAAATCCATGCCTGCAGAAGCTATAGTTTCGTAGTGCGGTAACTCGTGATTGGATTTGTTGATTATTTTTATTTGCATATTATCTTTTTAACAATTTTTTTAGTTCGTTCTTTTCAAAAAAGTAAACGATTACCAAAAATACAATTAACATAGAAATTCCTATTATATAATTCTCTCTAAATTGATAAAATGATAACCCTGATAATCCAATTGAAAATAATATATATAATACCATTTTCTTAAGGTTATAAGGTATTGGATAATACTTTCTCCCAAAAAAGTAAGATAAAATCATCATAAAACCATATGCAGCTAAAGTTGCTAATGCAGAACCTTTATAGCTCATAATTGGAATTAACCAAAAATTTAAAGCTAAAGTAACCATAGCTCCGGCTACAGATATATAAGCACCAAATTTTGTTTTATCAGTTATTTTATACCAAACTGATAGATTATGATAAATTCCCAAACAGAAATTAGCTAATAATAGTACTGGAACAATCCACATCGCTTCCCAGTAAGCATCATTTGGAATAAAAATTATTTTTAATATATCGGCAAAAACCACAACCACTAATAATATTAAAGCTCCTAAAATGACAAAAAACTCTAATATTTTAGCGTAATTTTTTTGGGGATTTTCACTTTTAGCATGACTAAAAAAATAGGGTTCAATACCTAAACGATAAGCAGTAGCAAATAATGTCATGAATAATGCAAGCTTATAGCAAGCTGAATACATTCCTATTTCTGTTTTTGCAATATTTTCAGGTAATAAATCATCTAATAAAAATCTATCAAAAGCTTCGTTTATAGAGAATGCTATACCTGCTATTAAAACAGGGAAAGCATAGGTAAGCATGCGCTTTAATAATGCAATATTAAAAACATATTTAATTTCTGTGTAAAAAGGGATTAAGAGAAAAAACGTTAAAGCGCTTGCTATAAGATTAGCAATAAAAATATAGTTTATTTCAAAATTTGAGATATAAATACTATCAAAAACCGGTGAAATATTTGCTAAATCTTTCAGGACTAACAAGAAAAATAAATTGAGTCCAACGTTTACACAAACATTCAAAACCTTTAAGACTGTGTATCGCATTGGCCGTTGATTAGCACGTAGCCATGCAAATGGGATTATAACTAATGCATCTAAAAAAAGTACCCAAATGACGATGTCTATATATTCCTGATTAACCTTTGCGAGTTCTGAGATTTGACTTTTGAATAAAATCGCTACTATAAAAAATATAATAGAGGATATTATTAATGTAATTGTAGATGTTCCCACAACTTTTTCCTTATCATCTTCTTTATGGAAAAACCTAAAAAAAGCTGTTTCCATACCAAAAGCAAGAATAACATTTAAGATAATGAAAACGGAATAAATTATTGAAACTTCTCCATAGTCGGCAACCCCTTTAAGAACTCCTTGTTTTGTATGAATCCAAACTAATAAAAAACTCAACATTCTAGGAAGCACAGTTGCTAAACCATAAATAAATGTTTGTTTAAATAATGTTTTGAATCCGCTCAATGATGGGTAATTTATCTTGCTAAAAATACGTTTTTAGCTAACAAAAACCAAAGATAGGTTATTGTGGTTTTTACATAGGCACCTCATTAAATTTATCTTGCCTTTTTTTAATATTAGATATCTTAAAATACTTGGTTTTATTACTTTTTTTATAGCTTATTATTGCTTCATCATCTTTTATTTGAAAAGGTGGTTTTTTTAATATCTGTGGAAGTGAGTTGCCATATTCTGCATGAGGTTGGTTACTCATTACTATTTCTTGAGGCTGGTTTGTTTTAGTCTTAAAACGACCAACAGCTAGTGTGTCATTAACATATTCAAGCTTTACTTGTTTATCTTTAAAATACACACTATCCAAAACAAATTGGTCTGAGTTTGATTTTATTGGAATAAATAAATTAAGACCCGAACCTGTAAACCTTGCTGGGTTAGACCACTCATTAAAATAAACTTCATCTAATTCCAAAGGAAGTATACCTTGAAGTTCTAATTTATTATTGCACTGAGAAAAACTCATCATGACTAAAGATATTATCAATATGAATAGTCCCTTTATTAATATTTTCATAACCAAAAAGATATAATATAAAGATACCTAATCCAAATTTGATGCCATAAAAAAACCCCACATAATGTGAGGTTTAAATTTATTTCATTTTTTTTTAAAGAAATACTAGTTGTTAAGTGCTTCTGCTCCACCAACAATCTCTAAAATTTCATTGGTAATAGCTGCTTGTCGCGCTTTATTGTAAGTTAATTTAAGTTGATCTCTAAGCTCTGTAGCGTTATCAGTTGCTTTGTGCATTGCAGTCATACGAGCACCATGTTCAGAAGCAAAAGAGTCTCTAATACCTTTATATAATTGTGTTTTTAAAGACTTTGGTATTAATTGCTCTACAATTTCTTCTTTTGATGGTTCAAAAATATAATCAGCATTTGCATTAACAGAACCTTCAACAGGGACAATAGGTAAAAACTGTTCTGTAGTTACTATTTGAGTAGCTGCATTTTTAAATTTGTTGTAAACAATTTCGATTTTATCAAATTCTCCGGCAACAAATTTATCCATTAATAACTTCGCTATTTCTGCAACATTATCAAAAGTTAAATCATCAAAAACTTCACTTTTGTTAGCGATAACTCTATTGGTTTTTTTAAAGGCATCGTTTCCTTTTTTACCTATCGCTAAATAAAAAACTTCTTTACCAGCATAATTAGAAGTCATTTTATTGACTTCTTTAATGATGTTTGAATTAAAAGCCCCAGCTAATCCTCTATTAGAAGTAATAGCAACAATTAAAACCTTTTTTACTTCGCGTTGTTCAGAAAACTTACTGCCTGAATCTGCATCTAAAGTAGCGCTTAAACTTTGTAAAAGCTCTGTTAACTTATCTGCATAAGGGCGCATTGCCGTAATAGCATCTTGCGCTTTCTTCAGTTTTGCAGCAGATACCATTTTCATGGCACTGGTAATCTGCATCGTTGAGGAAACCGATGTTATTCTATTACGTATTTCTTTTAAATTTGCCATATGTTTTAGAATTGAGTATTGAGTATTCAGTAGTGAAGTTTGTGAAATTCACTACTCAATACTAAAATCTAATTATGCTTTATATTTTCCTGATAATTCTTTAGCTACACTTGTTAGAGTATCTGTAACTTCATCAGTTAATTTACCAGCTTTTAAAGTTGCTAAAACATCACTATGCTTAGCTTTTAAAAATTCTAAATAATCTCTTTCAAATTCTTTTACTTTTTCAACAGGAACATCTCTTAATAAGTTTTTAGATCCTGCATAAATAATTGCTACTTGATCTTCAACTGTAAAAGGATCGTTTTGAGCTTGTTTTAAAATTTCAACGTTACGTTTTCCTTTTTCAATAACATTTAAAGTAACGGCATCTAAATCTGATCCAAACTTAGCAAACGCTTCTAATTCACGATATTGAGCTTGGTCTAATTTTAAAGTACCTGATACTTTTTTCATTGATTTAATCTGAGCGTTACCGCCCACACGAGATACAGAAATACCTACGTTAATTGCCGGACGTACACCAGAGTTAAATAAATCACCATCTAGGAAAATCTGACCATCTGTAATAGAAATTACGTTAGTTGGAATATAAGCAGAAACGTCTCCTGCTTGTGTTTCAATAATAGGTAAAGCTGTTAAAGAACCTCCACCTTTTACAATAGGTTTTAATGAGTCTGGTAAGTCGTTCATATCTTTAGCAATGTCATCATTATTGATAACTTTTGCAGAACGCTCTAGTAATCTTGAGTGAAGATAGAAAACGTCTCCAGGATACGCCTCACGTCCTGGTGGACGACGTAATAATAAAGATACCTCACGGTAAGCTACAGCTTGTTTAGATAAATCATCATAAACAATTAAAGCAGGACGACCAGTATCTCTAAAATACTCTCCAATAGCAGCACCTGCAAACGGTGCATATACTTGCATTGGAGCAGGATCTGATGCGTTTGCTGCTACAATAGTTGTGTAAGCTAATGCACCTTTTTCTTCTAATGTTTTTGCAATTAAAGCTACTGTTGATGCTTTTTGTCCAACAGCAACATATATACAATATACAGGTTCTCCTGCATCGAAAAATTCTTTTTGATTTAAGATAGTGTCTATACAAACGGCCGTTTTACCTGTTTGACGATCACCAATAACCAACTCACGTTGACCACGACCAACAGGAATCATGGCATCAATAGATTTAATACCAGTTTGTAATGGTTCAGTTACTGGCTCACGGAAAATAACGCCCGGCGCTTTGCGCTCTAATGGCATTTCGTAAGTTTTACCAGAAATTGGTCCTTTACCATCAATTGGGCTACCTAATGTATCAACAACACGACCAACGATACCTTCACCAACATTAATAGAAGCTATACGACCTGTACGTTTTACAATAGATCCTTCTCTAACACCTACAGAAGGGCCTAGCAGTACAATACCTACGTTATCTTCTTCTAAATTAAGTACAATACCTTCTAATCCACCATCAAATTCAACTAACTCTCCATATTGAGCATTAGCCAATCCGTAAGCACGAACAATACCGTCACCTACCGTTAATACAGTTCCAACTTCATCTAATGAAGCACCCGCTTCAAAACCTGAAAGTTGTTTTTTTAAGATTGCTGATATTTCAGCTGGTTTTACTTCTGCCATCTTATTATTTATTTAGATATAAATATCTTAGTTTAATGTAAATTCTCTTTTTAATTTGCTTAACTGATTTGATACACTTGCATTATATTGAATATCTCCAACTCGCAAAATGAAACCGCCTAAAATGCTCTCGTCAATTATATTTTCTAAAACAACTTCTTTACCTGAGATCTGTTTAGCTTTAGCTAAAACTTTTTTCTCTAAATCAGATGTTAAGGCTACAGCTGTTGTAACAATAGCGTGCTCAATACCCTTTGATTGATCAAAAAGTTCATTATATTTTGAAGCAACATCACCTAAAAGGCTAATTCTATTATTACTTATTAAAATATCAATTAAACTTAATGTTGTTTTATTTGATTTACTAAATACCTCTAATAAAACTGTTTTTTTTATTGAAGAAGCTACTACAGGACTTAAAAGCATATCGCTTAAGTCTTTATTTTCTGTTATTGTTTTAGCAATTAATTGCATATCGCTGTTTACAACATCAGTTGATTTTTCATCAGATGCTAAACTTAAAACCGCCTTTGCGTAACGTATTGCTGCTCTTGCTCCTGCCATTATAAACTTAGTTTATTGATTTTTCACCTAACATCGTTTCAACCAACTCTAATTGTTTGTTTTTGTTAGATAATTCTCCACGCACTACTTTTTCAGCTATATCAATTGATAAATTAGCCACTTGACTTTTTAACTCAGCTATTGCAGCTTTTTTTTCACTTTGAATGGCCGCTTGAGCTTGTTCAATCATTTTATTAGCTTGTGATTGTGCTTCTCCTTTTGCATCCTCAATCATTTTGTTTTTCATCTCACGAGCTTCCTTCAACATATTTTCACGTTCTGCTCTAGCTTCTTTTAACAATTTTTGATTGTCTGCTTGAAGATTTTCCATTTCTAACTTTGCTTTTTCAGCAGATTTTAATGCATCTTCTATCCCACTTTCTCTCTTCTCAACAGCATCAAGAATTGGTTTCCAAGCAAATTTTGTTAAAAGTAAAACTAATCCTATGAACAATATTAGTTGCCAGAAGAATAACCCTATTGAAAACTCATTTATTAACTTTTCCATTTATATCTATAATTTTAATAAATATTTAATTTTAAAAAACAGCTTTAACCAACCGTTAAAGCTGTTTTTTTTGCTTTTTCTATCCTGCAAATAATGCAGCGAATCCAATACCTTCAATAAGTGCTGCTGCAATAAGCATAGCAGTTTGGATTTTTCCAGAAGCTTCTGGTTGACGCGCAATTGCATCCATAGCAGATCCACCAATTTTACCGATACCTAAACCAGCACCAATAACGATTAAACCTGCACCAACAATACTTGGAATTGTCATAATATATATATTAAAAAATTAAACATTTGTTTTTAGTGGTCATCATGATGATGATCTTCAACTGCTGACCCAAAATATAATGCAGATAACATAGTAAATATGTATGCCTGCAAAGCAGCTACTAAAAGCTCTAAAAGTGATAAAGCGAATGCTAAACCAAATGATAACGAACTTCCTAGCCAGTTTTTAAATATGAACATTAAACCTATGATACTCATTAATACAATATGTCCTGCAGTGATATTTGCATATAAACGAATCATTAAAGAGAATGGTTTGATTAAGGTTCCTAGCAACTCAATAGGTGCTAAAATAATTCTCATTGGAATTGGCACACCTGGCATCCAGAAAATATGACCCCAATAGTTTTTGTTTGCTGTAAACGTTGTTAAAAAATAAGTAATTAATGCTAAAGCTAAAGTTACAGCTATGTTATTTGTTACGTTTATTCCTAGTGGTGTTAAACCTAATAAGTTTATAATCCAAATGAAAAAGAATACCGTTAAAAGATAAGGCATGTATCTTTTATATTTTTTTTTACCAATGTTAGGAATGGCAATATCATCTCTTATATAAAGAATAATTGGCTCAAGAGCACGACCAACACCCTTAGGTAAAGCACTTGTTTTATATGTTTTAGCCATTCGACTAAACATAAAAAACATAAGTAAACCAATAATAAATATGGTAAATACATTTTTTGTAATAGAAAAATCTAAAGGCTTTTCATTTAATGCATGATCGTGACCATCTAAATTTATAGTTCCAGAAGCATCTGTTTTGTAAATTTTGTTGTGATGCATTGCATAAAAATTCCCATTATGTTCCGCTACTGTCTCACCGTGATGAAATTTTGATGACGAAAACACTTTTAATCCATTGTCCCATAAAATCACCGGTAAAGGGAAGCCTACATATTTGTGCTCACCTGATTCAGTAGTATATGAAGTTAAACTAAAATCATGCGAATCAAGTAAGTGATGATTGATATATTCTTTAATTTCAGTTTTAACATCCTCATCTCCTTCATGACCAGAATCTAAGTTACGTAATTCTTCCTGCGCAACAACTGTAAACGAACTTAAAATACTAAGAAGTAGAAAGTGTTTTAATAAAAATTCTTTCAACATTTTTATATGGCTTAAAAATCGCTGCAAAGGTATGTTTTTATATCAAAAGCAAAAAACAAAATTTAATATTATTTACTTACTTCTTTTTAAACTAATTATAATTATCTAAACTATTAAGAAACTTAGATAAAATAATGCTTTCTGTAACCAAGCAAACCATATATGGAACAAAAAAAGTTAAGAACTCTAACCGGCTTATAAAACCATCTGCTTTATATACTGGATAAAAAAGAATAAAAAACAAAACAAATTTTAGCATACTTGCTCCTAAAAATATAAATCCTAATTGATCTTTAAGTTTTTTCTTAAGAGCAAATAAAATAACAATAACGCCACAAGCCATTGATATATTAATTACATAAGAATACATTAATTGAAATATTCCTATAGATTTTACTACAAGTAAATTATTGATAAATAGATGTAAAAGAAACGTAATAGTAGCTAAAATAATTACTATTAAACAATTTGTAAAGAGCTTTTTAAGTCTCAAGGATTTAATTTCTTTATTTGTTTTAAAACGGCATACAATGAAATAGCCACACCAATTAATGTAAAAATAATTAAAAAAGTTTTTGAAGTTGAGTCGCCAAATTTTTCATCTAGCCATTTTCCTAGTAAAACAAAAAGGTATATAGTAATTCCCATTTGTATGGCTATCCCACTTAAAGCAGCAATTTGTTTAAGCTGTTCTTTCGTTTTCTGATTTTCTTTGTTGTCCGGCATTATTTATTTCTTTTACCGCTCCTTTCATAACACAAGTAACGTTAAATGTTGCGCCAGGTTCTACGGATAATTTCCCTACAACTACTTCTCCTTCAATATGAGCAGATGACTTTAAAGTTAATGTTCCTGACAATGCTAATTTACCCGAAAATTTCCCTTCAAAATAAGCGTCAGTTCCTTGTAAAGTTCCTTTTATTAAACCAGCTTTACCAACTACTACTTTTCCTGATGTTTTAATGTTTCCTTCGATAGTACCATCTATTCTAAAATCGCCGTCACTATTAAAATCTCCTACCATTTTAGTGCCTTGAGCAATGATGTTTTGGCTAGATGTACCTTCTGTCATTTGTTTGTCTTTTTTGTTGTCAGAGAACATGATTTGTTAGGTTTAATTATTACTAATATTTAAATAAGTATCCAAATTTTTGTGAATTTGGATGATTTGATAATTTGTAGAAGTTACTACAAAATTAGGGGCTTTTATTTTTTTCTTATCCTCTTTGGTTAATAATTGATCGAAAGTTTTGGCTACAGTTTCAGATTTTAAACCATGTATAATTACAAAAGTTATTTCAGGATTATAGACATCTTTTGATGAGTATAATTTATAATATTTGATTTTGTCTAAAACTTCATTTAAAGTTGTTTGAAATTCCTCCATTTTTTCTTTGTCGGCATTTGAAAACTGAAAAATAATTTTATAATTATTTGTTTGATTTGAATCACCTTCAACAAAATCTTTACTAGCTAATTTAGGTAAAATATTTGTTTCAATATTTTGTGCTTCTTTCCCTTCGGGTGTATTGGCATAAGTAACTGCAAGATTGTTAATAGCATTTGCATATACCTCATATCCATATAAACGCCCCATTGCCGTAGCTTTTAAAAGTTCTAATTTTGGCACTATAAACTCTCCATCAAACGTATTTATATATTCTGTGCTTTTTGAAACAACCTCAGTATATTCTTGGTTTTCGTACTGATTATATAATGACTCATATAAACTTTCTGGACTGTTTTCGTCTTTTTCAGAAACTAATTCTGGGTTTTTTAAAATACTCGCGTACCTTGATTCTGGATTACTTGATATAATATCATCTTTAGCAATTGAAGCTTCGTCATTCTCTCCCAAAACTTCATAAATTTTATATAAATTATATTTTGAAGGCAAAATTAAGCGTTCTTCTGGATTACTTTTTAATAGGTTTTGAAGCTTAGCTTTTGACAATTCGTATTCTTTGAATTTTTCCTTATAAATAAGCCCTAACTGATAATAGGCATAATTTCTTTCTTTAGAAATACTATCAATTTCTGTTTTTCCTGAAGGAATTTTGGAAATATAAAATTGAGGATCAAATTTTTCCTCATCGGATGCAGAAGCTACTAAATTATCCGAAGATACTGTATTGTCTAATGCTCCTGAAATATTTCTACTAGACCACCTCCAATTATCTTCTGAAGGCCGATCACCCCATATTTTTACAAATTGATTTTTTCCATAAGCTACAGTTGTAGGGTTATAAAAATAAAATACGGCTGATTGATTTGGACTACCACCTCTTTGTATTTGCCCACCAATATTGTTGTTTACAGTAACCAAACCTGTATTACGTTCTGCGGCTTCAGCTTTTTCTTTTTCTGCTTCTTCTTTTGCTTTTAACGTTTCAACAAAAGTCTCAAAAAATGCAATTCTATCATTTTTAGATAGTTTTACTAAATTTAAAACGCTATCGTTTGTTTTAGCAATGGATTCATAATAGATAACGTCTTCTAAATTGTCACGTTTTCGTTTTATAACTCTATAAGGTTTTGAGTTGAGCTCAAAATTACTCATTGTACTATCATAGTATTTACCTGCTTTTGCATATAAACTACTATCAAAATTCATATCACCAAGAATTTCGTAATTCTTTGCTTTTAATGTTTTATCTCTAGAATTAGTTCTGAGCGATTTATTGTAATAAGAAACAGCTAGTGAATCAGCTTTATTATTTAAATGAAATGTACCTATTTGATGATAAATTTTATCTAAAAACGGACGGTTTTCTCTATTTTCTTCAAGCTCTTTAAGCAATTCTGAAGCTTTTAATTTATTACCATTTTCATAATCGAAATTTTTAATTTTTTCGAGATATGCCGTAATCATGTATATTCTAGGTGTTTTCCTATTAAGTTCAATCACCTTATCAAAAGCAATATTAGCGCTGTCTTTATAACCTAATTCGTTATATAACTGTCCTTGTATAAACCTATATCTCCCTCGTTCATCATTACTTTTTGTGGCTTGAGAAGCAATCTCTAATTGCGTAATGGCACTATCTACAGATTTTGTATTTAAATAAGCTTGCGCTAGAATGGAAGTGGCATCTGCTAAATCTTGACCTTCTAATGTTTCCTGAAACAATAATCTTTTTAGGTTTTCAATAGCTAGCTCATCATTATCTAAACGAATATTAGCCTTTTCTCTCCAAACTTTAGCTTGATTTATTTTATCACTTGCTGGGTATTTATAAAGAATGTAATTGAAAGCTTCTAGAGCTGGAATAAACCTTTGGTCAAAATATCTGGCTTTTCCTAAAAGTAAGTAGGCTTCATCAATTTGTGGGTTTTTTTCTTTCCCACCAACATTCATGCTATGTTTTTGAATGGTTTTTGTAGCCTTTTCTTCTGCTCGAGTAAAACTTT
Source organism: Flaviramulus sp. (assembly GCF_982512915.1). NCBI lineage: Bacteria > Pseudomonadati > Bacteroidota > Flavobacteriia > Flavobacteriales > Flavobacteriaceae > Flaviramulus > Flaviramulus sp. Next base: position 74,338 of record NZ_CEWOCJ010000006.1, on the reverse strand, counting down.
CGTTTTTAGATTGCCCCGGTAGTACAATGTCTTCAAAAACCTGCATACGCTCTATTGGTAAAACCTCCCAATAGTTATCAAAATAGGCGTCGTTAAGGCTGTTTCTACCTGCTTCTAAAGCGTTATATCCATTAAAAAGCGTGTTAAACTCTGCTGTAACCGCATGAAAATTTCGGTTAATAAATTTGTCTTTCTTTCTAGAGCAACTAGCCACTAAAAAAAAAGATAATAAAATAAGTAATGTGCCTTTAAAAGATATTTTCATTTACTTCAACGCTGATATTTTTAGTATAAATAATAACTAGAAACTCTTGCTATTATTATATGTAATGGTAAAAATAAGCATCTTTTTGAATTTACCTAAAATATGTAAAGACTTTTGGGTGACATGCTAATTTGAAAAATGTGCCTCAAGTTCTTTTAAAGTAGCTTCACTTGTTTTTAAATCTTTTACAACTTCCCCTTTTTCAAGCACTACAATCCGCTCGCAAACATCGGTAACATGCATTAAATCATGACTAGATATTAAAACCGTTACACCTTGTTTTTCAGCTAAATCTTTAATGATGCCTTTAAGGCGAATTTGTGTTGTTGGATCTAAATTAGCAAACGGCTCATCCAAAATAATAACTTCTGGGTTACCTATTAATGCAGCAACTATTCCAGCTTTTTTCTGATTTCCTTTACTTAAGTCACGTAAAAACTTTTTTTGACCTAATATTTCTCCGTGGAAAAAATCTTCAAATTGAGCTACTAGTTTATCTACATCAGCCTTGTTTTGTCCGCGTAATTCTCCTATGAAATAAAAATACTCTTCGGCAGTTAAATAACCTATTAAAAAGCTTTCATCGATAAATGCCGCTGTAAAAGGTTTCCAGTCTTCACTTTTATTTACTTGAATATTATTACTTTGTATATGGCCAGTGGTAGGTTGAATCAAATCTAATAGTAAACTAAAATATGTTGTTTTTCCTGCACCATTATTTCCTACTAAACCAAAACTCTGACCTTTAGGAATCTCTAAAGATTGTATATTTAAAACTTGATTTCCTCCGTATTTTTTTGATAAATTTGATGTTGTTATCATGATTTTATTTTTTAGTTATTTTGATCGAAAGCATCAATCATTTTATATTTTGATTCTAAATATTTTGTTGTTATTGATTTCATTAGTTTTTGATGAAAAACAATACCAATTACACCTAAAACAGCCATAATTAAACAGGCTATTTCAAAGCCAATTAGAAAGTAAAACAAAGCAAATATCCCCATTGGAAGAATTAATAACGGAATACCAATTAGCCATTGTACAGCACCAGTACCTTGATAATTAAATGCTGCTTTTTGGCTTAAATCTATTTTTTTTCTGTTAAATGAGCCTCCATATAAAATTACATGAGTATTAACCCCAACATTATAAATAGCAGCCGCAAAATGAGCCAATAAAATTTTCCAACCAAAAAATACGTATGGAATACCAAGTACGAATAAGATAACAACACTAAGAGCCATTAACGTAAATTTTGATTTTAAATACTGCTCGTATTTGATATTCTGGCTCATTAATAGTTTATAATAACCACTATCCCAAGCTGGGATAAACTGCCCGAAATTAATTAGGAAAATACCAGTTGAAAAAACGCCTATGAAAACAAAAAACCACGGCATATTTTGATAAACAGGTTGTGGATAAAAAAACAAGCCATATAATAAACCTATTACCAACATCCAAACTGAAGATTTTGTTCTTTTATTTCTCCAAATCAGTTTTAAATCTAACTTCATAAAAGGAGCTATATCTCCAAAGTTTTTTGTCCACTCTAAGTTTGATGCATTTACCTCTTTTACTATAGTTTTTAATCCGCTATCTAAAAATAATTTTTGTTTAAGTAGTTTCGAATTAAACCAATACATTACCAATAGTAACAATACAAGAACTAAAACAAGCATTGGAGATTGGTAAATAGCATTAAATCCTTGCCCAATTATTTCATTAAAAGAAATAATATTAAAATGATTAAGCGCATACAAACCTCCAGTTAAGAGAATAATAGGCAGAAAAGACAGCTCTGTCTCCGCGGAAAAACTTTCTAAAATAAAGTTTAAAAAATTGATGATGAGGGTTACTAAAATCAATGCCAACATCCAAACTAAAACAGAACCTGTTGGATAATCTTTCAATATTAAGGTAATTCCGAAAGGAAATATTGCAAATAACGGTAGAAAGTTAAAAAATGATAAGGCCGATTTTCCTAACACAAAATTTACAACATTTCTGCGTTTTATGGGTAGTATTAAGAGTGGTTTTACACTCATTACTGGGAGTTTCTGGAAAAAAAACCTCAAAACTAAATCGGCTAAAATCCAATAAAAAATAATGCTATTAACAATGAGTAAGGGATCATTATCTGGGAATGCTTTTTTTAACCCTGGATACAAAGCTATACCCATAATTAAAAAAACACCTATGAAATAAAGTGAAAGAAATCCCATAAAAATTTTAATTCCTAAGCTTTTACCAAAGCTTGCTGATCTTAAAAAAGATTTCCATTCTAAACTTAAAAAAAGCTTTATCATACGATTTTGTTAGTTATATTTTTGAGCAATGCCCTGTACTTCCATACCCCAAGACTGACCAAACATCATCGCTTTTTGTGTTAAGTCCAATTGTTTGGTTGCTAATTTTTTACCTAAATCTGTATTATAAAATGTTACGAGTTCTTTAATTTCGTTTTGAGTAAATTCTTCCATATAAAGGTTCGCCATTTTATCATATAACCTGTCTAGTGTGCCTAGAGCTTCTTTAATATAAGCCGCTTTATTTTCTTCAGAAACCATAGCACCAATTTGACCAATGGCATTTTCAAAAGCTTCACCAGCACCAGTAAGTTTTAAAAACTCTACGGTTTCTTTTTTAAAATCTGTATTGTCTTGTGCGTTAACTTGAGTAGAAATTGCTAAAACAAATGTGCATAATAATAAAATTTTTTTCATATTCTTTTTTTTGGTTAATGTTAATATTAGATAAGTATTAAAAAAATTAAAAATGTTACAAAACAAACTCAGGATAGGTTTCTTTTAATAAATTTTCTGCTTTGTTTGGTATTACTTGAAAGCTAATATAATTAATTAAGCACAGTAATGTTGCAACTAAAGACGTTATTATTATCACATAAGTTTCGTTAAATAACCAATCTGACATATTGTAAATATTACCTATTTGAGCAACAAACAAAAAACCAATACCTCCTGCTTGTCTAAAAATAATCTCTTCTAACAACCATTTTTTATTTGATTGTTCTTTTCTTCTTCTAAATTCTCTGTTTAATTGAATACCTTTGTAACTACTCCATATTATAGCGATTATGTAATAGCTTATTAATAAATACTCTGAAATACCAGATGAAAATGATACGAAAAAAAATAAAAATAAAGCCAGAGTTGCTACTATTTGGGGGATTTGAAACCATTTTTTTAATTCTGTAAACAAGTATTTAGTATAACGCTTACTAATGGCTTTTTGACGTTTTTCAATAACATCCATAAAACCAAAAACACCAAATTTTTTAAATGCACGGTCTCTTGCTTCGGTGTAAGATAATGTTGGCGTTTCTTCCCAGACCGCTTCAATATCATTAGCTAAATGATCTACCAATTCTGATTGTAAATCATACCATTCTACAAAATGCTTTCTTGTAAAAGCATACAAATCTTCTATTTGTTCTTGACTAATTTTCATTAAATAAATAACCTATAACTTTCTTTATAAATTTTATTACTTCTTTAGTTTAGTTCATCCGTAATAAACTATTTATACTTCAGTTCATATTCTTTTTTAAACTCAAATCCTGTAATAAACAACATGATTAAAACAAAAATGATGAGTGCCGATACTATTTTCAATCTTGTTAAATTCATAATTATGACTGTCTCATAATTAAAATTAGTAATTTTAAAAACATTGATTATATAATAAATTATCATAAAATAAAAAGTAATGCGCTCGACTGAAGAATAGCGTTCTTTGTTTTTATTGACTGAGAAAAAGTAAAGTATCCCAATAAGAATAATAACAACAATTGGCGCATTTTTTACGAATGAAAATTCATTAATAAAATTAAAAATAAAAAGAATTAAAAAAAACAATGTAACCCCTTTAAATGAACATACTTTTTTAGTGAGGGATCTTAATATTTTCTTATCAGAAGCTTTGTAATATTGTTTATTATCTTTTAAAAGACCAGATTTGTTTTTAATCATATAATCCTTGAAAATATAATAAAACTCCCTGCTATCTCCTTCATTCATTAAAGCTTCCATATCTGAAGCCACATGATCTACCATTTCAACTCTAATATCTGTAAATAAAACATCCGAATTTTTTAGGTAATTATCAATAAACTGAATATTTTCTCTGGAAAGCCTTTGCATTATTTTACAACAAATTTAGGATTCACCAAGGCTTGCATGGTTTTAATGTATTCTTGTAATTCACTTAATTTATTTACAGTTTCTTTAGTTCCTTGCTCCGTAAGTTTATAATATTTTCTTAATCTATTATCAACTTTAGTAACTTCCACATCTAACAGTCCTTCTGCCTCCAATTTGTGAAGCGACGGATACAAAGCGCCTTCAGTTATTTTAAGTTCTCCCTTAGTTAGTTCTTTAACTTTTTGGGTTATTTCGTAACCGTACATTTTATGATGTTCTTCAAGTAGTTTAAGAATTATGGTGGTTAAACTACCTTTATATAAATTAGAATTTCCCATAATTCAAATATATACATAAATCTCTTATGCATAAGAATTATAGGTATTTTTTTTTAAGTAATGTTTATGTATATCTTTACGCTTTAGTATTTTTGTAAAAAAAAGAACAGATGTTGTCATTTCATAAACTTTCAATCAAAGAAATAATTAGAGAAACCAGTAAATCTATCAGTGTTGCTTTTGATGTTCCTAATCATCTACAGGATACTTTTATATTTAAAGCTGGACAATATATTACGTTAAAAACTACTATTAATGACAAAGAAGTTAGAAGAGATTATTCGCTTTGTGCTTCTCCAAAAAGTGGTATGTTAAAAATAGCGATTAAAGAAGTTGTTGATGGTACATTTTCGGCCTATGCAAATAACGTTTTGAAAGTTGGAGATGCGCTGGAAGTGGCATCACCAAAAGGGCGATTTATTTTTGAACCAAACGACTCAAAAACAAAAAATATTGCTGCTTTTGCAGCTGGTAGTGGTATAACTCCTGTTTTAAGTATTATAAAATGTGCTTTGGAAGAAGAAGTGCATAGTCAAGTGATTTTAGTTTATGGTAACAAAACTACTGACGACACCATGTTTTTAAATGAGCTTTTAGAGCTTCAACATCAATATAAAGAGCGTTTTTCTATTCAGTTTGTATTTAGTCAACAAGACGAAACGGATTCGATTTTTGGTCGTATTGAAAAAAGCACCGTTAATTATGTTATGAAAAATAAACACAAACACGTAGACGTTGATGCCTTCTATCTTTGTGGTCCAGAAGCCATGATTCATACAGTTAAAAATGTTTTAACTGAGCATGATATTGATGAAAGCAGAATTCATTTCGAATTATTTAAAGCTTCAAAAGCCGATAAAACTATAGATGAGGATGATATCGCTAGCGGAAAAACTAAAATAACAGTTATTGTTGATGACGAGACAACTACTTTTGAAATGTCTCAAAAACAAACCATCCTTGAAGCTGCATTAGATGAAGATTTAGATGCACCTTATTCTTGTCAAGGCGGTATTTGTAGCAGTTGTTTAGCACGTGTAAAAGAAGGTAGTGCTACTATGAGACAGAATAATATTTTAACTGAGAATGAAGTAGCAGAAGGTTTAATTTTAACCTGTCAAGCACATCCAACTACACCAAGTATTGTCATTGATTTTGATGATGTTTAGTAAGCTTTTTAAATAGCTATAAGACTTCATTTAAGATTTTTAAACTAAGGATTTAATTTTTTGTATAATGGTTTCTGGAAGTATACTTCCAGAGGCTCCTTTGTAACTTTCGGGATATTTATTTCCGTAAATGGAGGTTGGAATCTTTGGGTATGTAATTCTATCTGCCAACAAAGCAAAATCTTCAGGTTGATTAAATGGTGCAAATCCTGCAAACGGATGCGTAACTCCCCAAATAGTTACCACTTTAATTCCTAACATGGCGGCAATATGTGCATTACCAGAATCCATAGAAAGCATGACATCTAAATTTGAAATAAGATCTAATTCTTCATCAATCGATAATTTTCCTGCAATATTTGTAACGTTTTCGAAACTTTTTTGAAACTCGTTTAATGCATTTATTTCTCCAATTCCCCCTCCAAATAAAAGTATTTTATATTCTTTTGAAAGCGCTTCAACCACCTGTTTCAATAAATCTAATGGATACATTTTTCCCTCATGAGCAGCAAAAGGAGCAATACCAATAGTTGTTTTTAAATTTAACCCAACAAAGTTTTGAGTCTCTGGTTTTAAAACGACTTTTTTTGGAAATTGAGGATTCGATAAATCTAAGGGGTATCCTAATGTTTTAAAAACATCAGCGTAACGTTGATGTGTTGTTTTTAAAGGAGAGAAAAAAGCACCTAAGGTTAAAGCCTTCTTCATTTTTCGTCCTTTATCAATAGAAACAAATCGTTTACATCTGATAAATTTCTTTAAAATCTTGGTTCGTAAAACACTGTGTAAATCGGCAACAGCATAAAAACGATTGTTTTTATTTAATTCTTTTGCTAATTTGTAAATACCAAAAGCACCCTTGTACTTACCTTTTAAATCGGCAGTAAAAACAGTCACATTTTCTAAATCTCTAAAGAAGGGTTTAAAAAAAGGTTTCGTTAATACCGTGATTTTTAATTCTGGATACTGCTGCGTGATTGCTCGTAAAACAGGAACCATCATAGCAACATCTCCCATAGCAGAAAAACGGATAACTAGGATATGTTTGGTTTGTTTTAACATCTAAACATTTAGGATGAGATTCCTGCTAATTCAGGAATTTTATTTCTGCGAACGAAGTACAGGGTTTAACTCATCATCGTTATACATTTTCATTTGCTTATAAACCTTCATATATTTATCTCCATTTTCAATATCACTTAAAAGTGTATCAATTGCTGCAGATAAATCTACACGTTGCTCTAATAAAATATTTAATTTTTTTTGGCAAGCCTCTCGGTGTAATTCTGACGCATCTTTTCGAGTAGCTTCTTCATTCATATGATATATTTTTAAAGCTAAAATAGATAGTCTATCAATTCCCCAGGCTGGACTTTCAGTATTGATTGTAGCATTTTCTTTTGGAGTTATCTGATTGTATTTCTCAAGAAAAAAACCATCAACATACTCAACCATATCTGTTCTGTCCTGGTTTGAAGCATCTATTTGTCTTTTCAACTTTAAAGCAGCGACAGGATCAATTTGCGGATCGCGAATAATATCTTCATAATGCCATTGTACCGTATCAATCCAACATTTTCTGTATAACAAATGTTCTATTAAATCACTTTTTGGGTAAGCATTTTCAAAAGGTTGATCAACTGTATTTATAATATGATATTTTTTAATTACCTCTTGAAATATTTTATTGGCTTTACTTGTAAACATGATGTATAAAATTTAATGCACAAATATAGTCCATATTAATTAACTTTACTATTCAAAAAATTCATTACAAATATGCATATTCATAATATATCTCAACAAAACTCTATTTTAAACACCTTCATTTCTGAAATAAGAAATAAAGATATCCAAAAAGATAGCATGCGCTTTAGAAGAAATATTGAGCGTATTGGAGAGGTTTTAGGCTATGAAATGAGTAAAGTTTTAAAATATGAAGATTCTGCGATTGAAACCCCTTTAGGTACTGCTAACATCCAATTACCTAAAAACAATATTGTTTTATGTTCCATTTTAAGGGCTGGAATACCTTTACACAATGGCTTATTAAATTGTTTTGATACTTCTGAGAATGCTTTCATTTCTGCTTACAGACATCACAAACATAATCCTGAGAGCTTTGAAATAATTGTTGAATATTTAGCTTGTCCGGATTTAAATAATAAAACACTTGTATTAGCAGACCCTATGCTTGCCACTGGACAATCTATGGTAGCTACTTATGAAGCTTTAAAACCTTTCGGAATACCCAAAGAAGTACATTTGATTAGTGTTATTGGTGCTCAAGAAGGCATCGATTTTATTAATAAACATTTTGATACGGATGTGCATTTATGGATTGGTGCCGTTGATGAAAAGCTAAATGAAAAAGGCTATATTTTACCTGGACTTGGGGATGCTGGCGATTTGGCTTTTGGCGTAAAACTACAACAATAACAGTATAAAAGGAGCGACAAATAACGCGCCTAAAAACACATCTTTAAACCATTTTTCTTGAATGATTTCTATATAATTTGTTATTATAATTGCCAATGGAGCAAATAAAAATAAAAACTCGCTACCCTTTTTATTTGGTGCTAGAATTACTATAAAAAACGCCACTATAGCCGCTATTATAATTATTTTAAAAGAGGCTCTTGAAGCTTTCTTTTTCTTTTTAATATTATTCAAATAAAAAATAGATGCCCAAGTACCAAAAGATAAAAGAAGTGTAATTGATATAAGGTATTTAATAGAATTATAACTGCTAAAATCATAACTGATTTGAGTTGAAATATTTAAAGTATTAAAGTAAGTATTATTCATTATAATAGAAGTAGACACACAAATAATAAAAACTGTAGAAATACCTAAAAAAGGTATTATCCAATGTCTAATATTGTTATCTACATATAAAACAAGAGAAATCAAAATCAACAGAAAAAATAAAATGGCCCAAAAATAAAATAATGATGCAAGTGCTATCCAAAAAGCGGCATCAAAAAGTTTCTTTTTTATGTCTTTTTGCGAGCGTAAACTTAATAACCTCCTAAGTCCTAATAAAACTAAAAAGTTAGAAATTAGTATATATGAATCAGCTGTAGTTTGGGTTATCATAAGCAAAAACAAACTGAACAAAAGCATTTCATAATTGTTTTTCTTAGTCAAACTATTTTTACTTACTATAAAATTTAGCAGTAAAATAGAAGTTAATACTATAAACAATAAAACTGTTTGCTTTACAATAAGCAAAAAAGTGATAGCATCGTTTACCAAATTAAAATTAGCTATTGAAAAAGCCAAAAGCGTAATAAAAAAAACAATAACAAAATTTATTGGTTTAGATTTATTAAAAAAGCTTGCTATCATTAACTGTTTTTGTATTTTTGCTATGTAAATATACTAACTAAACCGTTAGAAAATAATAAAGAAGATTTATGAAAGATTTTTTATACGCTATACAAGATTTATTTGTTGATGTGCTTTTTGCGCCTTTTGATGCTTTAAGAGCTTTAGAGTTAGAAAACTGGTTTGCCGCTAATACCATGTCTTGGCTATTCGTAATCATTGGTTTTGTTGCCATGGTTTATTGGATGTTGCAACTTAGAATTTTCGACCAAAATAACGAAGAAGATAAAAGCGTCTCTGCGCACTCTTACTTATAAATCAAATCCAATGTCTTTACGATAATACATCTTATCAAAATGTAGCTTTTCTATATTTTGATAAGATTTTTTTATGGCTTCTTGATAAGTATTTCCATAAGAAGTTATCGCCATAACACGACCGCCAGATGTTACAATTTTACCATCTGTTATTTGTGCTCCAGCATGAAAAGCGATAGAGTCTTCAATTAAGTGAACTCCCGTTATTTCTTTACCTTTTTCGTAAGCTTCTGGGTAACCACCAGAAACTAGCATAATAGTAGTTGCAGCACGCTCGTCAATCTCAATATTTATCTTGTCTAGAGTTCCGGTAGACATAGCTTGAAGAATTTCAACGAAATCATTTTTCAATCTTGGCAAAACTACTTCGGTTTCAGGATCTCCCATACGAACATTATATTCTATAACTTTTGGGTCGTCTCCAACCTTTATAAGTCCAATAAACACAAAACCAACATATGGTAAATTATCTTTTTTAAATCCATCAATGGTTGGTTTAACAATGCGTTCTTCTATTTTATTCAAAAATTCACGGGTTGCAAAAGGCACTGGAGAAACCGCTCCCATACCTCCTGTGTTTAAACCAGTATCCCCTTCACCAATGCGTTTATAATCTTTTGCAGTTGGTAATATTTTATAATTTTTACCATCAGTTAAAACAAAACAACTTAACTCAATGCCATCTAGAAATTCTTCAATAACTACTTTATTACTAGCATCACCAAATTTAGCATCAACCAGCATACTTTTTAATTCTAATTTAGCTTCATCTAAATCATTTAAAATAACAACACCTTTACCTGCTGCCAAACCATCTGCTTTTAAAACATAAGGTGGCTTTAAGGTTTCTAAAAATTGATAACCTTTTTCTACTGTTTCTTTCGTGAAACTCTCGTATGCAGCTGTTGGAATATGATGACGATATAAGAACTCTTTGGCAAACTCTTTACTTCCTTCTAACTCAGCAGCTACTTTTTGTGGTCCGATGACTGAGACGTGTTTAATAGCATCATCATTTAAAAAAAAGTCGTGAACTCCTTGAACTAAAGGATCCTCTGGACCAACAACAACCATATCAATACTTTCATCTAAAACTAACTTCTTAATAGCTTCAAAATCGGTAACTCCAATATTTACATTCTTAGCAATTTCAGAGGTACCAGAATTTCCTGGTGCTACATATAATTTGTTACATTTTGGACTTTGAGCTATTTTCCAAGCAAAAGTATGTTCTCTTCCGCCAGAACCTAATATTAAAATATTCATAGTGTTTGTTGTTTGCGCAAAAATAAAACTAATGGTTCTATTACACGAATATTTTTTATTTACTTTACATCTTAAATTGTATTTTATTTTGAATTTATTCGACCTTACTTTAAAACTTAACGGCTTTGCTATAGATAAAGCAAAACTTGTATTGAAAGAAATTCAAAGTAAAAATGATACTGATTTTAATACTTATGTAGAACTAAAAAAACGAGAAGTTTTTGATTTTCATTTAAAACATAATTCGTTTTACAAAAGTTTTGTAAAAAACACTAAAAATTCTAATTGGAATCGTATTCCTGTAATGACAAAAAAGGATTTACAACAACCTTTAAAATCTCTTTTAAGTGAAGGGTATGCTGTAGATAATATTTATATAGATAAAACATCGGGGGCTTCTGGAACACCATTTATTTTTTCTAAAAGTAAGTTTTCTCACGCTTTAACTTGGGCTATTATTCAAAATAGGTTTGGATGGTTTCATATCGATTTTAACCATTCTAAACAGGCTCGATTTTATGGGATTCCGTTTGATAAAAAAGGTTATTACAGAGAAAAATTAAAAGATTTTTTAAGTAATAGAGTGCGTTTTAATGTATTTGATTTAAGCGATAATGCTTTTGAAAATTGGATAACTATCTTTAAAAAAAAACAACTAGAATATATAAATGGTTACACGAGCTCTATTGTGCAGTTTGCTAAATTTCTTCAACAAAAAAATCTAAATTTAAAAACTATTTGTCCATCTTTAAAAGTCTGTATTGTAACTTCTGAAATGCTTTTTTATGAGGATAAAAAACTTATGGAAACACAATTTGGCGTACCTATAGTTAATGAGTATGGTGCATCAGAGTTGGATTTGATTGCTTTTGAAAATCCTGAAAGGGAATGGCAAGTAAATAGTGAAACGCTTTTTGTTGAAATATTAGATGATAAAAATAATGTATTGCCTTACGGAGAGGAAGGGCGATTGGTAATAACATCGCTTTACAATAAATCTCAACCTTTTATTCGATACGATATTGGTGATATTGGAATACTATCAAAAAAAAGTACGCTTAAAAAACCCATTCTTGAAAAGCTTACTGGTAGAACTAACGATATCGTGATTTTACCAAGTGGGAAAAAAGCGGCTGGCTTAACTTTTTATTACATTACAAAAAGCATCATTGAAGATGATGGCCATGTAAAAGAGTTTGTTATTGAGCAATTAAAAGTTGATACTTTCAAGATTAATTATGTGAGTACTAATGAACTTTCAGAAGAAAAAAGAATAAGAATCATTAATGAAATGGAAAACTACTTAGAAAAAGGCTTGACCATTTTATTTGAAAAACAGGAGAAATTAATCCGCTCAAAAAGTGGTAAATTGAAACAATTTTCATCCTACTTAAAACAAAACCCATGAATATTACTATTGTAGCTGGAGCAAGACCTAATTTTATGAAAATAGCCCCAATTATTGAAGCAATTCAGAATAAAAAAAAGCAAGGTTTTAATATTAATTATAGATTAATTCATACGGGGCAACATTATGATAAAAACCTAAGCAGTACTTTTTTTGAGGAACTTCATATTCCGTTTCCAAATACAAATCTAGAGGTGAAAAGTGGCACACAAGCAGAACAAACTGCTGCTATAATGATTGGTTTTGAAAAAGAATTAATAGAAAATCCTTGCGATTTAGTAATGGTGGTAGGTGATGTAACTTCTACGATGGCTTGTACTATTGTTGCAAAAAAAGCACATATAAAAGTAACCCATATTGAGGCTGGAATTCGGTCTGGTGATATGAAAATGCCTGAAGAAATAAATAGAATCGTAACAGATAGTTTAACCGATTACTTTTTTACCACATCAACCTACGCGAACGAAAATTTAGAAAAATTAGGGTTTTCAAAATCAAATATTTTCTTTGTTGGGAACGTAATGATTGATACGCTTCTTAAAAACGAAGCTCGTTTAAAAAAACCTAATTTGTGGCATGATTTAAAACTATCAAATAAAAATTATTTGGTAATGACACTTCACAGACCAAGTAATGTAGATGAAGAAACACAACTAAAATCTCTAATAACACATATTGTATCTTTAGGTAAAGAATATCCCATTATTTTCCCGGTACACCCCAGAACTCAAAAGCTTTTAAGTGCCTTAAATTTAAATTTCGAAAACCTACATTATGTTAATCCATTAGGGTATTTAGAGTTTAATTATTTAGTAAAAAACTCATTAGCTGTAATAACGGATTCTGGAGGAATTACAGAAGAAGCAACCGTAATGAATATTCCATGCATAACGTTACGTGATACCACAGAACGCCCTGAAACTTGTGACATTGGAACCAATGTTTTAGTTGGAAATGATTCTGAAAAAATTAAAAACAACTTTGAAATTTTACTTTCAGGAAATTGGAAACAAGGTAAAATCCCTGAATTATGGGATGGTTATGCTGCAGAAAGAATTGTAAATCAATTAATAAATCTATTTGATTTATAATGAAAGATATTCTTATAATAACAAACTATTTTCCTCCAGAAACAGGAGCTGCATCAAATCGAATTTTTCATCTTGCTGAAGGTTTGAAAAATCATCAATACAATGTATCAGTTCTTACACCTCTTCCTAATTATCCTACTGGAAAAGTGTTTAAAGCATATAAAGGATATTTTAAAAAGTCCACTTTAGAGAATAATATAACCATGCATCGCCTTTGGATTTTTGCTAGTAATTCTAAAAACAAGCTTTTACGGATAATTGCCATGTTGTCTTATAGTTTTAGTTTGATATGGTTTTTTGCTTTTAACAAAATACCAAAAACAGTAATTATTCAATCTCCTCCTTTACTAGTGGCATTTACCTCAGTCTTTTTTTTACGTTCTAAAAAAAGAAAACTTATTCTTAATGTAAGTGATTTATGGCCAATTGCCGGTTTAGAATTAGGTGCTTTAAAAAAGAATTTTAGCTATGCTTTATTAGAAAAAATAGAAAGATTTATTTACAAAAATGCTGATTTAGTTTTGGGACAAAGTGAAGAAATTTTATATCATGTAACTTTACTATTCCAGAAAAAAGAAACGATTTTATACAGAAACTATCCGGATTTTAAAGCGCCAACTATTGAAGAAAAAACTTGTGAAAATGGTAAATTAAAATTGGTTTACGCTGGTTTACTAGGAATTGCTCAAGGTGTTTATAAATTGTGCAAGGAATTAGATTACTCAAACATTCAACTTCATATTTATGGTGCTGGTGCAGAAAAAAATAAAATTGAAAATCTAATTTCTGGTAATCCTCAATTAGATATTATATATCATGGCGAAGTTTCAAGGCTGGAATTACACCAAGAGTTAATGAAATACGATATAACAATTATCCCATTATTAAATAGAATTTATGGGTCGCTTCCATCAAAAATATTTGAATATGCCCGTTTAGGTTTGCCAATGATATATTTTGGTGGTGGAGAAGGTGAAACTATTATTAAAAAACACCAATTAGGTTGGATTGCAGAAGCAGGAAATTACATTGATTTAAATAAAGTAATTTCTAAAATTAATACTTCAGACATTAATCTAAATTATAAGAATAAAATTCAACAAATAGCTATTGAGGAATTTGATTTTAATATGCAGTTAATCAAACTAATAAATAAGCTTTAATAAGCTTTTTTATCACCTTTAAACATATTTATTATTGTTTGAAAAATGATTTTTAGATCTAAAAGTAAAGACCAATTTTCAATATAAAAATTGTCGTATTTTATTCTATTAATAATATCAGTATCTATTTCAACTTCGCCTCGGTAGCCTTTTATTTGTGCTAAACCTGTTATTCCTGGTTTTACATGATGTCTGAAAATAAAATTATACTTATCTATCTTCCTTGAGTAATCATCGGTGTATGACAACATATGAGGTCTAGGTCCAACTACACTCATATCACCCATTAAAACGTTTACAAATTGAGGTAATTCATCAATACTTGTTTTCCTTAAAAACTTACCTATTTTAGTAACTCGGTTATCATTTTCTTGCACATAAGTCCCTTCTATTTCTTTTGTTGTAGTTAACGAACGAAATTTATAACAATAAAACTCTTTGTAATTAATTCCATTTCTTTTATGCCTATAAAATAGTGGTCCTTTAGACTCTAACTTGATAAGAATAAATAACAAAATTGAAAGCCATGAAAATACAAATACAATAATAAATAAAGAGAATAAAACATCAAAAACTCGTTTCAAAAATTTATTTAACTCATTGTTTAAAGCCGCTTCTTGTATAGATAAAACAGGTAAATAATTATAATAATCTGTGTGAAGACGTTTTGTAAAAAGCTTTAAAGTATTTGGAATAAACTTGATATTGCAATGATTAAGATTAGCGTACTTAACATATTCATTTACTTGCTTTTCGGATAATTCATCAATTGCGCAATAAATTTCATCGATGTGTTTATTTTCATCTAAAAATTTAAAACTTTCTTTAATACTTTCTTTTGACTTTTCTTGAGAAAAATTACTAAAAATGGCTTCAACACGGTAACCTAATTCTTTTTTTGAAAAAACACTCTTTAATTCATAAACACTTTCACTATTTCCGATAATAACAACATGTCTTAAATTTCCTTTTAAAAATGATCTGATTGATTTTAAAATATAAAAACTTAAAATTTTGATACTCGTGATAGCGGTAAATGAATAGATAAGATATTTTAAAACAGTAAATGCTTGTAGATTTATACTTCTAAATACACCTATAAACGCATAAGTAATTATTGAATACGCTACAAACTGTTTTGTAAGTAATATTAATATGTTAAGTATAGATGTATATCTATATACATTATAAAACTTGATGAAAAATGTAGATAATAACCATAATATGGTTGAATAAATTATGTAAAGTAAATTTTTGTCGTTAAAAATTGATTCGGAAAAGAAATAAAGATTTTCTTCATTAAAACTTAGAAGATAAAAAGCAAAAATATTTATGACTAAAAGATCGTATATAATTAATATAGGTCTTAGTAGCCATGAATATCTTCCACGCTTATAATCCATAAGCTAACTTACTACTTATTAATAAAACTTGTAAAATCTTTGTGTTCACTTTTATAGAGCTCGTCTTCGGTAAGGTTTTTAAAATAGTCGTACGTTATTTTCATGCCTTCTGCTCTATCAACTTTGGGCTCCCATCCTAGTAACTTTTTAGCTAAAGATATATCTGGTTGCCTCTGCATGGGGTCGTTGATAGGTAAATCTTTATAAATTATTTTTTGAGTAGTGCCTGTAAGTTTAATAATTTCTTCAGCAAAATCCTTAATTGTTATTTCGTGTGGGTTTCCAATATTTACAGGCTCAGCATAATCACTAAGTAGCAATCTATAAATGCCTTCCACTTGATCATCTACATAACAAAAAGAACGTGTTTGAGATCCATCACCGAAAACAGTTAAATCTTCACCACGCAGTGCTTGACCCATAAATGCTGGTATTACTCTACCATCGTTAAGTCGCATTCTAGGTCCATATGTATTAAAAATACGTACAATACGTGTTTCAACTCCATGAAATCTGTGATAAGCCATTGTAATTGATTCTTGGAAACGCTTTGCTTCATCATAAACGCCTCTTGGTCCAATGGTATTTACATTTCCATAGTAATCTTCTGTTTGTGGATGCACTAAAGGATCTCCATAAACTTCTGATGTAGAAGCGATTAACATTCTAGCGTTTTTAGCTTTTGCAACGCCAAGTAAATTATGAGTCCCTAATGATCCTACTTTTAATGTTTGAATTGGTATTTTTAAGTAATCAATAGGGCTAGCAGGTGAAGCAAAATGTAATATGTAATCAAGATCTCCATAAATATCAATATACTCTGTAACATCATGATTAATAAACTCAAAATTTGGATGTTCTAATAAATGACTTATATTTTTCTTATCACCAGTAATGAAGTTGTCCATCCCGATAACTTTGTATCCTTCTTTTATAAAACGATCTGAAAGATGCGATCCTAAAAAACCTGCTGCTCCAGTGATTAATATTTTTTTCATGTCTAAATATTTATTACGAGTAAAAATATGAAAGTAATTCTAAATTCATCTATGTAAAAATGAATTAATCTTGAAAATAAACTTATAAATAAATAAAAATCAGTTATCTAATTTCTCAAAACTGGAATTTAAACTTTTATACTCTGGTACAAGTTTTTTTATTCTTTTTACAATTTTTATTGATTCATTATTATTAGAAACTTTAATAATTTGATCTACTTCTTTTTCTATATAATCAAATTGATCATTATTTACTTTAACAATCATTATTTTATCGTGATAAGTAGGAAGCGTTATAGATTTATCATTCAATAACTCTTCATAAAGTTTTTCTCCTGGCCTTAACCCAATAGCTTTAATTTTAATTTCTTTTTCTGGTATAAAGCCAGCCAAAAGAATCATTTTTCTTGCTAGATCTATAATTTTTACAGCTTTACCCATATCAAAAATAAAAATCTCTCCTCCTGAACCCATAGTACTAGCCTCCATAACTAACTGACATGCTTCAGGTATCGTCATAAAGTATCTAATGATGTCTGGGTGTGTTATAGTAACTGGGCCTCCTTCTTGAATTTGCTTTTTAAACAATGGAACAACAGAACCATTAGAACCTAAAACATTTCCAAATCTTGTAGTAATAAATTTTGTTCTTGACCTATCTTTCAAGAAATTGTGTAGTGATTGGACATACATCTCTGCAACTCGTTTTGTAGCACCCATAACATTACTAGGATTAACTGCTTTATCGGTTGAAATCATTATAAAACGCTCTACATCGAATTTGGCAGCTAAGTCTGCTAAAATTTTTGTTCCTAAAATATTAACCGATACCGATTCTGAGGGGTTTTTCTCCATCATAGGTACGTGTTTATAAGCTGCACAATGATAAATTATATCGGGTTTAAGGGTTTTAAATAAATAATCCAACCTTTCCTTGTTTCTAATGTCACATATTATTGGAATAAAATTCAATTCGGGAAATTTATTTTCAACTTTAAGAGTTAAACTATGTAGGGGGGTCTCTGCTTGATCAATTACTATGAGACTTTTAGGACTGTACTTACCTAATTGATTTACTATTTCAGAACCTATTGAGCCAGCTCCTCCTGTAACAAAAATGGTTTTACCTTCAATTAAACCTAAAATCTTATTGTTACTTATTTCGATTGGTTTGCGCTCGAGTAAATCTTCAATTTGAATGTTTTGAATACTTTTATTAATACCTTCATTCAAATCTAATTCTGATATGGATGGTGCTCTATAAATTTTTAGATTATGTTCTAAACAATCCTCAATATGTTGAATATTCTCTTCATTTTTTAAATCATTTTCTAAAACTATAAGCCCAGTTGCATTGTTTGCTCTTATTAACACATGCGCTTTTCTTTTTAGAACTAATATGGGCATTCCAAAGATTCTTTTATTTGCTGTTTTTTCATCCTTATCCAAAAAACCAACAACTTTAAATCTTTTTGGAAACTCATTTTCAATTGCTACAGCAATTGAAATTGAATTTTGAGAAGTTCCGAGAACAAATACTTTTTCATTACTAGATGGGTTTTTTGATAAGTATTGTGTATAAACAACTTTTACTAATCCTCTAAATAAAAATAAACTCACAAAAAGGCCTAAAGAAAATAAGATTAGAAATAAATGTTCAAACAAAAAATATCCTTTTACTTTAAAGAATATAAAATTTATTATTAATAAAAAAAGGGCTGAACAAAAAGACGCAAAAAATAATTTTACAGCATCAATGTAACTAGAGTGTCTTATTAACCCTACATATGTTTTGAAAATAATAAAACAGACAGAAGTGCTAGATAAAGCAATAAAAATCAAAGGGATAAACTGTTTGTTTAAGAATAGAAGAGAAAAGTCATTTGTAATTATTCCAACAAAAACAAGGACAATTGCTGTTATTTGTAAATCAAACCAAAAAACTAACCACCTAGGGATATATCCTATATTTTCAAAACTAAAATTGAATGGCGTATACCGTAAAAATAACTTGATTATTTCTTTAATTTTCGTAAGGCTATCCTTTATCATATAATCTTAATTGATACAAATTTAAGGATTTAAATAATTACACACTGTTTTTGTAATAAACTCTTTATCATTCTTTGTTAGATTAGATCCAGATGGTAAACATAATCCTTTTTCAAAAAGATTTTCCGACACATTGCTTCCAAAAAAAGGATAGTTACTAAATATTGGTTGCAAATGCATAGGTTTCCATAAAGGTCTTGATTCAATATTATAGCTTAATAATTCTAATCTTAAATCTTCTCGATTAAAACCAGTTATTTCACTTTCTATAACTATGCAACTTAGCCAATGATTAGAAAAATAATCTGAATCTGGTTCTTGAAAAACTGTTACACCATTTACATTTTTAAAAAGATCTATGTAAAACTTATTCATTTCTCTTCGGAGTTCAATATGTTTATCTAAAACCTCCATTTGTCCTCTTCCAATTCCAGCTACAATATTGCTCATTCTATAATTATACCCTATTTCTGAATGTTGATAATGTGGCGCATCATCTCTTGCTTGTGTTGCCAAGAAAATAGCTTTGTTTTTAGTTTCTAAATTATCACAAACTATTGCACCCCCTCCAGAGGTTGTTATGATTTTATTTCCATTAAATGATAAAGCAGCAAAATTACCAAACGTACCACACTTTTGTCCTTTGTAAGTAGAGCCTAAGGCCTCAGCAGCATCTTCAATTAATACTATTTCATATTTTTTTGCAATGGCAACTATCTCATCCAATTTAGCTGGCATCCCATAAAGGTGAACCAATATAATAGCTTTAGGCTTTGTGCCTTTTGAAATTCTTTCTTGAATAGCTTCTTCTAGATAATTTGGGCACATATTCCAGGTATCTTTTTCGCTATCTATAAATACGGGTTTAGCACCTAAATAAAGAATTGGGTTTGCAGAAGCAGAAAACGTCATGCTTTGGCAAATAACCTCATCGCCATATTCAACTCCTGATAATATTAAAGCTAAATGTAATGCTGATGTGCCAGAAATTAAGGCTCCAACTTCTTTGTTTGTATTTAAAAAAAAATTTAAATCGTTTTCAAACCCTGAAACATTTGGCCCTAAAGGTGCAATCCAATTAGTATCAAAAGCTTCTTGAATATATTTTAATTCATTTCCTCCCATATGAGGAGACGATAGCCAAATTTTTGAGTTCATAGTTAATATTTATTGTATTTTTTTATTTTCCCTGGGTTTCCTACTACAATAGCAAAGTCAGGTACGTTTTCAATAACTACGGTACCGGCTCCAATTGTTACCCATTTACCTATTGAAATATTTGGTATGATAATAGCACCGGCGCCAATATGCGATCCTTCTCCAATAGAAACATTTCCTGTAATAGTTGCGTTGGGAGAAATATGAACAAAATCATCTATTATACAATCGTGTTCAATTATAACTGCAGTATTAATTATAACGTGTTTACCAATGGATGTTTCAGCATTAATAATAGCTCCAGGCATAACAACTGTACCCTCTAAAATTTTTGCGGAAGATGAGATTATTGCGGTTTTGTGAATTAGCATTGCGAAAGTGCTTTCTAATTTTTCACTTATCCTTTTTCGTATAGTATTATCTCCAATACTGATAATAAATTTATACTTTTTATAGTGTTCAATTTCTTGATATTTGATTACTGGAATATCTTGTAATAGATCTCTTTTTGGATTATCATCAACAAATATCTTTATCTCAGTATTCAAACTTAAAGCCAAGTCTTTTACCACTTTTCCGTGACCGCTTGCTCCAAATAGACAAATCTTACTCATTACCTGTGAATTTTATTGTAGTAGCTTGATTTTCAGTGTTTATGTCTTCTGATTTTAAAACTTTTATTATCGTTTTATATATAATTTTTAAGTCAAGCATAAAACTAATATTTTCTACATACCAAACATCATATTCAAATTTTTTCTTCCAACTTATTGCATTTCTTCCATTAACTTGTGCCCAACCTGTGATCCCAGGTTTTACATCATGTCTTTTTTTTTGAGATTTATTATAAAAATCTAAATATTCTGGTAACAATGGTCTGGGTCCTATTAAACTCATATTACCCATTAATACGTTTAATAATTGAGGAATCTCATCTAGTGACGTTTTTCTAATAAAAATTCCAATTTTCGTTAAACGTTCAGAATCTGGAAGTAATTCTCCTTTCAAGTCTCTTCTATCATTCATGGTTTTGAATTTGATGACTTTAAATATTTCACCTCCCTTACCTGGTCTTTTTTGAATGAAAAATGGATTGCCATTGTTTTGAATACTCAATATTAAAATAATTAACAGTAGTATTGGTAATAAAAAAAACAATGCGATTAATGCAATTACAAAATCAATTATATACTTAAAAAAGAATCTATACATTATTTTATTCAAGGTTTTTGTATTCTTCTAGTAATTTATTCCACAAAAAATTTTGCTCAAATCTCTCTAAAATTAACCTTCTTGCGTTAGATTTCAAGCTATTGAAAAGTTTAACATTTGAAGCTAAATTCTCCATAGCTAGATATAGTTGTTCTTCATTTTTAGTTTCAATTATCAAACCATTTTTATTTTGAATAATTATTTCATTACAACCATTAATATTGGTAACTATTGAGGGAAGCCCCATTGCTCCAGCCTGCATCACTACGTTTGGAAAACCTTCTCTATAACTTGGAAAAACTAAAGCTTCAGAAATGGCAAAAAAAGGTCTAACATCATTGATATACCCTGTAGTAATTATATTTATATTACGTTTAATTTCAGTTTTAGTATTCGGAAGTAATGGATCTAATTCATCTTCATACGGTCCCACTAAAAGTAGCTTAAATTGTAATTTGTTTCTGTAAAGCTTTAAAAAACTAGATACTAATTCGTTAATACCCTTATCTGACACCAATCTGCCAACGAAAATAAACACAAAATCAGTATCTGATATTTTTAGTTCTTTTTTTAGTTCTAGTAATTTTTGATCAGCTATTTGGGCTGTATCAAAAAATGTTGTATCTATTCCATTAGAACTACCATTTCCTATTACTTTTGCTTTTCCATTTGGCAGAAAATTATTCTCTAATATAATTCGTAAAAGTTGATTAGAATTGGGATAAACATTTGTAGCACAAGCATATGTCAGCTTTTCTACTTTATTTAAAAGTATTCGTTTTAAACCTCTTGCTTCCAATAATGGTAAACCTGCAACGGTATGAAGTCTATTAGGCGTATTTGCTAATTTCCCTGCCAACATAGCCACTATACCAGCTTTAGGTGTATGTGAATGAATAATAAATGGTTTTTCTTTCTTTAAAAAAAGATATAGACGAAAAACAGCTATAACATCACGTAAAGGTGTTATCTTTCTTGTTAATCTTAATGTAAGCGTTTTTACTTGTTCCTTAATGCCTATCTCTTTTAAATAATCTTCTTCTGAAGATACGGCTGTAACATCATAATGAGAATTCATAAAATTCATTTGACCTCCTAAAAGTTTATCAAATGATAGAGGTACAGTAGTAACTCTTATAAGTTTTTTTTTATTCACTTCTATTTTTATGATTTTTAAAATACACTACAAACAAAAATATAAACATATATGGAATAAACATCACCCTCATCCTTGAAGCAAGACCTAGGTTATACATATAAATACCATAAAACAGTATTAATAAAATTACTGTTACAAGCAAAAATAGTTCATTTTTCATTGCATTAAGTTTTACTTTTCTTATAAAGATATCTTTTAAGAAATTTATTAGAAGAAAAAAGGCTATGAGATTTTCAAAAGAAATAAAGTATTGAAATAAGGTTTTTGCATCATAAAATAATGGCCGGAAAAATACCAAGAACAGTCTTTCTAAATAAGTTGAATTTTTTAAATCTATAGAAGATCCTCCAAAATTTTGACTATATTTTACTAGTGATGCGAAATTATATTTGATTCTCTCTAGATTAAATTCAGTTAATTTTAAAAAGTTTAATAAAATTGGTGTTAGCAAAATGGCAATAAAAGACACAACAAACATTGTTATCCGTTTTTCTTTTAAACTGCCCTTAAAATTTAAAAAATAGTCTATGGAAAAAGCAATAATTAAAATAAATAACAAATACGGCCTAATCAAAAATACAATGAATAAAGAAACAACTACTAAAAGTGTAGGTCGATGATTTTTAAATGTGCTAACAAATATAATACTCATTAAGTAAAAAATAATCGTCTCTTTTGTTAATCCGGCAGTCCAAAAATGTAATGACGGTATTAGTAAAAATAAAGCGATAAAGCTGCCATAAAAATTCTTATCTAATCTTGAAATTAAAAATTGGAAGTATTTTAAAAAGCCTAAAAAGCCAATTGTTGCAAATGTTAAGGATAACACAAAATAATTGACACCTACTTTGCTAAATGGGTAGCAAATTATGGACATTAATTGGCTCCCATAAATTTTAAAATCTAATATTGAGTTAGCTTCTAGGGCTTTTTGATAAAAAAGAAAAGAATCTTTTTGTTGAACAACACTAAGTTTGTAGTACGCTATAAAAGCTATATAATGAAGCAAAAAAATAGCAGCTAAGAAATACTTATGTGATACTTTATCTTGTTGTTTGATTTTTTTTAAAACCAGATAAATGTTTAGAAAAATTAATGCTATAATTATACTCTCATTCATTTAATTCAAATTAGATGTAATTAAAGAATTCTGTTTGTGATTTTTATACCAAATTTCCAAACACAGAATATTATATAACATTTTTGCTCTTTTTTCTTGAGATACATTGACCTTATTACTCAATAAATTTTTTATGAATCTTTCGTCTACAAAATCTTTATAAAAAGCATTGTTACTATAGATGTAGTCATTAGTAATATCTTTTAAATCGCTATTTATCCAGTTTTTTAAAGGTATTTCAAAACCTCTTTTTGGTTGAGAGAAAATTTCGATTGGCAAAATATCTTTAGCTACACTTCGCAACAAATGCTTCGTTATTTTTCCATTTATTTTATATTTCGTATCTAATGAAATTCCAAAATCTAAAAGTTCTTTAGATAAGAAAGGACTTCTACCCTCTAAAGAATTTGCCATTGTGGCAATATCCATTTTAACTAATAGATCTCCAAATAAAAGTGTTAAGAAATCCATGCACATTATTTTATCTAACCCAGAGTCAAGCTCGTTGTTAATTCTATTAAAAACAGATGTTATTTCTCTAAGTTCTGGTTGCTTATGGAAATATTTTTCGAAGTTCGTAAAAACATCTACAGTTGCAGATAAATAAGTATTTATACCATTTTGTGAAGATAAACTTAACAATCTGTGAAAATAATTATAAGAAGACTTTTTATTGTTGGCGTTTGGTAATAATTTTAAAATAATGCGGCTAAAAACTTGAATAAATTGAGGATTCTGAAAAAAATCATATTTTGAAAACGGTACATATCTTCTATACCCTCCAAACAATTCATCAGCACCATCTCCATTTAAAATTACCGTGACATGCTTTTTAGCCTCTTGCGACACGTAATAACTTGGTATGGCAGAACTATCCATGAAGGGTTCTGCATAATTGATGATAATCTTTTCTAAGTCGTTTTTTAAATTCGAAAAATTTATGTCAATTTTAGTGTGTGTTGTATTAAATTTTTTAGCTACTTTTTCTGCCAAAGGTGCTTCATTATAAGCGCCTTCAAAAGCCACCGTAAATGTTTTTATATTTTTGTTATACTTGGATGCAAATGCTGTAACAAGTCCACTATCAATACCACCACTTAAAAAAGTACCTACTTCTAAATCCGAGGATTCTAACCTTCTTTTTATAGAAATATCAAAAAGTTTAGAGAATTCTACTTTTGCAGATTCAAAACTAAGATCTGCCTTTTTTTTAAAGCCGTCAATAACATGCCACCAAGTGTTTTCTCTAATCTCGAAAGACTTTAAATCAATGGTTAAAAAAGTACCATTTTTTAACTCAAAAACGTTTTTATAAACCGTATTGGCTTGAAATTGGCTGCCAATAAAAAAATAATCATTAATTACAGAATGATTGATTTCTAATGATAAAATGGTGTTTAACGCGATTAATTCTGAGGCAAATGCAAACTTTTTATCTTTTTTAAAAAAATATAAAGGTTTTTCTCCGGCTCTGTCTCTGGCCAAAAATAATTTTTCTTTTTTTTTGTTATAAATCGCTACTGCGAACATTCCGTCAAATTCATTTAACATCTCTTCACCTAAAAGGTGATATAGCTGAAGTATGGTTTCTGTATCTGAACTGGTATGGCACTTGAGATTAAATTTTTTTCTTAATTCGTGATGATTGTAAATTTCGCCATTAAATATAATTGTATACTCATTATAATTCATGGGCTGATTGGCTTGATCTGAAAGATCTTGTATAGCTAACCTATAATGATAAAAATTGATGTTATCAATTTCTAAATGCAATTGTGCATCTGGACCACGATGAATCATAAGATTCTTATAACTCTCTTTCCTTAATCTATCTATGTTAATTGTACCTAATATACCGCACATACTATTTACTTAAATCTTATTTTATTTGCAATAATACTGGAAAAAATTTCTAAATAGGTGTCTTTATTAGCCTGTATTGTATAATAATGCTCAACTATTACTTTATTTGCTTCTCCTGTTTTCTTTAAATCTATTGTGTTTTCAAATACTTTAATAAATGCATTTGTCCATTCCTCTTCTGTGTTTGCAAATAAGTTATTATTATCTCTATTAACCTTAATATTCGCCTCTAAAGGTGAAGAGATAGTTGGAATTCCACAAGCCATATATTGAATAAGTTTGAAGGCACATTTACCTTTATTGAATGGATTATTCTCTAGCGGCATTATACCAACGGTAAAATTTTTAATATCTTCCACTTCTGTCTCAGAGCTCCAATCTTGTACATGAAAGGGTAAATCATTAAAATGATGCTCTAAATCCCTATCAAAACCTATGCATCTTATTTCAAAATTACTATGCAGTTCCTTAAAAGCTTTGAAAGAAGGAATTAAACTAATTAAATTAACCGACGTGGTTTTTGATCCTATCCAACCAATTACAAAATTGTTATTTGTTTCTTTTTGGAACACTGATTGATAAGTTTGTAAATTAATAGCAGTAGGAATTTCAATTACATTTACATTATATTTTTTTGCATAGGATGTTAAATAAGGACTACCCGTAATTACAGTTTTAGAAAATTTTATAACTTTTGAAACTTTATCTTTTAATAGAAATCGAATAATCTTGTTTGGATGTAAATCATAATTATGAAAAATGGCATCATCATAATCAACAATATAATTTATCTTAACTAGTTTAAAAAAAAACGTGTTAAAAGGCAAATAAGGGATAAATTCTTTTTCAAGAAATACCAAATCGCTTCTTTTAATTCGAAGCATATTTAAACTTCTCCTGAAATAACAAAATACAACATAAAAAACACCTTTAATACTTTTGAACGACTGAGATGGTATATATCTGTCATCTAAAAAAGGATATACTTCAACCTTATAGTCTTTAAAATAATCAAGATATTGATAGACTCTATATCTACTGCTAGCGCCTTTTTCGTTATATTTTGGATAAAAAAGTATTCTCATTATTTAAAAGTATCCCTGTATAATAATTTAAAAGCTTTAAAGGTGTTTTTGTTCTCAGAAGGATTCTTAATTAAGTTATACAGACCCCTTGTTATTGGCTCTAGAGTTAATGTTAAAAATAATATTAAAGCACCACAGAACTTACCATAATGTTTATATGCAAACTGTATCCTGCTTCTTAAATTGTAAAATAAGGTGATATGGAAAATTTTTTTTGTTGTGCCTCTACCGCTATGCATAATTTCAATAGTTGAGTTATAGTAACTTAAAAAACCTATTTTTTTTGCCCGAAGGGCGAAGTCTGCATCTTCGTAATAAACAAAAAACCGGTTATCAAAACCATTTAATTTATCAAAAACATCTTTCTCCATTAACATATAAGCGCCCATTACCTGATCTACAAAACGAGATTCTTTATGATTAAAATTTATCATTAGTGTCGCTGGTCTAAAAACGTTTGGTAATACTTTTGATAAGCCTAATATGTCCCAAATCATAGGGATAGGTTTAGGCGTGTATGAACAACTAGTTTGTATTTCTCCTATTTCATTCTTGTGCATGGTTCCTAAAATAGAAACATCGCTACTACTCTTCAAGAAAGTAATGCTTTCTGTAAAAGTATTCAATCCAACTTGAGTATCAGGATTTAAAAATAAAAGATACTTCATGCTTTTTAACACTTCAACACCTTGGTTACAAGCGTAACCAAAACCTTTATTATCTGTGTTTTTTATAAGTATTAATTGTTGATTGTATGGCGTATCTAACTCAAAAGAACCATCATTAGAATTATTATCAACAATTACTACTTTTAATAATAAATTTTGGATATTACTGTTAAAAATAGCGCTTACACATTGTTCTAACAACTCTGCAGAGTTATAATTAACTATTACAATGCCTAGGGTCTCATTAATCATATTTATATTTCATAAAAAATTTCGTTGCATAAACAAATAGTATTACCTGTATCCAAGTAGATAATAGCGATGTATAATTTTCTTCAAAAAAAGTCATAGTTAAAGGAAACAACAACATAGAGAATCCTATGAGGCTTCCAAATGATTTTTTTGAATGAATAAAAAAATACGTGTGTAAATATCCAAAAAGAAACATCGCTGTTAAAGAATAAATAATACCAAAATCTTTAATTAACTTGTAATAGGCAGTGTAAACATTAACTAAATCTGGTACTTTCACATATTTTTCAACTAAATCCTTTGGAGGTGTATCTGTTAAACCTATTTTATAAAATACTGCCTTTGGAAACCTAAAAGCTATATCACCATAGGTAATTTTATAGGGCTCATTTAAAAACTTATCAAAAGCACTTAATGGTAAAGTTGCATAAGAATACAATAAATATTCTACCTTATCGAACACTGTATACTCAATTTTGCTAGTATGCTCATTAGGGATAGATTTTTTTAATAAGTTCCCCATTATTAAAAAAACTGCTAGTGTAATACCAACGGTTTTTAATACTAACTTGATATTAATTCTTCTGTAAACCGAGTAAACACCTAAGGTACTTATTAATAAAAACAGAAACGCTCCCTTTGATGCAGATAAAAAAGATATAGTGAAACTCAACAAAAAAATTAAAAACAATCTAAAACTGGTGAAATAGGTTTTTCGTTCTTTATTATAAAAATCGATTAGAACCAGTAACAAAGAAAAGATGGAAAATGTTAAACTATATTTAATGAAGCCAATATCGATCCCTTCCACGGAAGTGTAGTATCTAAATAAAAGAAGATTGAAATAATAGCCAGTCAATTCTTTAATTTTAATGAAGTAAAAAATCAAAGAGAAAATATTTACTATTAAAATAACATTTAAAAAAGTAGTAGAGAAAACTGTTTTAACGTCTGCTTTTAAATTGTTTTTATGAAGTCCTTTAGCTATTAAACCTCCTAAAGAAAATAGCAGTAGTGCTAAAAAAAAATAAGAAAGTACAATAAAGGATAATGGAAATGGCTTTCTATCAGAAAAAAGTAAATACAGTAAATGAATAGTAACAAACAAAACCCAGAGGAAGGACACGTAAGTTGCTGGATAAAAAAGCTTTTTTGAAACACTATTATTTATATATGCTATTACTGTTGTAAGGGCAATAAAAATAAAATATAAAATCATAATTTAAAATGTTTTTTTGTTCCATAAATTATCAATAATAGATAAACACAAGCTGCGAATACCGAAATATATGCAGACGCTATTAAACCGTACAAGGGAACAAAAATAATTCCCAATATAACTATAGCAATAACAACAACTATCATGTAAATAGTCATTTCAATGGTCTTATTCGAGACTTCTAAATTTTTCTGAATCAAAATGGCTATTTGCCAAATATAACTACTAAATGCGAATGGAATTATTAATTTTGAAAGCATTGCAGATTGCTCACAAAAACCTAGGTATTTACATATAATAAAATCTTGTAATAAAATGGCGCCCGAGATAAAAACCAGAAAGATTAACGTAAGGTACAGCAACGATTTATTTACTGTTTTTTTATATTCTGAATAATTTTTTTCGTTGTAATTTTGAATTAGCATGGGTTGAACAATATTGTTAAAGGGAATAGCGATACTAGAAAAAACTTTAAAAATAATATCAAATACCGCCGTATACTTTGCTAACATAATGGTGCCTAAACTGTATTCTATTACATATCTATCAACGCCATTGGTAGTTGGCGAAAAAACCATCCATAAACTTAAAGGCAATCCATATTTTAAAAAAATTTTACGCCATCTCGTTTTTCCTCTAAACCTTATAGTAGGAATAATAATTCTGAATTTAGATAGCCATAAACTGCCTAAAACGTAACTAAACAATACGCCTAAAAACAAGGTATGTATTGCGCTAATAGATGGGATAAAATATTTTAAGTTTAATGGAACTATTAAAAAAAACGAAACCCTAATAATATCTGTAATGATATAGTTTTTTGATTTTAACAGCGCCTGTTCGATTGTTATTTTACTTGTATAAAATAAACTAAAAAAAAGACTGCAAACTGCAATTATTAATAGCGTAATATCTGCATCATAATAGCTAAAAACCCCTATCAAGATAAGTGCAGAAATCACAAAAGAGTTTAAAACCATTTGGTTTATCTCACTTCTAATTTTTTCTTTATTTTTTTCTAAAGTGTAAAACCTGAGTATTCCTTGCACAATCCAACCCGAGGAACCAGCAAAAAGCATTAAAAAGGTAGTATAGTATAAAACAAAGTCTCCATATTCTTGAATCCCAAAGTATTTAATAAACAATGGTATAGAACCTATCATCACACCTGCACTAATGACCTTTCCTATTAAATAAATAATAAAATTGAATTCTAGCTTATATTTTGTTTTAAAACTCACTCGTAGTTTTTTGTATTTAACATTTTTGCTATAAAAAAGCCATTAAAAATAGCATAAAATAGATTGCCATGAATTCTAGATAAAATATTCTCCGAGGCTAGGTTAACCAAGATAATAATTAGAAAATATACATATATCCATTCTTTGGAATTTATTCCCTTAGAAAAAGAAAATATAACGTTTATTAAAAACAAAATAATTACAACTATACCTCCTGAAAGCATCAAAAAAGCATAATTATTATGGGTGTTTAATTCATTCTTATAAGCTATTGCATAGGCTTCTGAATTATTTTTATTAAGAAAATAATATTCGTTTAGTTTAGATTGAACATCTCCTATACCATATCCAAATAAAAATGCGTCTTCTATTAAACTTTTACTTGCAATATTAATTTCATAACGCTCATCAATACTACCATAGTTATTCCCAGTAAAAACTTTCTTAACCATATTAACGGCCGGAATTAAATATTT
This sequence comes from Flaviramulus sp., assembly GCF_982512915.1. Taxonomy (NCBI): domain Bacteria; kingdom Pseudomonadati; phylum Bacteroidota; class Flavobacteriia; order Flavobacteriales; family Flavobacteriaceae; genus Flaviramulus; species Flaviramulus sp. The sequence goes on along the minus strand of NZ_CEWOCJ010000006.1, from coordinate 43,919 downwards.
TGATGCAACATTATTTGATGTCTTGTTTAAATTAATTACTACAAAACAAACAACTACAAAGATAACTGACACAAATATTGATTTCTTGACTTTATTTATTGGTGTTTTTGTGATAATAAATGTTGGGATTAGTACAAGCGCTAAAACTACATTTACAACAGAAAATTGGTAGAATATTAAATACCCAAAAACGATAAAACTTATTATTGATAAAAGATAAAAACCTATATTTTTTTTAAACTTATTCATAAAAATAAGCTCAATCAATAAAAGTATTGAAAACAAAAAATTCATTGAATTATAAACTCTATGAATAAAAAAAGAATGCTTCGATTCGTTTTCAAAACAAGAGAAAATAATATGATTTGGTTTTTTTAAAATAAAATTTAGTTTACTAAAAAAATTGTCATAATAAATTTCTGGAAAACAGGTTGTTTCTATGACGATAATAGCTTTATAGTAAATTATAAAAACGAATAGTAAATTGGATATAATAAAAGACAAATAAAAAATATGAGCCTTTTTAATGAAATTTTTAGGTACAAAAAAAATCAAAACTAAAGGTATCGCTATTATATTTATGTAACGCTGCGCTGTGGCTATACCATAAATGGTGTCCTTAGAGTAAAAAATTGTTAGACACAAAAAAAACGCCCATGATGTTATTAGGGTATAAAAAACAACTTGTTTTCTATCTAGATTAAATTTTTTATTTTTTAAAAAACTTGTAACGGATAAACATATAAGCGCTATAATAGATATAGATTGAATGGCATTGGGAAGTATAGGAAACGCAAAAACTAAAGCTATTAAAATTAAGAAGAATTTAGTTTTTAATTTATCCAAAAAAGACTTACCTGCTTCATCCCTCATTATTTAAAAAATAATTTAAAGTTAATTCAATACCTTCTTTAAACTTAACGGTTGGTTTATATCCTAGTAGGGTCAATGCTTTATCAATTGAAGCTAAAGAGTGTTTTACATCTCCAGCACGCTCAGGCCCATAGTTTACTTCTATATCCGTGTTATATTCAAATTTATTTAACCCTGATTTAATGGCTAGTATTAATTGATTCAAGGTTGTATTATCTCCACAGGCCACATTAAAAACACTATTAATTGCTTTATCGTTGTTTGTGAGGGCTGCCAATTGATTTATTTGAACCACATTATCAATAAAAGTAAAATCTCTAGAATGAGAACCATCACCATTTATAGTTGGCGATTCGCCTTTTAAAAATAAATTTATAAACTTAGGTATCACGGCAGCATAGGCGCCATTAGGATCTTGTTTTGGCCCAAATACATTAAAATATCTTAAGCCTATGGTTTCAACACCATAAGTGGTTGCAAAAACCTGAGCATATAACTCATTTACATATTTAGTTACAGCATAAGGTGAGAGGGGATTACCAATGGATTCTTCTTTTTTTGGTAAACCAGGATGATCACCGTAAGTTGAAGAACTTGCAGCGTAAACAAACCTCTTTACTTTATTTTCTTTAACGGCCCAAAGCATATTTAAAAATCCAGAAATATTAACATCGTTGGTGAGCATTGGGTTGTTAATAGATCTTGGTACGGATCCTAAAGCAGCTTGATGGAGCACTATATCTGCACCACTACAAGCTTTTAAACAGGTTTCCATGTCTCTAATATCGCCTTCAATAAATTTGAAGTTAGGATGGCTTAAATGACGCTGTATGTTTTTGAGATGTCCAGTAGCCAAATTATCTAGACAAACGACGTTATTATTCTGTTTTATTAATACGTCTATTAGATTAGAACCTATAAAGCCAGCACCTCCAGTAACTAAAACCTTTTTATTTTCAATAATTCTTGAGTTCATAATTTTATTATTTTATTGCTAGTAATAATCTAACCAATTCAGGTGAACATGTAAAGGCTGGATCGTATATGGTTTTATCCTCCACATTTAAGGTTAATAGATTATAAGTGTCCTCACCTAAACGATAATTAACAAACTCATTTGGAACCAATAATTTTGATATGAGTTCTGAAGGAATAAAAACCTCTTTATCGTTATATCGAAATAGTAACGATTTTATTTTAATTACTTTTTGGTTTCTGTTACTACCCACATCTATTCTAAGTCTATCTGGTAATACATTGCTTGGTAATGTAAAAACTATATTTTGATAGTCATTAGCGCCTGAAATCAGTTTTATAATTGATTGATCTTCATTAAATGACAACATATAATCTTCGGTATAAAACAATTGAAAGTTGTCGTTTTTATTGGCCAAAACATTAAGAATTACTAAAAAAGTGTTTTTTAAATCTTTATTATCAACACCCTTTCTAACCAGTGATTGCAACAATTTATCTTCAACCTGTTTTTCTTCAGATTTGTTTTTACTATTACATGATATCAAAAAACCTAAAATAAAAATAACTAAGCGTTTTTTTATCTTCATTCTCTTTGCTTTAAATTTACAAGCTATCTGTTGCTAAGCCTTTTTCTAATATGTTTTTTACATCAAAAACTATTTTTCCCTTCACAATAGACTTCCAATCATAATTTAAAAACTCTTCGTGCCCTACGGCTATTATTATACCATTATAATTGTTAATGTCTTCAGCCTTTACTTTTATGCGATACTCTTCTTCTATTTCATTAACATCGGCAATTGGGTCATAAATATCGGCCTCTATACCGTAGTCCTTTAATTCATTATAAATATCAATAACTCTCGTGTTTCTTATATCTGGGCAGTTCTCTTTAAATGTAAACCCTAGTATCAAGGTTTTAAAGTTATTACCCGCTTTTTTTAAAGAAAGTAATCTTTTTATATACTTTTTAACCACCTGGCTTCCCATACTATCATTAATACGTCTACCTGCTAAAATAACTTCTGGGTTATATCCTAAACTTTGTGCTTTATAGGTTAAGTAATAAGGATCTACCCCTATACAGTGGCCTCCTACAAGCCCTGGTCTAAATGGTAAAAAGTTCCATTTTGTTCCTGCGGCTTCTAAAACCTCCAAGGTATTAATTTCCATTTTATCAAAAATTAATGAGAGTTCGTTAACAAAAGCGATGTTTAAATCGCGTTGAGTATTTTCTATAACCTTAGCGGCTTCTGCAACTTTTATAGAGGATGCTTTGTGTGTGCCGGCAACAACTATAGATTTATATAAATTATCTACTTTTTCTGCAATTTCTGGTGTGCTTCCTGAGGTTACTTTCACAATATTATGCACTCTACGTTCTTTATCTCCAGGATTTATACGTTCTGGTGAGTAACCACAGTAAAAATCTTTATTAAATTTTAAACCACTTATTGATTCTAGTAAGGGAACACAGACATCTTCTGTACATCCGGGAAAAACAGTTGATTCATATATAATAAGGTCTCCTTTTTTGATATATTTTGAAATTAATTTACTTGCAGAGATAATGGGACTTAAATCTGGTTGCATATATTTATCAATTGGGGTAGGTACCGTAACAATATAAATATTTGCATGCTCTAAAACATCTGGGTTTGAAGAAAACTGAACTTTATCTATATTTTGAAGTTCTTTCTCAGAAACTTCTAATGTGTGATCTTGTCCTTTATTTAACTCTTTAATTCGTTTTTCGTTAATATCAAAACCTATAACATTAAAATTGTTTTTACCAAACTCTACTGCTAAAGGCAAACCCACATATCCTAACCCAATAATTGCAATTTTATCCATTTAAATTTTAATTATATTTATTAAATAATCTGTAACTAACTGTTTAATTCTTCTAGGTTTGAAAGAGCATTTTTTAAACTTTCTCTCCAATAAGGAATTTCAAGTTCTAGAGTATTTTTAATTTTTGATTTATCTAAAACACTATACTTTGGCCTTTCTGCATCTGTTTTATACGCTTCTGTTTTAATAGGATTTATTTTTACTTTTAATCCAGATATATCAAAAATAGCCTTAGAGAAATCATACCATCCGGCAACGCCTTCATTACTGTAATGGTAAGTCCCAAAGGATGCATTATTAGTCGTAATTAATATAAAAATAACTTTTGCTAAATCTCCTGCATAAGTAGGTGTGCCTACTTGATCAAAAATAATGTTAAGTTCATCTCTTTCTTTGGCTAATCTCAGCATCGTCTTTAAAAAATTATTGCCATGCTCTGAGTATAACCAAGAAGTTCTTAATACAAAATACGTTTGTAAGGTTGAGGTAACTGCATGTTCTCCATGTAATTTTGTTAAACCATATACACTTATAGGATTGGTTTTATCTGATTCTAAATAAGGAGATGACTTTGTACCATCAAAAACAAAGTCTGTAGATATTTGAATTAGAATAGCGTTACTCTTTTTACAAGCTTCGGCTAAATTTTTTGCGCCAATTTCATTAACTGACTTCGCTAACGTTTGATCATATTCTGCTTTATCAACAGCCGTATAAGCAGCACAGTTCACACAGTAATCAATTTTTGTTTTATTAAAAAAATTTATTACTTCTAACTCATTAGTAATATCTAGCTCATCGTAATCAACATAAATAAAATTGAAGCCAACCAAGTTTTTTGCAACATCTTTTATGCAAGAAGCTAGTTGCCCTTTTCCACCAGTAATTAAAATTGTTCTCATCCTCTGATGTCTTTAAATTTTGGTAATATGGTATCTTTTGGTGATATTAAAAATTGATTTGGAGATAATTTCCAATCGATGTTTAAATCCAAATCATTATAAATAATACCGCCTTCTGCTTCCTTGTTATAAAAATTATCACATTTATAAGAAAAAATAGCAGTTTCACTCAAAACAATAAATCCATGACCAAACCCTCGTGGAACAAAAAGTTGCCTTTTATTGTCTTCATTCAATTCAATTGAAAGATACTCGCCATATGTTTTGGAATCTTTTCTTAAATCTACTGCAACATCTAAAACGCTGCCTTTAATAACTCTAACTAATTTTGCTTGCGCATAGTCTCCTGTTTGAAAATGTATGCCTCTTAATACACCTCTTGTCGAGAAAGACTCATTATCTTGAATAAAGTTTATTTTACTGCCTATTAATTCGTTAAAAGTTTTTTGATTAAAACTTTCAAAAAAATAGCCTCTTTCGTCATTAAAAACTTTTGGTTCGATTACAAAACAATCTTTTAATTTTGTCTCTATTGCTTTCATTAATTTTTATTCAAAAGACCTAACAAATTTTTTCCATATCCACTTTTAAGCAAGGGTTCTGCCAAGGCTTTAAATTGTTCTTTATTAATAAATCCCATTTCAAAAGCAGCTCCCTCTATAGCGCCTATTTTTAAACCTTGTCGTTCTTCTATAACCTCAACAAATTGTGAAGCTTGCATTAAAGATTGAAATGTGCCAGTATCTAACCAAGCTGTGCCTCTATCAAGAATACTTACATGTAGTTTTTCTTTTTCTAAATACACTCTATTAACATCTGTAATTTCCAATTCTCCTCTATGACTTGGTTGGATATTTTTAGCGATTTGCACAACAGAATTATCGTAAAAATAAATGCCTGGCACAGCATAATTTGATTTTGGATTCTCAGGTTTCTCTTCTATTGAAATTGCCTTTCCTTCACCGTTAAACTCAACAACACCATAACGCTCTGGATCATGCACTCTGTAAGCGTAAATAATACCGCCTTCTGGATTATTATTAGCTTGCAAAAGTGCTGCTAAACCCGTGCCATAAAAAATATTATCACCTAATATTAATGCAACTTTATCATCGCCAATAAAATTTTCTCCAATTAGGAATGCCTCGGCTAATCCGTTTGGATGTTCTTGTACTGCATATTCAAATTTACAACCATATTTCTTGCCATCTCCTAATAGATCTTTAAATAAAGGCAAATCTTTAGGTGTTGAGATAATTAAAATTTCACTTATACCAGCATACATTAAAGTTGATAAAGGATAATAAATCATAGGTTTATCATAAATAGGCATTAATTGCTTACTTACTGATAAGGTTAAAGGGTGTAACCGGGTTCCAGAACCTCCTGCTAGTATAATTCCTTTCATATGTATTTTATTGGATTAAATATTGAAAATGAATATTATAATTAGTGTTGTTTGTACTGTTTTTCATAATAATTTTGATATTCTCCTGAGGTTACATTTTTTAACCACTCTTTATTGCTTAAATACCAATCTATAGTTATAGACAGCCCTTCCTCAAAGGTTACTGAAGGCTTCCAACCTAGCTCTCTATTTATTTTAGAGGCATCAATGGCATATCGTAAATCGTGCCCTGGCCTATCTTTTACATAAGTTATTAATTTTTCTGAGTCTCCTTCTTTTCTTCCTAATTTAAGGTCCATTTGTTTACATAAAACCTTTACTAAATCAATATTTTTCCACTCATTAAAACCTCCAATATTGTAGGTTTCCCCTTTTTTTCCTTTGGAAAACAACAACTCAATAGCAATGGCATGATCTACTACATACAACCAATCTCTTGTGTAATTACCATCCCCATAAACTGGAAGTGGCTTCATATTAATTATATTATTAATAAATAAGGGTATTAATTTTTCTGGAAATTGGTTTTGCCCATAGTTATTTGAGCAGTTTGAAATTATAAAAGGAAGGCCGTAAGTCTCTCCATACGCTCTAACAAAATGATCAGAACTTGCCTTGGATGCTGAATAAGGAGAATTTGGACTGTATGGTGTTGTTTCTGTAAATAACCCTGTATCTCCTAAAGTCCCATATACTTCATCCGTACTTATGTGATAGAACAGTTTGTTTTCAAAATTGTTGTCCCATATTTTTTTTGATGCATTAAGCAGGTTTACAGTTCCAAAAACATTTGTTTTAACAAAAGCCATTGGATCTTTAATGGATCTATCAACATGAGATTCTGCAGCAAGGTGAATCACGGTATCAAATTTGTAGGCTTCAAAGAGCGTATCTATAAATTCGCTATCATTAATGTCTCCTTTGATAAACGTGTAATTTGGAGTATTCTGAATATCTTTTAAATTCTCTAAATTACCTGCATAAGTAAGCAAATCTAAATTATAGATTTTATAATTAGGATATTTTTTTACAAATAATCTTACTACGTGAGAACCTATAAATCCTGCGCCACCGGTTATTAAAATTGTCATGTTATATTTTTTCTTTGTAAGTTTCTAAAAACTTAATAAAATTAATTACAAGCAATACCATGAGCGTTGCCATTATTAATATAAAAGCATAATAAATTTTAACGTCTAGAGCTATATTGAAAAGGCTTTTAGAGTTATCAATAGTTCCTTGGTTTTCTTGAGTAGATACTATTTCTATAATAAACTGCTTTTCTTCTTTTTGCCTCTGAATACTAACTAATTCTCTACGAAGATTAATATCATTTGTGTATAATTCAAACTCCTTTGTCTTACTTTTATCTTCAGTATTGTCAATACTAATACTTGTTTGAGATCCCGTTTTATTATCAATTGGAGCTTCTAAAACTCTCTTATAAACATCCTGTAAATCTTTTGAAGCCGATAATGATTCTTTTAAAGAATTTTCTAGATTTGTCAACTCATCCAAATCCTTTTGTTGTTCTGTGACAAAATATTCCGTATCCTCAATTTTACTAACTATGGTTGAAACAACTTCTTCAAATACATTTTTTTCTGTTGCTTTTATTATAATACGTTGATTGGCATGTTGAAAATCTTTAACATTTTCTTGATACTTCTCAAAAGTAATAGTAGAAGCTATAGTTGAATCTAGCGTTTTAATATAGTTGTCAAAACTTTTAAGCTTTTCATTTTCTGTAACAACAGGCTCTACCTCAAACTCTTTAATAGCGGTAACTTTTGTAGGATCTATATCTAAAACTTTAGCTAAAGTAGATAGATCTTTTTCTGCAATTAACTCATTATAATAACTTATTGCTCTATAGAGATTTTCTCCTGTATTATAATTTTGTTTTACAACTGATGTAGATTTAAAAATAGGCTCTCCTTTTATTTGTTTAAAAAAGCCATATCCTAAACCTAAAACTCCGGCAATTGCCAATTTTATGATGTGCTTTTTTACAAAAAAAACAAACCATACAAAAGCCAAAAACAGCTTGTTAAAAATACCTCCTATAAATTTAAAAAAACGATCGAAAGCGTTTCCTATTATCTTAAACAACTGCCCTAAATCTACTTCTTCAGATTGTTGTGGTTGTGGTAAATCTTTACTCATAATTTTAATTTAATATTTGTTCTAATATGGTTCTTGTTATTAAATAAGTTGGTTTTACTCCAGAAGTTCCTAACCCTCCTGAAGCTAATGTTGCTCCTGTTTCTAAAGGATTATCGCTGGCGTAATATGCATATCTAACTTTTACTTTAGAGCTGATGCTACCTCTTACCTTTGATGCTGCCTGAATAGCTTTTTGATAATGTGCACCTTCCATCTCTAAACCAATTACTTGCCAGGTAGAGTTATAAAAAAACTTTAAGATATCTTTGTTTTGTAATGAAGTGCCTAAAACAGTAATCATAGAACCCTCATAAACTGCTACTCCTTGACCTTCTAAATGTTGTTTTTTAAGCTCGTTTTTAAATGGATAATTATCAGCTGTTCCCTCAAAAATATGGGCTGATGGTATCATGATATCGCCTTTACCTCCTTCTAAAATGCCTGCTTTACCCATTATAGATACCGATTGTACATTTAAATGAGTTTTACTCCCTTTTGTTTTATATGGTTTTAATAACTCATCAATAGTTTCATAGGCTTGCTCTCCAAAAGCATAATCCATAACTATTATTACCGGCTTTTTTTCTTTTAAAACCTCATCAGATATTTTGATATCAATTTTAGAAACATCTAGCTTAGTCGTGTCAAAAATTTGAACATCAATATTTACACCCGAAGCATCTTTTATATAAATCATCCCTTTTTGCAACGCTTCATTAGTAACTATATTGCGGAGATCTTGATTTTCTTTTTTACTTAAAGATTCATACACCTCAAAACTATCTTTTTTGGCAGTATTTGTTTTTAAGGCACTTGAAGAAAATAAGGTGTTCATAACGCTATGCATATTAGCACTAATAATATGCAACGGTCTATCTAGAAAATCATTTTTAAAAAGTACTTCTTTTATTGTATCTGCCCATATCTCACCATGGATATGATGTCCTATTCGTTCTCTTAAAACAGGACTAAACGTAACTGTTCTCTTATTATTATTAATTTGTTCTTCTATGGCTAGTTTCCCTAACCAATAAACAATATGTAGTAATCTTTCTGGTTGGGTATTTGTTGCAAACTCATTATAAACGCTGCTCAACTCATTAAAAGTTCTACCCAAAATATTAGCCGTATGAGTTATAGCTACTTCGCGTTCTTCTTGTGTGAGTTTCTTTTTTAATAAAACTGCTTTTTCAAGTTTTATCCAATCTCGGGTTGTTTGCCCTTCTTCATTTATAATAACACGATTACTTATTTTATGAGATTCAATAAAAAGAAAGGTAAGATGTGTTAAAATATCATAGATTTCAGAGCGTCCTCTGGTAATCTCTATATTCATTTGTTCAGCATCAATTCTGTAACAATTACGTCTTCTTTTTTCCGGAATTATGGGTTTAAAATGCGAGTTAGAGTAGCCTTCATCACTTGTTAAATTAATAAAAGTGCATTCTTCAATACCAACAGGGAGTCTATCAATTACATAAAGCAACCCTTCAAGTTCTGCTTTTTCTTCACCAATAGAACCATAAATCTCCGGTCTTAAAAGTAGTAAAGCTTGCCTAAGTGTTTCACCAGAAATACCCATCGGTTTGTAAAACCCTCTATTAAATAGATGACGCATAGTAATATACATGCGCTCAATGGCATTCGAGCTTTCTTGAGCTCTTGTTCTTGCATGTTGCTTTTTGTTACTCATTGTTTAATTTGGACGATACAAATATAGTACTATTAAACGTAATTTTACTTTGGAAAACCCTCTACAATTTTTCTATCGTTCGATAATCTAGGAAGTTTGTTTTGACCTCCAAGTTTACCAATAGATTTCATGTAATCTTGAAACCCGCCTTTTTTTACTTGCGTTATTTTAAGAGGTTGTAACACCTTGCCTTTTATCAAATCAAAATAATAACTATTCTGTTTTTGAAGTGATTCATCAATTTTTTTCGCTAAAGCGAACATATCTTCTGGCTCATTTTCAAACTCTATAAACCATTCATGATAAGGTAACCCTTCTTTTGGGTTTATTTGAGGTGCCACCGTAAACTCTGAAACACGAACGTCTGAATCTATAATAGCCTCTTGCATGGCTTGTTCAACTTCTTTTCCTATAACATGTTCTCCAAAAGCTGAAATAAAATGCTTAATCCTTCCAGAAACTATAAGTTTATAAGGTTTTGTTGAAGTAAACTCAACAGTATCTCCAATATTGTAAGCCCATAAACCTGCATTAGTTGAAATAATCATTACATAATTTACGCCAACCTCAACATCTTTAATAGTTATTCGTTTTGGGTTTTCAGTAAAAAAATCATCTGCTTTAATAAACTCATAAAATATCCCAGAGTTTAACTGAAGTAACATACCCTTATCATTTTGTTTGTCTTGAAAAGCAAAAAACCCTTCGCTTGCAGGATATAATTCTATACTATCAACTTTTCTTCCTATTAAACTTTCGAATTTAGCTCGGTAAGGCTCGTAGTTAACACCTCCAAAAATAAAAAGGTTGAAATTTTTAAAAATATCGCCTACCTTTTTTTCTGTTTTTAGTTGTATTTTTTCAAAATACATTTGTACCCAAGAAGGTATCCCAGAAATAATCGTCATATTTTCTGGAAGTGTTTCTTCAACTATCGCATCAACTTTAGTTTCCCAATCTTCAATACAATTGGTTTCCCATGAAGGTAATCTGTTTTTTTGTAAGTAGTTTGGAACATAATGAGCCACAATTCCCGATAAACGACCTAATTGAATTCCATTTTGTTCTTTAAGAATTGGGCTTCCTTGTAAAAAAATCATTTTACCATCAACAAACTTACTTTTACCAGTTTCGTTGATGTACAATAAAATAGCATTTCTTGCGGCTTCAACATGATTTGGCATACTTTCTTTTGTGATTGGAATATATTTTGATCCGGAGGTAGTTCCTGATGTTTTTGCAAAATAAATAGGTTTACCTTTCCAAAGTATATCCATTTCTCCTGCAACTACCTTATCAACATAAGTTTTTAAAGCTTCATAATCTTTTACAGGAACCCGTTTTATAAAATCTTGATGATTGTTTATACTAACAAAGTCGTGATCTTTGCCAAACTCCGTAGATGTTGCTTTTGATATTAAATCTTGAAAAACTTTTTCTTGAGTTTCAACAGGGTTGTTTGCCCACTTTTGAATTTTTTTATAAATATATTTTGCAAAAGGTTTTGCTAAAGCAGATTTAAGGGATATCATTTATTAAAATCTATAAAATTATTAGGATTAATTGGATAGCCATCGTTCCAAAGTTCAAAATGCAAATGGGGTCCAGTTGATAATTCGCCAGTATTGCCAGCTGTTGCAATAACTTCTCCTGCTTTAACTAAATCGCCTTGTGTTTTTGTTAAAGATGCATTGTGCTTGTAAATTGAAATTAGCCCATAACCATGTTCTATAATAATTACATAACCTGTATTTGCAGTCCATTCAGAAAAAATTACAACACCATCTGCTGTTGATTTTACTGGTGTATCTTTTGCCACTACAATATCTACGGCATAGTGCCTTTCTTTCGCATTATAATCTTCACTAATTGTGCCATTTACAGGAGGAAATAAAACAAAGTTTGTTGCAGATGTAGCTGACTCAAACAAATTATATTTATCTTCTTTGTCAACCTTATCTCTTAATAATGAATCTTCAGCACTTGGATTCAAATCTACTTCGTTGGCTTCTAACTTAACGGCTTCTATAATAGAATCTTTATTAAAATCAGCAGCACTTACATCGCCTTTTAATACTTTTCTTATAGACGCATAATAAAGCTCATTCATCGAAATAACTTTTTGTAACGAATCTGTTTTATAATTTAACTCTATTGCCTGCTTTTTTAGAGCTGTTGAAGAATATCCTGGAATATACTCTCTAAGAGGTGTAAACGCTATGAGTAAATAAGTTAATGAAATTAAAAAAATAGCTAATAAAGAGCCTAATACAAAAACATTTAAACGAGTAAGCTTAAATGACAGGCGTTCTTCAAAAGTATGTTCATTAAGTATTAATAAACGGTACTTATCAAGTAATTTCTTTTTTATTTTTTTGGGTTTATTCTTCTTATCTTTCATTTAAAACAAAAATAAATAGAATTTATTAAACATATTGCTGCACTTATTATATATAATTCGCTAGTTAAACTCATTTTGCTAAAGTTATGCATAAAACGATTTTATTTAACTTTAATTATTAACTTTGTTTTTTAAAACTAATATTATGAGTTTATATATATTACCGTTGGCAATTGGACCTTGGCAAATAGCATTAATTGTAGTGGTTGTGTTATTATTATTTGGAGGTAAAAAAATACCAGAATTAATGCGTGGCCTTGGGAGTGGTATCAAAGAATTTAAAGATGCCAGTAAAGAAGAAGATAAAAAAGAAGATAAATAAGAGTATTCTTTTAGCTTCATTACAAATAAAAAAAGACCAACAATAACGTTGGTCTTTTTTTATTTGTAATGCTATGTTTTAATCAATTTTAACAGACTTAATAATAGCTTCAAGCTCTAACATGTAGTTTCTTTTTTCAACAGAAGGAGCAAATGCAAATCCTTCAATAACAACCCATCTATTGTTTATTTTGTCTTCAATAGCATAATTTATAAATGGCCCGCCCATAAAACCATTTTTTAGATCCCAAATACCTTTTGTTTCTAGAGCAGATTTATTATCTAAAATCTTTTCTCCATGAAAAGGTGTATAAGCGTTTTCAGTTACCATATATGAACCCTCTACAGCTCCTTCAACATATTGTTTGCCTATAGAGTCTCTTATTTTTATTATTTGATTTATTACGCTATCATTTCTTATTATCGCATTTCCCTGTAATACATAAATCAATAAATTATTTGTTCCTGTAGTTATATCTTTTCTTACCCAGAAAAAATTATCATCTTCTTTAGCGATTCTGTAAATGGATGAAAATTGAATGGTTAATCCCAGTTTTTCTTTTATTGAAGTAAACTGGTGAGGCGATTTAGACATTTGTCGTAACCTTTCTTCCAATTCTTGATTTCTAAATGTTTCAATTATTTTTGATTCATTTTCAACTAAAATACCTATAATTTCATTTTTAGTTTTACCTGAAATTACAATCACTTTTTGAGGTTTTGCGTAAACATTTTCAGAAATTTCAATACCCGGTTCTTTATTTGGTTCTATTTTTAAAACCGTTCTGTTTTTAGTTACAAAACCAGAGAAAACAGATGGTGGAATTTGACTAATCGTAAATGTAGGTTCATCTTGAGGCAAACCGTAAATTGGTTTAGCTAAAATGTTTCTTATAGCCTCTCCAATACTACCGTCCCATAACTCATTATCAACTACTACAGATACATTATTTATGGCTCCTGAAGCATCAGCTAAGTATCGCTCGTTAGATTTTTTCTTGTCTGCGCAAGCCGTTAAAAGTGTTAATGATAAAAATGAAAGAATAAAATATTTCATACGTTTATTTTTATTGTTTTATGGAATTTAACCTTTTGATATTTTAAGTTTCATTCCTGGTTTCAAATTACTACCACTAATACCGTTCCAATCTTTAATATTTTGAACAGAAACTCCGGGAAATTTTTGAGATATGCTCCAAAGAGAGTCTCCGCTTTTAACAATATAGGTTTCTATGTTTCCTGATATTGGCTTAGTTTGTGTTTGAACGATAGAAACTTGTGATACATTTGCTGCTTTCGGGTTTTTAGGATAAATTGTTAAACGTTGTCCTATTTTTAACTCGTTACTGCGTAAACCATTCCATCTTTTAATATCGCTTACCCTTACCGCATAAAATCTGGAAATTCTACCTAAATAATCTCCAGATTTTACTCTATAAGTTATTTTATCATTAGCATTGAAAAATTGTGGTAGCGGTTTTTCTCGTTTATCAAATTCTTCTTTAGCAAAAGCATAAATTTTATCTTCATTATTTACAAAATTACCAATAGCGCTTTTAGGAAGTCTTAACGCATAATTCTCCCCTTGGATAAAAGGAATAATATCTAATTTATAAGAAGGATTTAAAAACTGAAGTTCTTCAATTGAAGTCCCTGTTACCTCGGAAACTTGATCAAGAGTTATCATTTGCTTAACGCGTATCGTATCTGTTTCAAAAAGTGCAAATTCTGGTTTTATTTTTTTAAAACCATGTTCTTCAGCATACTCAAAAATATACATAGTAGCTAAAAATGCTGGCAAATAACCCGCAGTCTCTCTAGGTAAATTATGTCTAATATTCCAATAATTTTGGTAACCTCCAGAACGTCGAATGGCTTTTGTAACGTTGCCAGGGCCAGAGTTGTAGGCAGCTAAAGCTAAATCCCAATCGCCAAAAATTTCATAAAGTTTTGCCAGATATTTTGATGCAGCAACCGTAGATTTTATAGGATCGCTACGTTCATCAACATAGCTGCTTACATCTAATCCGTACATTTTACCAGTACTAAACATAAATTGCCACAAACCTGTTGCGCCTACTCTAGATTTAGCTCTAGGTTTTAAAGCTGACTCTACAATAGCTAAATATTTTATTTCTAAAGGTATGTCTTGATTATCTAATTCTCTCTCAAACATTGGGAAATAAAACCCACTTAAACTCATTAAATTTTGAAGGGTATTTCTACGATTTTTTAAATAGGATTTAATAACGTTTTCAAGAGAAGGATTATAAGCTACATTAAATGGTGTTTTTGCATCTAATCTTTTTAATCTTTCCTTCAGGGTGTCTGTTGATAACTCAGGATAATCAACCTCATCAAAGTTTAACTCGGTTACACTTTTATGAATAGTATCAAATAGGGTGCTATTATAAAGCTCTTCAAGCCATTTCTCGTCTAATTTAGAAGCTAATTCGTGGTCTTCTAAATTTTTTATTGAAGTGCTATCTAGTTGAGCTTCAATAATTTTAATACTTTGGAGTTTTCCATCAATCAAAGTGTCTTTATTATAGAGTCTTTGAGATGTTAAAGAATCTTTGTTTTGAGAAAAAGAAATTCCAAAACTTAAAAATAATACTAACACAAAAAATCGAAAAGCCATAAAATCCATTCATTTAGTATTGAACGATGTTATGGCTAAATTCGTATTTTTTAATTTAATTTAAAAACTTTTTATAACTAATCTAAAATAGCAGCAATTCCAGGTAGTATTTTGCCTTCTAAGCTTTCTAACATAGCGCCACCACCGGTACTTACATAACTCACTTTATCTTCAAAACCAAACTGTTTCACAGCAGCAACAGAATCGCCTCCTCCAACTAAAGAAAATGCTCCATTTTTTGTAGCTTCAGCAATAGAGTTTCCTAATTCTATGGTTCCTCCAGCAAACTTCTCCATTTCAAAAACACCGAGTGGCCCATTCCAAAGTATGGTTTTGCATTGCATCACTACATCGTGAAATTGAGCTCTAGATTTTGGCCCTGCATCTACACCTTCCCATCCATCTGGAATTGCATCAATATCAACTATTTGTGTATTTGCATCATTACTAAAAGCATCGGCAGCAATGGTATCAACAGGAATATGAACTTGAACACCTTTTTCTTTAGCTTGTTTTAAAATATCCAAGGCTAACGGCATTTTATCATCCTCACAAATAGAATTTCCTATTTTTCCTCCATGCGCTTTTACAAATGTAAATGCCATACCACCACCTATAATTAAATGATCTACGGCATCTAAAATATTTTCGATGATGGTGATTTTTGAAGACACTTTAGCGCCTCCAAGAATCGCTAAAACTGGTTTTTCTCCAGTTTTCATAACTTTATCTATACTCTGTATTTCTTGCTCTAATAAATATCCAAAACATTTTTTACCCTCAAAAAATTGAGCAACAATAGTTGTTGAGGCATGTGCTCTATGAGCTGTTCCAAAAGCATCATTTACATAAATATCTCCTAGGTTTGAAAGTTGTTTAGAAAAAGCCTCATCACCAGCTTCTTCTTCTTTATGAAAACGTAAATTTTCTAACAATAAAATTTGCCCTGGTTGTAAATTTGCAGCTGCAGCTTCTGCTTTTTCTCCAACACATGCTTCTACAAATTTAACTTCAACGCCTAAAACATCTTCAACTTTTTTAACAATATGTTTTAACGAAAACTCATCTTGAACACCTTTTGGCCGTCCTAAATGCGACATTAAAATACAACTACCACCATCTTCTAAAATTTTTATGATAGTTGGTTTAGCTGATACTATTCTTGTTGCATCAGTTACTTCAAAAGCGTCGTTTAAAGGCACGTTAAAATCTACTCGAATAATCGCTTTTTTATTTTCAAAATTAAAATCATTTAAAGTCTTCATTGTAATAATTTTACTATTAGTTACACAAATGTAACTAATTAAAAAGCTATTTAAAACGTGTTTTTAAACGAAAACGATATAGCTTATAAAGAATTATAAAAAAACTATAATTATTTATATATTTTAGTTTTAAAGAACACTCTTGACGCAACTTAATAATTTTTATTGAAGTTAAATCTTCCTTTTTAGCAAAACCAAAAAATTTATGTAGGTTTGTCATATGCTTTTTGAAAATATTTTAGGTCAAAATCATATAAAAAATCATTTAACACAAAGTGTTGATAATGGTAGGATTCCGCATGCTCAATTATTTGTAGGTCCTGAAGGTAGTGGCACTTTGCCAATGGCTATTGCGTATGCACAATATATTTTATGTAGTAACTCTAATGGTGAAAATATTAACGGTAATGAAGCTTGTAACCTAAAGTTTAAGAGCTTTTCGCACCCTGATTTACATTTTG
This sequence comes from Flaviramulus sp., assembly GCF_982512915.1. NCBI lineage: Bacteria > Pseudomonadati > Bacteroidota > Flavobacteriia > Flavobacteriales > Flavobacteriaceae > Flaviramulus > Flaviramulus sp. The sequence continues at coordinate 26,956 of NZ_CEWOCJ010000006.1, read as the reverse complement.
CTTTTCCTGTAACAACAAGTGATAAAGCTAAAAGTCATCCTGTTTCAAGTCATTATTTAGAAGAATGGCGCCAACTTATAAAAGATCAGCCCTATGGAAATTTATTTGATTGGTACAAAATACTTGATGTTGATAATAAACAGGGGCAAATTGGTGTAGATGAAGCTCAAGATATTGTAAAATCACTCTCTTTAAAAGCTTATGAAGGTGGTTTTAAAGTGATGCTTATTTGGATGGCTGAAAAGATGAATACTGCTGCTGCAAATAAACTTCTTAAACTTATTGAAGAACCACCTAATAAAACTGTTTTTATATTAATAGCTGAAGATGAAGAACAGATTATAAATACAATTCGTTCTCGATGCCAAGTTTTACATTTTCCTCCTTTAGCAGAACAAGTTATAATAGCGTCTTTAATTAATGAGTATAATTTAGAAGCCGCTGTTGCTAAAAAAATTGCTCATCAATCAAATGGTAATTATAATAAAGCCTGCGATCTAGTTTATCAGGATTCTGAAGACATACAGTTTGAAACGTGGTTTATTTTTTGGATACGAAGCGCTTTCAAAGCAAAAGGAAACAAAGCTGCTATTCATGATTTAATTTCATGGAGTGATGATATTTCTAAAACGGGAAGAGAGACACAAAAACAATTTTTAAATTTTTGTTTAGATTTTTTCCGTCAGGCTTTACTGTTAAATTATAACACTAAAGATTTGGTGTTTTTTGAGCCTAAAACAGAAAAGTTTAAACTAGAAAATTTTGCTCCTTATGTGCACGGAAACAACATCATGGAAATAAGCAATGATATTCAAGACGCTATATACCATATTGAGCGTAACGGTAATGCTAAAATAATTTTGACTGATTTATCAATAAAATTAACAAGACTTCTTCATAAAAAGCCTGATTAGTGGAAAACGCTATACAAAATTGGTATGTAATTATTAATCCAACTTCTGGAAATGGTTCTGCTAAAAAAAAATGGCCTAAAATAAAAACCTTATTAACTCAATATAATTTTGAGTTTGAGTTTGCTTACACTGAGTTCGACAAACATAGTAAAGAACTTGCTCAAAAGGCGATAAAAAATGGGTTTAAAAATATTATTTGTATTGGCGGAGATGGAACTTTGCACAATATTGTTAATGGAATTTTTAATCAAAGTTTTTCAAATCCTTCTGATATAACGATTGGCATAATTCCAATAGGTACCGGAAATGATTGGATTAAAACGCACAACATTCCAAAACACATAGAATCTTCAATAAAAATTATTAAAAAGGGTTTTATAGCAAATCAGGATTTGGGTAAAATTGAATTTCAAAACTATAATGGTTCTCCTGTTTTTTTCAACAATTCTGCGGGTGTTGGTTTTGATGGCTATGTTGTTAGCTACGTTAATAAATATAAATATTTAGGAGCTTTATCCTATTTGATAGGAGCCATTGCTTGTATGTTTTCTTTTAAAAACTTTAATGCAACTATTAATACAAATGAGTTTTCGGTAAAAACTTTAATGATTACTATTGGTTTATGCAAATATTCCGGTGGAGGCATGCAACTTACAAACAACCCGAGTCCCTTTGATGGTTTATTTGATATAAGTATGGGTAATAATTTTCATTCAATTGATATTATAAAAAACATAATATCACTTTTTAATGGTAAAATTGACAGAATTGAAAAAGTTAAATGTTTTAAAACTAGGGGTATAAAAATAGAGTTTGATATTGATAATTTACCATTAATACAGGCTGATGGTGAACTCGTTGGTTCAGGTGATTTTAAGATAACTTTGCTGCCAAAAGCCTTGGCTTTTTACACATCAAAATCGTTATAATCACTTATTTAATCTTCTAAAAAATAACTTAGAAATAGGTATAAACATAATACCACAAAACATTATTATAAAAAATGCTTTTTGCAAACCAAAGGTATATGATAAATAACCAATTAACGGTGGACCAATAAACATTCCCACAATAGCATACGTTCCAATTATTGAAATTGCCATTCCTGGAGAGTATTTTTCTGATTTTCCTGCCAACATATAGGTAATTGGAAAAATAGGAGATACACCAATACCTATTAAACAAAAACCTATTAAAGCTGTCCAAAATTCTGGTAATAAAACTGCTAATAATAAACCTATAGAAATTAATATCCCACTCACAATATACATAATTGGCATTCCTATTCTGTCAATTAATTTATCTATAAAAAATCTAGAAATAGCCATACAAACCATAAACAACAAATACCCATATGTAAACACATCTTCTTTAACGACTTCTTTAAAATAAATACCACTCCAATCAAACATACCTCCTTCACAAATTGCAGCAAAAAATATGAGAAGTCCTAAATATAAAATAAAGGTGTCTGGTTTTCCTAAAATCAATTTATTTCCTGTTGGAGACTTATCGTTTGTTAATGAATATTTATAAGCTAAGATTGAACCTAAAATAGTTAAAACAGATATAATAAATAGGTGCGTTTTCATGGTCATGTCTGCTTTTACCATAATAGTAGAAAACAACACTCCAACAACGCCTCCCATACTCCAAATACCATGAAAGGATCCTATAATATTGTTTTTAAATCCCTTTTGAAGCGTTATAGATTGTGCGTTCATCGCAATATTAAGAACACGCATGCTTATAGAAAAAATAGCTAATAAAATCAACAATAAAAATGTGGTGTCAACAAATGAAATACCAAGTAATGATAATCCAAAAAATATAAATGAAATTACTAAAGGATCTCTGTTATCAAACTTTGAAACCAGCCACCCTGAAGCAACTGTTCCGAATAAAGCACTAAGTGGCATAATGAGCAAAATAGAACCTAATTGGGCATCATTTAAGGTAAATAAATCTTTTATAGTTGGTATTCTTGATGCCCATGAAGCAAAGCACAATCCAGACAAAAAAAAGTAAGTGCTTAAAGCTATTCGTTGTAAAGTTTTTGTTTCCATAAAATAATCTACCTACCAAAAATAATGTTTATTTAACTTTAAATCGAATAAAAAAAGCTGGCATAAAGCCAGCTTTTTAATATTATTTAATTCTAATTAATCTTTTTTGTAATTAGCATTTAGAGCATCTAAAATAGTTTTAGTTAAATCGTTTTCATCGGTACCATACATAACCGTTGAAGCTGCATCACTTGTTCCCAAAATATAAGTATAGCCATTTGTTATACCATAGTCTTTAACAAAATCTTTAACTTTAACAATAACGGAATCAATATCATTTTGAAAATCTTGAGTTAACTCTTGTTGTTCAAATTGCATTTGTTGTTGTAATAATTGTTGTTTTTGTTGCAAACCACCCATTAATTCTTGAGCTTTTTGTTGAGAAGATTTTTGAGCAATGCTTTGAGTAGATTGCACTTCTATTTGAAATGCTCTACCAATACTATCAGCTCTTTTTCTAAAAGATTCCTCTTTTACTTGATATTTAGTCTCTAAATCTTTTTTCTCTTGATAATCATTAATAACTGTACTGTTATTAACAAAACCAATTTTTTTTGGTTTTTCGCAAGAAGTTAAAATGCACATAACTAAAGCTACGTAAAATATACTTTTCATCTGTTTTTGTTTATTAGTTTGATTTTGTTTTTTAAGCGGAACAAATGTAATAAAGTAAGACCTAATTTAAAGTGAAATTATTTTGAAATTAACATATAGTAAAATATTATAGAAAAAACGAAAACAATAATTTTTAACTATTAAAAACAAAGCGTTTAGAAACGATTTAAAAGCTTTTAAATAATAAACCTAATATTTATCTATTCGATGTTGAAATCTTCAAAACACGCGCTTTAAATCAATTATTAATTGTTTTTGATGATATAAATTAGAGAAGAATGTTCTTTAGATATCATTGCCTTTGAATTTGAAATCAAACCAATCAAAAAACCTTTAATAAATTTCATTTTACCGGACTTATATTTTTCTGAAAGCATACTAACATAAAAAGCATCAAAAAGCATAGGCTTAATTTTTACAACTTTCATCGATTCATTTAAAAACAACCTAGCTATTGAATCTTTATTAAAGTGCCAAAGATGCCTTGGGGCATCATAAGCCGCCCAATAATTTTTATAATATTTTGCATCATAGCTCATATGATTTGGTACAGCAACAACTAAAACACCATTTGGTTTCAATTTGTTTTTTATTTCTTTTATCTGTTGTTGCAAATTTGGCAAATGCTCTAAAACATGCCAAAGAGTAATGACGTCAAAACTAAATGCTTCAAGTTTTGTAAGTTGTTCTGTTTTAAAAACAGAATTATTTGTTTTTATGTTAGCAATATTTCTAGCTTGTTCGTTTGGTTCAATTCCTGAAACATTCCAATTGTTCTGCTGTGCTGTTTGTAAAAAATCTCCCGTTCCAGATCCAATATCTAATAAATTTTTACTATCTTTTGAATACTTATTAATTAAATTCAACTTCTTTTTTAAAGAAATTTTTCTAACTAAATGATAAGCTTTTTCAAAAAGATTTCGTTTTGAATCTGTATGAGAAATGTAATCTTCACTTTGATAATAATCGGATAGTTTTTCTAAAATAGGTTGCGGTGTAGTTTCTAAAAATCCATATTTTAAATTAGTAATTAATTCAAAATATTCACCCGAAACGGAATAATCTTTAACCTTAATGTAAAGTGATTTTGAGTTCTCTTTTACCACGAATTCACAAATATTTTTCAAAAATTTTGATGTTCCACGTGGAACGTTTAAAATTATCTACCCATATAAACCAATAAAACAGAAATATCATTTGGAGAGACACCACTAATTCGAGATGCCTGAGAGACTGTTGTTGGTTGGATTTTCTTGAGTTTTTCACGCGCTTCAAAACTCATGGATTTAATTTGAGAATAGTCAAAGTCTAAAGGAATCTTTACGTACTCTAAACGCGTCAATTTATCAGCATTATTTTTTTCTTTGCTAATATATCCAGAATATTTAACTTGAATTTCAGCTTGTTCAATAACCTCTCTATCTAAATCATTTTGCTGAATGTAATTCTCAACAGATTCAATTTTTCTAATATCATCCATAACAATGTTAGGCCTAGAAAAAACCTTAAAAAGCTTACCAGATTGAGTGACAAGTGCAGATTCTTTTTCTTCTAAAATAGGGTTAATTTCTTCTGGTTTAACACTTGTGCTTCCAAAGAACTCTACAAACTTTTCAGCTGCATTGTGCTTTTCCTCCATACGTTTAAGACGTTTTTCTGAGGCTAAACCTAGCTCAAAACCTTTTGGGGTTAATCTTAAATCAGCATTATCTTGACGTAACAAAGTTCTATATTCTGCTCTTGAAGTAAACATTCTGTATGGCTCATCAGTACCTTTTGTGATTAAATCATCGACTAAAACTCCTATGTAAGCTTCATCTCTTTTTAATATAAAGGGATCTTTTTCTTGTACTTTTAAACTAGCATTAATACCAGCCATTAAACCCTGAGATGCAGCTTCTTCATAGCCAGTAGTACCGTTTATTTGACCGGCAAAATATAAACCATCTACTAGTTTAGTTTCTAAGGTATGCTTTAACTGTGTTGGTGGAAAATAATCATATTCTATCGCATAGCCAGGTCTGAAAAATTTAACATCTTCAAAACCAACTACAGATCTGAGAGCTTTAAACTGAACATCTTCAGGTAAAGACGTTGAAAAACCATTTACATAAACCTCACAAGTTTTCCAGCCTTCAGGCTCAATAAACAATTGGTGTTTATCTTTATCCGAAAAACGATTTATTTTATCTTCAATAGAAGGGCAATAACGAGGACCTAAACTTTTAATTCGGCCATTAAACATAGGAGACCTATCAAAACCCTCTCTTAATAAATCATGAACTAATTCACTCGTATAAGTCATATAACAAGACCTTTGTAATTCTAAAGGTTTTGTAACATCTAAATACGAGAATTTTTCAGGGTTATCATCACCGGGCTGTTCAATCATTTTAGAATAATCTAAACTTCTGCCATCAACTCTAGGAGGAGTTCCAGTTTTCATCCTACCTGAGTCAAAACCTATGCCGACAAGTTGTTCAGTAATTCCAGTAGCAGCTCTTTCACCTGCCCTTCCCCCACCAAAATTTTTATCTCCAATATGTATTAACCCGTTTAAAAAGGTTCCATTAGTTAACACAACAGATTTTCCTTTAATATCAGTTCCAAGAGATGTTTTAACACCAATTACTCTATTTTGTTTAATCAAAAGACCAGAAACCATGTCCTGATAGAAATCTAAATTAGGAGTATTTTCTAAAAGCAACCTCCAATCTTCAGCAAAACGCATACGATCACTTTGAACCCTAGGACTCCACATAGCTGGACCCTTGGACTTGTTCAACATTTTAAACTGAATAGCAGACGTATCAGAAACAATACCTGAATAACCACCAAGAGCATCGATCTCTCTTACAATTTGACCTTTAGCAATACCGCCCATAGCGGGATTACAAGACATTTGAGCAATGTTTTGAAGATTCATGGTTACAAGTAAAGTTTTGCTACCCATATTAGCAGCAGCAGCAGCAGCCTCACTACCAGCGTGACCAGCTCCTACAACAATGACATCATAAACTTCATTAAACATAACTTATACTTTGTAACATTAAACGTGTTCCACGTGGAACACTTAGAGAAAACTGGTGTGCAAATATATAATTGATTTATTAGATTTTAAAATAACTGACTTAAATAGTGATTTTCTGTAGACCTCATTAACTCAGATTCAGTGGCTGTTTTATCTTTGTAACCACAGTAGTGTAAAATGCCATGAATAATAACTCGGTTTAATTCTTCTTCAAAAGAAACACCATAATCTATGGCATTATCTTTTACCCTTTCAACTGAAATAAAAATCTCTCCATGTACAATTTTTCCTATAGAATAATCAAAGCTAATAATATCGGTTAACGTATCATGATTGAGATATTCGATGTTTAATTTCAATAAAAATTCATCATCACAGAACACATAATTGATATCGCCTAAAATAAAGTTTTCTGATTCTAAAGTATTAGCAATCCATTGAGTTAAACTAGCTTCGTTGTCAATAGAAAAGTCAATTTCATAATTATAACTAATCATTCTGCTTTTTAAAATATTCTTGAACTTTCTTTTTATAAACTTGTTGCAAAGGTAATGCTTGTTTGTTCAAAATTTCAGTTGTATTAAAATATTGTTTGTTAGTAGGTATTTGGTACAAATTAGTATTAAAGAATCTATTATTATTAGTTACAGATTCTCTTTTATCTTCTTCTCCTTGTTGAAAAGATGCATTTTCTAACTTTAATAATTGATGCTTAAGTTGAATCATTTTTTGAAGTGTTTGATTGGTAAAGCCCTCATTTAATAAGTCCATTTCAATCTCTTCCATTTGTCTAAGCATAACATCACCATTACTTGTTTTGCCATCTTTAGATAGTTTTTCTTGTAAAGCATTACGAAGTTGTTGTTGTTGCTGATAAATTTCATAAAGCAGTCCGTCTAATTCTTCCTTAATCCCGTAACCTTCAACATCTGAATCGGTCTCATTTCTTCTATTTTTTTCTCCTTTTTTACCTTGCTTATCATTATTTCCATTATCACCTTCTTTGTCACCTTCTCCCTCATCTTTTCCTTCACCGTCTTTAGGTTTTCCTTGTTGATTTTTCCTCACGCCTTCTTCCATCATTTTATTAAGTTCATCTTGACTCATTATAATGTCTGGCATTTGCATATCACCTTCTCCGCCTTTGCCGGCTGACATACTCATATTTTCTTGCATGTTATCTAGTACATCACTAAGAAAATCGGCTAAATTATTAGCTGAAGTTATAGTAAATTGTTGACTAGAGACACCTTGATAGACTTGATTATCAGATAATAAAGTAAGTGATTTTTCAATATTATAATAAACATCTGTTATTTCTTTATTTACTTTTTCTGAGAGTTTAGGATTTCGAAGTGATAAAGCAAAAAGACTATCGTCAACATGTTCAAAATGTTCTCGAAGATTGTTTTGCTTGTTTAAATAGTTTGCAAACTTGCTATTATCATCTTCAATACTTTTAAACTGATTCATTAAAATTTCTTGATCGAACGAAAATAAAACTAGGTTGTCTAAAACTTGTCTAAGCATTTCAACATCTTCTTGCATTTGATCTCCACTTGCAGACTGCATAGCACCTTGCATTTTCTGACTCATTTGCCTCATTTTTTGAGCAGCTTTCTTTTGACTCTTTTTAGCATTTTTTGAATTTTGATTATCAGAATCTGATGGTTCAATTTTTTCTTTATCTAAAGCTTTTTCCTGTTCCTTTTTATTAAGCGCATCGGTAGCTTGTTTTTGTTCGGTTACTACTTCTTTTTCATCTAACTTATCTCTAGGAATATCAATAGGCTTTTTTAATTCTTTACTATCTTTTTCTAATTGTTCGATGTCCTTTTTAAAATTTTCGAAAGCATTGTTTAATGCTTCTTGCTTATCTTTAGTATTCTCTTCTTCAGATTTATTTGAAAGTTTTTCTTGGTCATTTGAAAGCTTAATTAAATCCTCTTTCAACTTATCTAGTTTCTTTTCAACGTAAAAGCGTTTTGTAAGCTCTAATAACTGTTGTAAACTTCTTTTTTTGTTCTTGTTTTGTTTAGCAAGATCTTCTAGCTTTTCGGTTAGTTCCTCATTATTAATTTTATCTTGTAACTTTTCTAGTTCTTCTAAGAGCTTCTCGTCTTGCTTAAGCTTTTCTTCGTTTTCTTTTAATCGTTCTTTTAAGTCTTCTTTAAAAATATCTTCTTTAATTGATTCTTTTTGGAAATCCTCTAGATTATCTTTCAGTTTTTTGTTGAAATTCTTCATCATTTCATCTTGTTGCTTTTGGCGGTTAAGGAATGACTCTAGCTTTTTTTTATCATTAAAGTTTAAAGTAGATTTTTCTTTCTGAGTCTTAGTTATTTCGTCTAAACTCTTTTCTTGTTCATTAAACTTTTCTAAAGATTTATTTAAATCTTTAATCGTTTCATTTTGATCTGCAAGCTGCTTTTTAATCTCCTCATCTTTGGTTCTCTTTCTGTAAGTAAAAATGTTACTTTTAACGCTCTTGAAATTGTGAAAAAAATCATTATCAAATACTTGAAAATATAATTCGTAAGGAATACCTGGTTGTATATTTAAATTATTAGGAAAAACTGTAGTAAAATCAGAGATATTAGACTTGGAAATTGGTAAGATTTTAAACAATTTATTTTGAATATTATCAACTGGATAATAAACCAATTGAAGCTTAGTAAAACCATAATCATCTGTTAATTGCCCATAAAAATAAAGCGTTTGTAAATCTAAACTATCTTGTTCTACTTTTAAATCTATTTCTGGATATTGATCTTTTATCACATCAATAGCAAATTCTAAATTTTCGTAATTATTAAGCTGTTTATTACTCGAGCTAAGTATATAATTATAATTACTAAAAAACTGTTTTGAAGCTTCAAAAATATCTTGTTTATTCGAATTAAAACTCAATGTATCTGCGGAAAATATAAAAACATTGTCGGTAGATTTTGTTTGAATTTGCCATTTAACTCGGGTACCTTCTGGCACTAAAGCATTCCCTGTACTTTTTAAAACTTCATTAGTTTTATTGGTATGTTTAGGATATTCTAAAACCATATCAAAGCCAAGAATTAATGGGGTTTCAACAACATTAATGGTATAAGGTTTAGAGTTAACTTCATTAGCGCTTAGCCTAAATACTATAGGCTGTTTAGGTCTTGAAAAGACATATTCAAATGTGCCAATGGCTGTTTGTTGCAGAAAATAGGTTTCATTATTATAAGTTATTTGAGCGCTTTCAGGCAACAACTCTCCTGCTGTTTTAACAATCAATTTAAAATCTTTGTTTTCAATGGCGTTCAAATTATCATTAACAACAAAAAACTCAAAAGGAGCTGGTGGCTCATAAGCTGTTTTGTAATGAACAAACCTTTCGTAACTATTACTAAACCAATTAGAATTGCCTGTTAAAAAAGTGATAAAAAGAATTGAAACAGGTATAGCAGCGTATTTTAAATACCTAATGTTCTTTTTAAAATTAATAACTAATTTAAAGGGAATTGGTTTGAGCTCAATTGATTTTTGATCAATACTTGCAAGTAATAATTCTGATTTAGACTTATTTTTATTAAGTTGAAGAACATTCAATAACTTATCATTTACCTCAGGAAAATAATTTCCAATAATTTTTGAAGCCTCTTCAAAATTCAACCCTTTTTGAAGTTTAAACAATTTAGCAAGTGGGAACATAATAAACTTAACCAACAAGCTAATTTCTACTGCAATAAAAAGCCAAAATAAAATACTTCTAGCGGTTGTGTTTAGCCATAAAATATGCTCAACGAATAAAGTAAATAAGAAATAAAGTAGCCCAATAGAAAAAAACAAAATGGTGCCTTTAAGTAATTCATTAGTGTAAAATCTTCTAATAAACGCTTCTAATTTATTTTGTATGTTTTGGAAATTACTCAACTTAGGTTATTTAACTTACTAAACTACAATTTTATTTTATACTTCAATTTACTAACTTTACCAAAACTTAGTTAATATGACACTTAGACGATAAAATTGTTGCTAGTTATGAAAGATTTAAAATATTTAGCTTCTTTTTCCATTCCTTTAATGTGTTTTATCGGTTTACAATATCAAGACATATTTTCATTTTTAACACCATTTTATGCATTTGTTATAATTCCTTTATTAGAAATTATTCTACCAATTGATAACCATAATATTTCAGAAACTAAGGCTGAGTCTTTAAAGCTTAAAAAGCTGTTTGATTGGTTATTATATTTAAATTTTCCAATTGTATATGGGTTACTTCTTTTGGCTTTAATAACGTCATCAACAAAAGCATTAGAAACGTATGAGTTTATTGGACTAATCATTTCTATGGGGATTGTTTTGGGTGTAAACGGTATTAATGTTGCACATGAGTTGGGTCACCGACAAACTACAAATGAGCGTTTTTTAGGGAAAGCCTTATTGCTACCTTCGCTATATATGCATTTTTATATTGAACATAATTACGGACATCATTTACATGCCGCAACAAAAGAAGATCCTGCAACTGCTAGATACAACCAAAGTGTCTATTCGTTTTGGGTTACGTCAGTTTTCAGACAATATAAAAGCGCTTGGACAATTCAAAAAACACTTTTATTACAAAATAAATTAAGTACAACCTCTTTTAAAAATGATATGCTATGGTATGTTTTTTTACAGATTCTATTCTTAACACTTGTTACCATTTTTTTTGGGAAAACTGGACTTGTTTTTTCTATGTTTTCTGCAATATCAGGGTTTATCCTTCTTGAAACTGTAAATTACATAGAGCACTATGGCTTACTTCGGTTAAAAACTACCTCTGGGAGATACGAGCGCGTTAAAGAGATTCACTCATGGAATTCAAACCATGTAATCGGCAGGATTATTTTATATGAATTAACACGCCATAGTGATCATCATTATAAAACAAATAAAAAGTATCAGATTTTAAATTGCCATGAAACGAGTCCTCAAATGCCTTATGGGTATCCCACTTCAATGGTATTATCGCTTTTTCCGCCTTTATGGTTTAAAATAATGAATAAAAGGATTCCAAAAGATATGAATATTTAAAAACAAAAAGTTTTTCATACAAGCTTCTGTCTTCTATCTTAATATTTATCTTTGCCACAAATCTAAAAACATGACAAAAAATATTCGTGTGCGTTTTGCACCTAGTCCTACAGGTCCTTTACATATAGGTGGTGTGCGTACAGCGTTATTTAACTATTTATTTGCAAAAAAACATCGAGGTACTTTTATTTTACGTATAGAAGATACCGACCAAAACCGTTACGTTGAAGGTGCAGAAAAATATATTATTGATGCCTTGAATTGGAGTGGAATTCCTTTTGATGAGGGCCCAGAAAAAAATGAAAAATTTGGCCCTTACAGACAAAGCGAGCGCAAGCATTTGTATAAAAAATATGCTGATGATTTAATTGCTTCTGGAAATGCTTACTATGCTTTTGATACAGCTGAAGCTTTAGATTTTCATAGAACAGACCACGAAGAAAAGGGAAAAACATTTATCTATAACTGGCATAACCGTTTAAAATTAAGTAATTCTTTATCGCTTAGCGCAGAAGAAGTGAAAACAAAAATTGATGCTGGAGAAGATTATGTAATCCGTTTTAAAAGCCCACAAGACGAAACGTTACATTTAAAAGATATCATTCGTGGAGATATTAAAATAGATACCAATATTTTAGATGATAAAGTATTATTTAAAAGTGATGGTATGCCTACTTACCATTTAGCAAATATTGTAGATGATCATTTGATGGAAATTACGCATGTAATTCGTGGTGAAGAATGGTTGCCATCATTAGCCCTCCACTATCAATTATACAAAGCATTTGATTGGGAAACTCCAGAATTTGCGCATTTACCACTTATACTAAAACCCACAGGTAAAGGAAAATTAAGTAAACGTGATGGTGATAAATTAGGATTTCCTGTATTTCCTCTAGAATGGCTTGCACCAGATGGTGAGGTATCAAGCGGTTATAAAGAAGCTGGTTATTTCCCAGAAGCTATGGTTAACTTTTTAGCTTTTTTAGGGTGGAACCCTGGCACAGAACAAGAAATTTTTAATCTAGATGCACTTATAAATAGTTTTGAGCTAGAGCGTGTTAATAAATCGGGAGCACGTTTTGATCCTGATAAAATTAAATGGTTTAATCACCATTATATGCAAGAACAAAATGATGATGCATTAGCTGAAGCTTATAAAAATATGGAACCTAAACTTTTAGATATCGATGTAAACTATATCTCGATGGTGATTGGAATGATTAAAGAACGTGCCACTTTTGTTTCAGACTTTTGGGGCCTCAGTCATTTCTTTTTTATGGCACCTTCATCATACGATGAAAAAGCATGCAAAAAAGCATTTAAAGAAAACACTAAAGCTGTTTTAACTGATGTAAATAATATTATTGATAGTATTGAAAACGTTACCATAGAAAATCTACAAACGGCTATTAAAGGCTGGATAACTAAGAGTAATATTGGTTTTGGAGCTGTAATGATGCCATTGCGTTTAGCGCTTGTTGGCGCTTTACAAGGACCCGATGTTTTTGATATAATGTTTATGATTGGAAAAAACGAAACCATAAAACGTATTAACAATTTGATTAAAACATTGGTATAAATTTAAAAACACTACTTGGCTTTGTAAAAATTATCAGCTAAATTCGTTTGACATAGATATTAAAAATTAACCTCTTTATACGTATTCTTAATTGACAATGTGATAAAAACGATAGTTTCAAAAAATAGGTAATGAATCAAAGTATTTTAATTAAAAGTTCTACAATTGTTAACGAAGGGAAATCATTTGTAGCTGATGTGCTTTTAATAGATGGACTAATTAACCAAATTGGAAATATTGATAGTAAACCGCATTACATAGTAATTAACGGAGCAGGTAAACACCTATTTCCAGGAATTATAGATGGACAGGTACATTTTAGAGATCCTGGACTTACCCATAAAGGAGATTTATATACAGAAAGCAAAGCGGCTGTATCAGGTGGTGTGACTTCTTTTATTGATATGCCAAATACAGTACCAAATATTTTAACCGTTGAAAGTTTAAGAGAAAAAAATGAAATTGCTTCACAAAAATCTTTAGCAAACTACTCCTTTTTTCTCGGTGTTAATGGAGATAATATTGATGACGTAATAAAATTGGATACTAGTCAATTTATTGGAGTTTCTGATGACGGCTTATATTTTACAAAAAAAGGAAATCTATTAGCTGACAGTCCAGAAAAAATGGAAAAACTATTTGCTAACTGCAAATCGATTATTGCTATTCATTCTGAGAAAGAAGAAATTATAGAAGCAAATGAAAATGATTTTAAAGAAAAGTATGGAGAAAATATTCCTGCCAAATTTCATCCAATTATTAGAAGTGCTGAAGGTTGTTATGAGGCGACTAAACGCGCTATTACTTTAGCACAAAAACACAACGCAAGGCTTCATATTTTACATTTAACAACCGAAGCGGAAACTCACCTATTTCAGAATGACATTCCTTTACAAGAGAAAAAAATAACAACCGAAGTTTCTGTACAACATTTATGGTTTTCAGATAAAGATTATGACCAACTTGGCATGCTTATAAAGTGGAATCCAGCCATAAAAACAGAACAAGACAAACAGGGTTTATTACAAGCTCTACTTGACGATAGGATAGACATTATAACTACAGACCATGCACCACACACTTTAGAAGAAAAGGAGAAACCCTATTTTCAATCAATGTCAGGCGCACCAATGGTTCAGCACGCTCTGAATTGTATGTTAGAGTTTTACAAACAAGGTCTAATAACGCTAGAGAAAATAGTTGAGAAAATGTGCCATAATCCAGCTGTATTATACAATATGAGAAATAGAGGATTCATCAGAGAAGGTTATTATGCGGACTTGACTTTGGTTGATTTAAACAGTAAGTGGACAGTTGCTAAAGACAATCTTTTATACAAATGTAAGTGGTCGCCACTAGAAGGAACTTCGTTTCAGACAGAAATCAAACAAACTTTTGTAAATGGAAATTTAGTTTTCGATAATGGCCGGTTTAACGAAACGGTTAAAGGCATGGAAATAGCTATAAAAGCATAAAACAAAATAAAGAAATGGTCAATTTATGTTTAACCGTCGAAAATTAATCATAGCTACTAAGCACAAAAAAGAAATTGTAATTGCGCCAATTCTTGAAAAAAGCTTGGGAGTAACCTGTTTTAAAGATAAAACTTTTGATACAGATATATTAGGAACCTTTTCTGGAGAAATTGAAAGGAAACTTGATTCTTTAGCAACCGTTATGAAAAAATGCCTTTTGGCAATGAAGTTAAATAACTGCGATTTAGGTTTGGCAAGTGAAGGTTCTTTCAGTCCGCATCCATCAATATTTTTTGCAAATGCAGATGATGAGTTTTTAATATTTATTGATAAAAAGAATAATCTTGAAATTATTGCTAGAGAACTAAGTATTGAAACTAATTTCAATTGGAAAGAAATCGAAAACGAAAAAGACCTTATTGATTTTGCTAATTTAGTGTGTTTCCCTACCCACGGACTAATTCTTCGAAAATCAAAAACATTACAAACTGGGAACAACTAAAAGAAGCGTTTTATTTATTATATAAAAAATTCAATAACGTTTATGTTGAAACCGATATGAGAGCAATGTACAACCCTAGTAGAATGTTAGTAATAGAAAATGCAACCAAAAAACTTGTTAAAAAAATAAACTCATGTTGCCCTCAATGTAATATTCCGGATTTTGGAGTTAAAGATATAAAAATAGGATTAAAATGTAGTTTATGTGGTTCACCTTCCAACTCTACTTTAAGTTATATTTATAACTGCACGAAATGCGATTTCAATAAGGAAGAAATGTATCCACATAAAAAAACAACAGAAGACCCCATGTATTGTATCTACTGTAATCCATAATAAGAGAAAACTTAAATTTCATCAAAATAAATTTCAACCATTAAAAAGAAACAATCGCTCCTAAAACCAACATATTTTGATTGCCTTTAAAACGCGAATCACCTCCAGAGGTATCTAAATTTTGATTTTCTAACTTTTTTAAGATGTTGGTAAACCCATAAATATATTGTGCTTTTAGCTTAAAATTTCTAACCCCAACGGAGGCACCAACAGCGCCATTTAAATTAAACTGAGAAATGTTAGTAATATCCTGTGTGGTTAAATTGCTATAATTATTTACGTAATACCCTTCTTGGGTTCTGTCTTTAAGCTCTAACTTGCCATTGTATTGCAACATGGGTCCAACATCAATAGTAAAATAATCTGGAATTACTTTAATATGCATTAACATGGCTACTTGTGCAGCAAACATTTTGTAATTAATATAAGTTTCATTGGTGCTAACTGCGGTTGGACGTCCAGAAATGTCAATATTATTTTCAGATAACTGCATACCAAAACTCACATTATACCATCTTAAAGGGATGTCAACAATGGCAGACAAACCTCCTAAAAAACCATCACCTTCAACAGTATTGAAATTATTTGTTGCAATATTAAATTTTGTAATAGCACCTGTAATTCCAATACCATTTTGTATCCTAAAATTCCCTTTTTGAGAGAAGCTTTTTGTAACAAAACATGTGCTTATAGCTACTAATAAAAAGGATTGCTTAAATTTCATTGTTTATAGATGTAAGTTTCCAAATATAACATAAATTTAGTATCTTAAGTTTTTAACCATTTTAAATAAAACATTATGAATTTCTTTTTTCCTGTTATCATTTTTTTAGGAGTAATTATTTTTATTTCTTCTTTTTTTACGGTTAAGCAACAAACTGCGGCCATCATTGAGCGTTTTGGTAAATTTATTAGTATTCGAAAATCTGGACTTCAATTAAAAATCCCTTTAATTGATAGAGTTGCCGGAAGATTAAGTTTAAAAATTCAACAATTAGATGTCATCATTGAAACTAAAACATTAGACGATGTTTTTGTGAAACTTAAAGTATCTGTACAATATAAAGTACTCCCTGAAAAAGTATATGAAGCTTTTTACAAACTAGATTATCCGCATGAGCAAATTACTTCTTATGTTTTTGATGTGGTTCGTGCTGAAGTACCAAAAATGAAACTAGACGACGTATTTGTGAAAAAAGACGATATCGCCATTGCCGTTAAAACGGAACTAAACGATGCGATGATGGAATATGGTTATGATATTATTAGAACCCTAGTTACCGATATTGACCCAGATCCTCAAGTAAAAATAGCCATGAACAGGATTAATGCTGCAGATAGAGAAAAAACGGCTGCACAATATGAAGGAGATGCCGCACGTATTTTAATTGTTGAAAAAGCAAAAGCAGAAGCTGAAAGCAAACGTTTACAAGGGCAAGGTATTGCAGACCAAAGACGCGAAATTGCTCGTGGCTTAGAAGAGTCTGTTGATGTGTTAAACCGTGTTGGAATTAACTCTCAAGAAGCATCGGCATTAATTGTAGTAACCCAACATTACGACACGTTACAAGCTATTGGTAGCGAAACAAATAGTAATTTAATTTTATTACCTAATTCGCCTCAAGCAGGAAGCAATATGCTAAACGATATGGTGGCTAGTTTTACCGCAAGTAACCAAATTGGAGAGGCAATGAAAAACGCAAAAAAGAAAAAAGAGTAATTAAACAGATCAAAAACATAAAACCTTTAAATTAATTTTAGAGGTTTTTTTATTTAAATGGATGCCGCTCTTCCCAATCTTGCGTTGGATTCATCAATTTAAAAAGCTGCTTTAAAATGCTGTTTAAAAAAGGGGTTGTGTGTTTCATGTAAACCAACATAGGTTTTGCCTCTGCTCCTATTGAGCTTTTAATTTCCATTGCTGTTCTTGCATAAACTACGGTTTTAAACCTATTATAAATGCCAAACATCAACATGTCATAAAGCATATTTAAATACAATTGATTGGTGTATTGATATGCTTCATCATAACCTAAAAAATAAGTTTCCAGGTTTTCATTATTAAGAATTAAAGAGTAAAAACCAATCAATTTATCATTCAAATAATACCCATAAACTTTAAAGTTTTCTTTAAGGTGGTACTTCAAACTATAAAAATGGTTTTCAGGCAACAAAAACGTATTAAACTTGGCGTTGTTTGATACATTTCTGTAAAACATGTACAAGGTTTTTGATTCTGCTTGTATAGTTTCCATGTTTAATTCTACTGTATGTAATGCAGATAGTTTTTTTCGAGCACGTTTATATCTGTCGCGATATTTTTTGTTTAAATTTTCAATATAATTATCGATATTAACCCATTCTGGCCTTATAAAAAGCATCATATTAGGTTGTGCGGTTACCTTGTGAAGTTTCAGAGAGTCAAAGATAGTTTGCTGAAGATGTATCGAATCATTTTCAAAATAATCCTTAAACATAATTACTCTTATCTTTTTATTTTGATTGGTTTTAATCATTTTTTCAATATCGCTTAAAGCGGAAAGAATAGCCTCTAAAAATTGAGGTTGGGAAATTTTATCTTGATTAAAAAACAACCCATGCTGACCTGTGTGTGTTAAGTTTCCAACTACTAAAACATTTCCTTTTAATACTTTTGAAACCAAATCTTGAAAAAATGATTCAACACAAGACACTTTAGTTTGCCTAAACATATCTTTTAAATACAACTGTACACGCTGTATTATAGCAATACCAACTAAAACATCAGCATCAAAAACACCTAAATAAAACCATTGGATGTTATTAGGTGAAGCTTGTTGCAATGCTTGAATATAATTTGATTGTAAAAACACATCATGAAATACAAAAGCATCCCAACAATCAGGTAGTTCTTTAAAAGATGTATAGACTTTATAGTTTATCAATTGAAAAATAAAAAAGACTGAAAATTACAATTTTCAGTCTTTATAAATGTTAAAACGTTAAAAAATATTATTGCCATCCGCAGATAATACCTCCCATTATTGCAAGACTTACAATCCAAAATCCAACATTAATAAAAATATATTTTGCGCTTTTGCGCTCAAAAAGAGCATTGGTTCCTAAAATTGGTAACACAAAAAATATACCCACTAAAACACCATGTAAAACACCATGTTTAAAGGTTCTAAAAGCATTTCCGTAATCATCCATAAACGCATGATAGGAAGGTAGCGCTTTTTCAACATCTCCTCCCATTAAACTCATGGCTCCCATTTGATGATTTACTACAGTTGGAAGCATAAATGCTAGCAAAAAAGCAAACACAAAAGCAAGACCAAATATTTTAGCCATGTTACCTGCTTTTATTTGCTCATCAGTAATGCCTGCTGCTTGCATCCAGGGGTTTCCAAAAACTTTTGGGTTATACCAAAAAAAGCCGACGATTAACGGTACGAATGCTGCCACTGTGATGGCAATAAAATTAAATTCCATAATAATAGTTTTAGTTGTTAATTAAATATAAACAAAAAATTGTTTGTATTTAATTTATAATACATTAAGCTAAAAACTATAACGTATTTTTTGCTTCTAGAACTAATAATTCATTATCATCTATAATTGCTTTTTCTAAAAAATCTTCTATTGAATTGTTTTTTTCTAAGCCGTTTTTTAACAAAACACCTAGAGTTATAGCTACTGCAATACGGGTACCTGCTTTTTTAGCAGCAGTATTAAATAAAGGTTCCAACTCATCAAAACTTACAGCTTTAGCAAGCTCTTTAATTTCAGCTTTTGCTTTTAATTGCTTTGCTTCTGGTAAATTGGTGTATTTTTTTCCTAGTTGTTGAATTATATCAATGGCTTTTCGTTGAGATTGTTGTTGTTGATTATTTTGTAGTTTAGTTGATGCTTGAGGTTTAGGTTGTTGTTTAGCCCAAGAATCTCTTAAACCAACTGTTTTGTTAAATACTAATTTATCAGAATTAGAATCGTTATCAACATTAAAATAGCCCAAACGTTGAAATTGAAATCTGTCTCCTATTTTAGCATCACTTAAACTCGGCTCTACAAATGCACTAATAACTTTAAGAGAATCTGGATTTAAAAACTCCATAAAATCTTTGCCTTGATGGCTATCTGGAGCTTCATCCATAAACAAACGATCGTATTCTCTAACTTCTGCTTTTATAGCGTGTTTAACAGAAACCCAATGAAGCGTTCCTTTGATTTTACGTTCTGTATCGTCAGAATAGGTACAATGTATTTCTGTAATATTTCCAACCTCATCTTTAACAACACTTTCAGCTTTTATAATGTAAGCGTTTTTGAGTCTAACCTCACCGCCTAATTTTAATCTAAAAAAGTTATTACCCGCTTCCTCCTTAAAGTCATCTTTTTCAATGTAAATTTCTCGTGAGAATGGTACTTTTCTAAATCCAGCATTTTCATCTTCTTGATTATTCTCTGCTTCTAGCCATGCTTCTTTTGCTTCAGGATAATTAATGATTACTACCTTTACAGGATCTAAAACAGCCATAACACGAGGCGCTGTTCTGTTTAAATCTTCACGAATACAAAACTCTAAAAGCGACACATCAATTACGTTATCGCGTTTGGCAACACCAACCGTTTCTACAAATTTTCTAAGTGAATTTGGGGTATATCCTCTTCGGCGTAAGCCAGAAATAGTTGGCATCCGCGGATCGTCCCAACCAGTTACAATACCATCTTCTACTAATTTAAGTAACTTTCGTTTACTCATAATAGTGTAACTTAAGTTTAAACGAGCAAATTCTCGTTGCTTAGGACGTAATTTATCAGAATCTATGAGTTGGTCTAAAAACCAATCATAAAGCTCTCTGTGGGGCTTAAACTCTAAAGAGCATAAGGAGTGTGAAATTTGTTCTAAGTAATCACTTTCGCCATGTGTCCAATCATACATTGGGTATATACACCAATCATTTCCTGTTCTGTGATGGTATTTTTTTAAAATACGATACATGATAGGATCCCGCATCAGCATATTAGGATGCTGCATATCTATTTTTGCTCTTAAAATATGTTCACCTTCATCAAATTCTCCGTTTTTCATGCGGTTGAACAAATCCAAGTTTTCTTCTATCGTTCTATTTCTAAAAGGTCCATCAATACCTGGTTGTGTTGGTGTGCCTTTTTGTTCAGCCATAGCTTCACTTGATTGGGAATCTACGTAGGCTTTACCTTGTTTAATGAGCATAACAGCCCAATCATAAAGTTGTTGAAAATAATCTGAAGAAAATAATTCTTTATCCCATTTATAACCCAACCAAGCAACATCTGCTTTAATAGCATCTACATATTCCTGCTCTTCTTTTGCTGGATTAGTATCATCAAACCTAAGGTTTACTGGTGCATTATAATACTCGCCCAAACCAAAACTAATACCAATAGCTTTGGTGTGGCCAATATGTAAATAGCCATTAGGCTCAGGCGGAAAACGAAAACGCAAATCGTTTTTAGACATTCCGTTTGCTAAATCTTCTTCTATTATTTGCTCAATAAAATTGAGTGATTTTCTTTCTTCAGACATGCTTGTTATTTATTTCAACTAAATAAGCTTCAAAATTACGTAAATTCAAGCTATTTTAGCTTAATAAGTTTAATAAGCGTAACAAATATTATTAATTGATTACTTATAATTATTAAGTATAATCAAATCCTAATTAAAAATGAAAAACACAAACTACCAATGTCCGAAATGTGGTAATTTAGAATACAATTTAAGTGAAATGAGAGCTACGGGCGGAATATGGTCTAAAATTTTTGATGTTCAGAATAAAAAATTTAGCTCTGTTACGTGTACTAACTGTACTTATACCGAATTTTATAAAGCAAAAACGAGCGCAATAAGTAATATTTTTGATTTATTTACAAACTAATGGGTATTATAAAAGTTGAAAACATTCGGATATTTGCATACCATGGTTGTTTAAAAGAAGAAGCAAAAATTGGTAGTGATTACAGGGTTGATTTGGAAGTGGAAGCCAATTTACAAACATCATCAAAAACAGATCAATTATCTGATACTGTGGATTATGTGTTTTTAAACCGAATAATAAAAGAAGAAATGGCTATAGCTTCACATCTTCTAGAAACTGTTGCTAAACGTATTTTAGGTAGAATTTTTAATGAAGACCTATTAGTAAAAAAAGCTACTGTTTGGGTAAGTAAATTAAACCCGCCAATTGGTGGAGATGTTACCAAAGTAACAATAAAAATGTCTGAGAAGCGTAAAAAATAGTTTTAAGTATTATAAAGTGTTTATTTTTTTTACATTTGCAGCATAATTGGCGTCATGGCCGAGTGGCTAGGCAGAGGTCTGCAAAACCTTCCACAGCGGTTCGAATCCGCTTGACGCCTCAAAACAAAAAAGCTTTCAGTTATTCTTCTGAAAGCTTTTCTTTTATAGGACTCATTTGTTCTAATCTTTCTTTTATTAATTCCTTTTCTTTAGGGAAAAAAGCCTGAACTAATAGTAGAATACCAAAACCTAAAATAACTAAAGCAATTATTTTTTTTGTTTTAAAGATCAGTCTAGGTGTCAATTTATTTTTAAGTTTTTTAGCAATCACTATTTTTACTAAATCTACTAAAAAATATACGATTAAAATAGTACTTAAAAATACAATTACACCGTTTTTAGAACTTGTAAATGAAGTTGCTAGAACAATAAAAGCAACCCAACCTAATAAAACTCCTATATTGATAAAGTTTAATAAAAAGCCTTTTAAAAAAAGCTTTCCGTAGCCTTTTTTAATTTCTATTCTGTGATATTCTTTAACTATTTCTCTAAAAGAATTTGAGGTTTTTATAAATGATATAATACCATAAGTAACGAGTAAAACACCTCCAAAAATTAAAAAATTAGGATCATCTTTTATTTTTTCTAAAAGTTTATTTGTGCTAAAAAACGCTACTAAAATAAAAACAATATCTGCCAGTATAACTCCGCCATCAAAAATTAAAGCACTTTTAAAACCTTTAGTAGCACTGGTTTCAAGTAAAACAAAAAAAACAGGACCAATTGTAAAGGCTAATATAATACCAAAGGGAATCGCTCTAAAAATATCATCAATCATAATCAAAAAAGAAGCTTTACACAAAGTAAAGAAATATTTTACTGCTTTTTATTAGATGTTATAAATAAAAAAACCTGCGAAAACGCAGGCTTGTGTCTCTTTTTATTAAATTTCTTATTAATCGATTCTTTTTACACGACCTCCTAAAACTTTACTTTCGTTAACTGTTTCTGGATTTCCGTAAACAAAAACGTCCCCTCCTACTCTAATTTTAATATCAACTAATTTTGACGCTTTTACATAAGCTTCTCCAGCTGCTTTAATGTTAACTTCTGTTTTTTCAGTGTCTAATAATTCTCCTTTATAAACACCTCCTGTTAATATAGATATATTTTGGGTTTTTGAAGTTCCAGATGTTTCAATAACACCTCCAGTTACTGCTTTTATATTGGTGTAATTTACATCTACAGGCACCTTTATAATACCTCCTTCTTGGGTTTTTAAGTCAATTTCAAATTGTTTAATAGTGTCTTCAGAGGTTACCTTAGCACCTTCGTTAACATCAATAATATCAACGGTAGTGTAATACAATTTCACTTTTGTTTTACTTCCATCAAAAGCTTCTTCTAATTTCATTTTGATCTTTAAAGTCCCGTTTTTGTTATTTATTAAAACGTCTTCTTTGTTTTCTCCA
Source organism: Flaviramulus sp. (assembly GCF_982512915.1). Taxonomy (NCBI): domain Bacteria; kingdom Pseudomonadati; phylum Bacteroidota; class Flavobacteriia; order Flavobacteriales; family Flavobacteriaceae; genus Flaviramulus; species Flaviramulus sp. The sequence continues at coordinate 3,641 of NZ_CEWOCJ010000006.1, read as the reverse complement.
GATATAACAACTTTATTTTCGTTTGATTTTATTAATTCTACATTGATTAAATCATACACTTTAAGCTCGGTAAATTCACCTACAGTTTTTTCTATGGTATTTTGGGCGATTATTGTTGTGGTGATAAATAGAACAAGAATTTTAACTAATGTTTTCATGAGTTTGATTTATTTATTGTTTAACGTAAAATTATCAAGAATTATTCCATTGCTGAAAATTTTAGTAAAACATTATCATTTATTGTGTTTTTCTTATTTAATTTTTACAGCTGTACCTGTTACAGAAACAAAAACATAAGTTCCGCCTTCTGTCTCCATATCTAAAGAAATACCCACAACAGCACTGGCATTTAACTTAGTAGCGTTTATTTTTAAAAGTTGAAACGCTTCCTCTTTTGCTTTATTAATGATACCAGAAATCATATTTAAATTTTTTTCCGTTTTAAAAGAGAAAGAGGTTTTTAACAGACTGGAAACTCCTGTTACAATTCCTAAATAAGCTTCAATTTTATGGCCTTCAATTGAATTTGTTGTTGTTAATATCATGATTATATAGTTTTTAGTATTGGTATCTAAAATGAATTTAAAGTTACACTTAATTAAACAAACATGAAAATAGATAAACTTGACTTAGTCAGAAAAAAACATAATTTAGTTCAACATCGGTAGATAAAACGATTTCATATAAAGTTGATGTGTGTAATTTAAAAAAATGAACAATAAATGAAAAATAGTATTTTATTATTTCTAATTTTCTTATTTGTTACTTCTTGTAACAAGACTGAGAAATTGAGCGAATTAGAAAACCGAATTACTAATATCGAAAATAAAATATTAGTGGATAGTCTGGACTCTGTAAATTCTGAATTTATAAAACCTTTTAAAGTTTATGAAAAAATAGTTCTATCAGAATTGTCAAATTCACCAAATCAGATAATATCAGATTATGAGTTTTTGATTAAGGAATATCCTAATTCGTTTTGGAAACACGAAGCAAAAAAAGAATTGAAAACATTAAGAAACGGAAAAAATACTGGTCAGAAAAAGATGGATGGAAATTACCTAAAAAACCAAAGAAATCTGAATTAATTGAAATAATTGAACCAATAGTAATAAGCTGTCCTGGATGTTAAAAAACTACACAAAACACATTATATAGAAAATTGTTAGTTTTATACTAAACCAAAGTTAGTTGCTCGTTTGCTAGCTTCTAATTTTCCGAAGAAAAATCCTCTCACACAAACACGCAACTTTCAATGTACATAAACGATATACGAACCTTAAAATTTTATTCTGGCTTTCCAATCAAATTAAAATCGAGGTGTTTTTTTACTAAATCTGTATTTTTAACTTTTACAATAACCTCATCACCAAGTTGATACATGATTTTTGAGTTTCGCCCTACCATAGCATACAAATCTTGATCAAAAGCATAATGATCATCTTTCATATCTCTCACACTTACCATTCCTTCACATTTATTAGAAATTATTTCAACATAAATTCCCCAATCAGTTACACCAGATATTACACCAACAAATGCTTCATCTTTATGATCTTCCATAAATTTGATTTGCATGTATTTTATAGAATCTCTCTCAGCTTTTGTTGCTAAGTTTTCCATGTTGCTTGAATGGTTACATTTTTCTTCGTAAAACTCTTCATTTACTGATTTACCATTGTCTATGTAATGTTGTAGTAAACGATGTGCCATAACATCTGGATAACGACGTATTGGTGATGTAAAATGACTATAATAATCGAATGCTAAACCGTAATGTCCAATGTTTTGTGTAGAGTACTCCGCTTTACTCATACTTCTAATAGCCAGTGTATCTACTAAATTTTGCTCTTTTTTACCATTAACTTCTTTTAGTAAATTATTTAAAGAAGCTGTTGTACTTTTTCTGTCTTTAAAGTTTAGTTTATAACCAAAACGGCCTACAATATTTTGTAACGCTGCAAGTTTACTATCATCTGGCTCGTCATGAATACGATATATGAATGTTTTTTTTGGTGCTTGTTTGCCAATAAATTCTGCTACTTTTTTATTTGCTAGTAGCATAAATTCTTCAATTAAATGATTGGCATCTTTACTAACTTTAAAATACACTCCTATTGGGTTTGCTTCTTCATCTAAATTAAATTTAACTTCAACTTTATCAAAGGATATAGCACCTTCTTTCATACGTCTTCTTCGCATTATTTTAGCTAATTCATCTAATTTTAAAACAGCATCTGCAATATTTTGTTCTGTTTTATACTCAAAGCCTGTTAAAGAAACCTCTTGTGGTATTACATTCGTTTTACTCTCAATAATAGTTTGTGCTTCTTCATAAGCAAAACGCGCATCACTGTAAGTTACTGTTCTACCAAACCATTGATTTTTAACCTCGGCTTTTTCATTTATTTCAAACACTGCAGAAAAAGTTAATTTTTCTTCGTTTGGTCTTAAAGAACACGCATTGTTTGATAATATTTCTGGTAACATTGGTATTACTCTATCTACTAAATAAATTGAGGTAGCACGCTCATAAGCTTCATCATCTAAAACAGTCGCTTCTTGAACATAATGTGATACATCTGCGATGTGAATACCTATTTCAAATAAACCATTATCTAATACTTTAAAAGATAAGGCATCATCAAAATCTTTAGCATCTTTTGGATCGATAGTAAAAGTTAAAGTTTGTCGCATATCACGACGTTTAATTATTTCTTCATTAGTAATAGCAGTATCAATTTTATTAGCAAAATCTTCTACTTCATCAGGAAATTCGTTAGGTAAACCATATTCGGCTAATATGGAATGAATTTCCGTATTATGATCGCCTGGTTTCCCTAAAACTTGTATTACTTTACCATATGGAGAATCGGCTTTTTCTGGCCAATCTTCAAGTTTTACGAGTACTTTATCACCATCTTCAGCTTTTAAAGTTTTATTAATAGGTACAAAAATATCTTTATTCATTTTTGTATTATCAACAACAACAAAAGCAAAATTCTTTTTTTCTTGTATTTGGATAACGCCTACATATTCACTCTTTTCTCTTTTTAAAACTTGAGTTATTTCACCTTCAAGTTTACCACGATGCCTACGTTTGTAAACATAAAATTCTACTTCATCTCCATTTAAAGCTTTATTTATATTATTGGATGCCACGTATATGTCATCTTCAAAATCATCACAAATGATATAACCAGAACCTCTAGCTTGGGAATCTAAAATACCTTTGTGATATTCTGTATTAATGATAGCTTTAAATTTACCACGTTCTACTTCTTCAATTTCTTGCTTACCTTGTAAATCGCGTAGTTTTTTTATAATTTGATTTCTGCTACTAGCATCATTAACACCAAGTTTAGCAGCTATTTGTTTGTAGTTAAAACTTTGATTTCTTTCTTTTTTTAGAATACTTAAGATGGTATTTGTTAGGTTAGAAATTCCTTTATTTTTGGAGTTTCCTTTTTTCTTTTTTGTCATGTATTAATTGTAATCATATTTATTTCCTAAGATACTGGAAATTTGTGTTATTAAATAGCATTTTTTTTAGGAGAAGAATTGCTATTTATTTTTCACAAAGCTACGTTATTAAAATTAAATCATATTTACTTAAAGTTATTTTAAGTTTAAATAAACAT